>JBCCIW010000267.1:0-4523 GCA_039028055.1 Pseudomonadota bacterium | reverse complement strand
GACAAGGTCGCGGTTGAAACCTGCACTTGAAGCTGTTGTCGCCTTACCGCTCGTTTTGCCACCAACGGTGTTGGGGTTTTATCTGCTTGTTGCCATGAATCCCGAAGCACCATTGGGCCGCGCCTGGATTTCATTCACCGGTGAGACACTCAGCTTTTCATTCGCCGGACTGGTCGTTGGATCGGTGATTTACTCCCTTCCCTTCATGGTGCAGCCGCTACAGACCGCCTTCCAGGCGACCGGCCGGTCGGCCATGGAGGTAGCTGCAAGCCTTGGAGCTAGCCCCATAGACGCATTCATTTCAGTCGCGGTGCCCCTCGCCTCGCGCGGCTTCCTCACCGCTTCAGTGTTGAGCTTTGCGCACACAATGGGCGAATTCGGCGTTGTCCTTATGATCGGAGGCAACATCCCGGACAGAACACGTGTGGTATCGATCGAGATTTATGAACACGTAGAAACGTTGAACTATAACGACGCCAACGCCCTGTCTCTTCTTTTAATTACGATCTCATTCGCCGTGTTGCTCGCAGTATATGCCCTCAATCGGAGAGAGGCGGTAGATGTCGGTTGACGGTCTCTTCCTCGACCTGAATATCTCACGATATGGCATCGATTTTCACATTAAAGAGTCGGTTGTGCCTAATTGCGTCACCGCGATATTCGGTTCAAGCGGCGTTGGCAAAACAACACTTCTCCGCACGATTGCGGGATTTGAAAAGCCTGATACTGGACTCCTTCAGCTGAACGAAACTGTCTTATTCAATAGCTCGGCAAGTATAAATCTGGCTCCGCATAGGCGTTCTATCGGTTTCCTCTTTCAGGATGTTCGACTCTTTCCTCATTTGAGTGTCGAACAAAATCTCAACTATGCCGAACAGAGAAAATACTCAGCGGAGAGCGTTTATTCCCGACAGGATATTATCGACGCGTGCGACTTGTCACCCTTGCTCGACAGAGCCCCTAGCACTCTGTCTGGCGGAGAACGCCAACGCGCAGCACTGGCGCGTACGCTCGTCAGCCAACCAGCACTCCTGTTGCTTGATGAGCCGCTAGCTGCACTGGATCGCACAAGAAAGCGCGAGCTTGTTCCATTGCTCGAAGAGCTGCTCAGATCCCTGAGCATTCCGACGCTTTATGTCAGTCATGATATTGATGAAGTGTCTCGCATCGCTGACCGCGTTATCATTCTTGGAAATGGTGGCAAGGTCGCTTCTGGTACCATTGACGAAACGCTTTCTGCACATGGGTTGGAGGCTGGACGAAACCCTTATGAGGACGGATCAGTTCTGAACGGCATTGTTGACTCCCACGATGATGAGTTTGGATTGACGTATGTTCGCATAGGTGAAAACAGGCTTATCCTTCCGATGAATTCGAACCTCGAATTGGGTTCGTCAATCAGTCTAGCTGTATCGCCGAAGGACATCTCGGTCTCTTTGGAGCGACCTGAAAACATCAGTATTCAGAATGTATTACGCGGAACAATTCAAGGCATGGATAATGATCCTGGTCCAACATTCAGCATGCTGACACTCAAATTAGATAATCAGTTTATCAAGGCGCGAGTTACTCGGAAATCGATCTCCGACCTAGACCTAAAGGCCGGACAATCGATATTCCTGTTGTTAAAAAGCGCGAGTTTCTTCGGATAGGCACCTGATTCTTATTGCCTTTACATCGGAGCATCGGTGCCCGAAATACTCCAGTAGACCAAAGAAAAGGACCAGAAATGACCCAACCGACGAACCTATTCGACCTATCCGGAAAAACTGCACTCATTACAGGCGGAACGCGCGGTATCGGAGAGATGATTGCTACTGGCTTCGTTAAGGCGGGTGTCAAGGTTTATATAACGTCTCGCAAAGACGACGCGTGTACGGCAATGCAGGAAAAGCTGTCCGAGTTCGGGACGTGCATTGCTCACGCCTCCAATCTCTCAACACTTGAGGGCGTTTCTGAGTTTTCCGAGTGGTTCAGCGAAAGGGAAGATCAGCTTGATATCCTGGTCAATAATGCCGGGGCAGCGTGGGCGCAGCCAATCGAGGAATTTTCGGAGTCGGGTTGGGACCGCGTGATGGACCTGAACGTGAAATCGCTATTCTTCATGACCCAGAAACTTCTACCTCAATTACGCGCGGCTGCTGCGGCGTCTGGTCGAGGGAGGGTGATCAATATCGGATCAATTGAAGGGTTCACGATGCCCATGGCACCCGGCAATCTCGCTTATCCCGCTAGCAAGGCGGCCGTGCATCATTTAACGCGTAGCTTAGCGCGAGAGCTCGCACCTGAGAAAATTACGGTGAACGCCATTTCACCCGGCCCCTTCGAAAGCAAAATGACCGCCTATGCGCTAGGCACAGAGGAGGGCAAAAAAATGGTCTCGTCTGCTATTCCGCTCGGTCGAATTGGATCTGCAGATGATATGATCGGATTGTCGACATTTCTCGCATCAGCGGCTTCAGACTATGTGACGGGCGTCAGTATTCCGCTGGACGGTGGCTACGTAAATCTGAGATAGGATCGTGCAAATCACGCAAACGGCGCACCGGCATTCTGGGTCGGTGGGCCATACTGGTTCGGCTCAGGCTCCGATTTCAGACGCGCCACAAAAAAGCCGAGCAAGGCATTCAGAATAACAATCTGGATGACGCTCAAGACAAACTGTGATCGAAACTGCATCTGAACGAGTTCAAACATGGCGGTGACATTTCCTTCCTGAATGAAGATATCCATGTCTTCCTGAAGGCGCGCTGTCTCTTCCGCAACGAGCGGCTGAAAGACCGCTGGCATCACATAGAGCGAAAGCAGTAACCACGCGAAGAAGAAAAGTAAAAACTGCCAGGCGGATCGACCACTATCGTGCAGTCTTTTTCCGTAGACGCACAGATAGGGATAGAAGAGCAACAAAACGGACAACATCAAACCGAGCGCGAGGCTGAGCGGCAGGAAGCCGATAGCGAGATTGAGAACGATCTGCCATCCGACCAACAAAATAGTGCCCCGCCAGAAGGTATTCGGACTTATCCGTCCGTTGGGACTGAAAAGCACATTCGTTATGTCCATATGTGGCTCCGATTTTGGAACGGAGACTTAACCTGATTTGAGGCTGGCTTCCAGCTTGATCAGGTTATTCGAACTCCACCATAACTTCGTCTGCGGCGACGGCAGCACCGGGCTCGACATTGATTGCCTTGACCTTACCCTCAGCCTCCGCGCGGATAATGTTCTGCATCTTCATGGCTTCCACTACGCAGACGCCCTCGCCCGGTTTCACATCCTGCCCGACCTCGACATCGATCGAGACCACCAGGCCCGGCATGGGCGACATGATCAGTTTTGATGTGTCCGGAGCCTCTTTTTCGGGAAGCCGCTGATACAGGTCGGCGATACGCGGCCTGGTTACGATAACGGGCAATGCGGCACCGCGATGGCGCACAATACTCCCTGTTTTGCTTCTGGAGAAGCTGACTGCAAAGGCTTCACCATCGAGGATACCCTCAAAGAGGTTCTTGCCGGGGAGCCAATCCGTTACGAGCGAATGGTTCTTGTCTTCGCGCATGATGGTCGCCTCGCCAGCTCCCAGCTCAACGGATAGATCGTAGCGATCAGTGCCGAGGAGCACAGACCAGTTTCCAGCGCCGGTTTCAGGGGCAGCATCGCTCTTTGGTGCTCGCGCCGCCTTGATGATGTGCGCATAAACCGAGGCGGCAACGAGGAATTTGCGCTGCTCGGATGTTGGCTCGGTGCCCATGAATCCGTCGGGGAACTCGTCCTTGATGTAGGCGGTGGTGATGTCACCTGACCTGAAGCGCTTTTCGTCCATAACCGCGGCGCAGAACGGAATATTGTCCTGTATTCCTTCTATGTGAAAGCGATCGAGCGCCTTCGCCTGAGTGTCGAGAGCTTTGTCGCGGTCGGCTCCGTGGGTCACAAGCTTTGCGATCATCGGATCGTAAAACATGGAAATTTCATCGCCTTCTCGGACACCTGAGTCCATGCGGACTGTGCCCTCGCCCAGTGTACCCTCTGAAGGTGGGTAGAACCTTATGAGACGCCCGATGGACGGGAGAAAATTTCTGTACGGATCTTCTGCATAGACGCGGGACTCGACGGCCCAGCCATTAATCTTGAGGTCTTTCTGCTTGATGGAGAGTTTCTCTCCTGATGCTACGCGGAGCATCTGTTCAACAAGGTCAACGCCGGTAATCATCTCGGTGACGGGGTGCTCAACCTGGAGGCGGGTGTTCATCTCGAGGAAGTAGAAGCCCTTGTCCTTACCGGAAACTACGAATTCGACCGTGCCCGCACTGTCATAGTCCACGGCTTTCGCAAGCGCGACAGCCTGCTCTCCCATCTTCTTGCGGGTTGCTTCATCAAGGAGTGGGCTCGGTGCCTCTTCGATGACCTTCTGGTTGCGGCGCTGGATCGAGCATTCCCGCTCGAACAGGTAGAGGCAATTGCCATGCTTGTCGCCCATGACCTGAATTTCGATATGGCGAGGGCTTTCGATGAATTTCTCGATG
>JBCCIW010000266.1:0-4533 GCA_039028055.1 Pseudomonadota bacterium | reverse complement strand
TGTGGCGCAGGGCTTGCGTGGAGGTTGTGCAGGCCTATGATCATGAGAGATCGGTGAATTACTGGCGTAAGCCTTGTGTTAAGTGTTCTCCGGCATTGAGGTACGAATGAGTAAGCAGAACGGCTCCGGCGATTCGAAAAACACCCTCTACTGTTCCTTTTGCGGGAAGAGCCAGCATGAGGTGAAGAAGCTGATCGCTGGCCCGACAGTGTTCATCTGCGATGAATGCGTCGAACTCTGCATGGATATCATCCGCGAAGAAAACAAAACCGCGATGGTTTCTTCCTCGGAAGGCGTACCAACGCCGCAGGAAATCTGCGATGTGCTCGATGATTACGTCATTGCGCAGGAGTATGCCAAACGCATTCTTTCTGTGGCTGTTCACAATCACTATAAGCGCTTGTCTCACGCCTCAAAGAGCGATGCGGTTGAGTTAGCGAAATCGAACATACTCCTGATCGGACCAACGGGTTGCGGTAAGACTCTGTTGGCGCAGACGCTCGCGCGGATCATTGACGTTCCGTTCACCATGGCGGACGCAACCACACTCACTGAAGCGGGTTATGTGGGCGAGGACGTTGAGAATATCGTTCTGAAGCTTCTGCAGGCTGCGGACTACAATGTGGAGCGTGCCCAGCGCGGCATCGTGTACATTGACGAAATCGACAAGATCTCGCGGAAGTCCGACAACCCTTCGATCACGCGGGATGTCAGCGGCGAGGGTGTCCAGCAGGCGCTTCTGAAAATCATGGAAGGCACCGTTGCAGCTGTTCCGCCGCAAGGCGGACGGAAACATCCGCAGCAGGAATTCCTGCAGGTCGATACGACAAACATCCTCTTTATCTGCGGCGGTGCGTTCGCGGGCCTCGACAAGATCATTTCGTCTCGCGGAGACAGCGCCAGCATCGGCTTTGGTGCTGAGGTTCAGGATGCTGAAGACCGTCAGACTGGGGAGATTCTTCGCGAAGTTGAGCCGGAAGATCTGCAGAAATTCGGCCTCATTCCGGAGTTTATCGGCCGACTGCCGGTTATCGCCACGCTCGAAGACCTGGAAGAAGATGCTCTCGTATCTATCCTGACAGAGCCGAAGAACGCGCTTCTGAAGCAGTATCAACGCCTCTTCGACATGGAGGACGTGCAGCTTACATTTACGGAAGAGGCTCTGAATGCCGTTGCTCGCCGTGCTATCGAGCGGAAAACCGGTGCTCGTGGCCTCAGGTCCATCATGGAGGCCATCCTCCTCGATACGATGTTCGAGTTGCCGAATTTGCGCGGCGTTTCTGAAGTTGTGGTGAATGGTGAAGTCGTTGAGGGTAACGCGACGCCGCTCTACGTGCACGCTGAACAGACTCAAACGGAAGAAGCGTCCTAAGCGTCAGCACTTTCGGAATTGTCGGTTTTGACAGACGGCGGGGCCCTCGGTAGGCCGAATTATAGCGAATTCAACAGTTATTGATGGCTTGAAGCTTCGCCTGCACATCGCCACATAGTTAAATCATGTTAGGATTGCTGCTTATCGCAGGATCCACTCACCGGCGTCGGCTTGTTTAGCGACGCCAGAATAGAATCGAATAACAATGACAAAGACACTCCCAGTACTACCACTTCGAGACATTGTTGTGTTTCCTGAAATGGTCGCTCCGCTTTTTGTTGGCCGTGATAAGTCCGTGCGGGCCCTTGAAATGGTCGAAGAGGGCGAGAATGAAATCATGCTGGTGGCTCAGCGTGATCCGTCGGTTGATGATCCCGGCGATGACGACCTGTATCCGATCGGGACGATAGCATCGATCCTGCAGCTCCTGAAACTGCCAGACGGGACGGTGAAAGTCCTCGTTGAAGGGCAGTCCCGCGCTCGGCTCACCCAATTGAACGACAGGGGCGGGTATTTCGATGCCGATGTCGCGCTGATCGATTCCGAAGAGGCCGATCCGACGGATGTCAAGCCGCTCATGAGAGCGGTGATCGACCAGTTCGAAAATTATGTGAAGCTCAACCGCAAGATCCAGCCGGATTCAGTTGCAACCATCTCGAAGGTTACCGATCCGGGAAAATTGGCGGATACGGTTGCCGCGCAGCTTTCCATCAAGCTGTCCGATAAGCAGGAATTGCTTGAGGTAACAAGTGAGAAAGAACGCCTCGAGAAGGTGTTTTCTCAAATGGAAGGCGAGATGGGCATGCTCCAAATGGAGCGGAAGATCAAAAATCGCGTCAAACGCCAGATGGAGAAGACCCAGCGCGAATATTACCTGAATGAGCAGATGAAAGCTATTCAGCGCGAGCTTGGCGAACAGGATGGCGGCGAGCGCGATGAACTTGGAGATTTAGAGCAAAAGCTGCGGGATACGCCGCTCTCCGAGGAAGCGCGCACAAAAGCCGACGGTGAAATGCGCAAGCTGCGCCAGATGAGCCCGATGTCCGCGGAATCGACGGTCGTTCGGAATTATCTCGATTGGCTGGTTTCTCTGCCGTGGGGTGAGAGGAAACAGATCTCGACAGATCTCGATGAGGCCGAGACTATTCTCGACACGGATCATTATGGCCTGGAGAAGGTGAAAGAACGGATCCTGGAATACCTCGCCGTACAAAAACGAACTGAGAAGATGAAAGGCCCGATCCTTTGTCTTGTCGGTCCTCCCGGGGTTGGTAAGACCTCGCTCGGAAAATCCATTGCCAGAGCAACTGGACGGGATTTCGTTCGCGTGGCGCTTGGTGGCGTTCGTGATGAGAGCGAGATCCGTGGTCACAGGCGCACATATATCGGATCGATGCCTGGCCGGGTGATTCAGTCGATGAAGAAGGCGAAAACGGGAAATCCGCTTTTCCTCCTGGATGAGATCGACAAGCTTGGCATGGACTATCGCGGAGATCCTGCATCCGCGCTTCTGGAAGTTCTCGATCCCGAGCAGAACTCGACGTTCAACGATCACTATCTCGAGGTCGACTACGATCTTTCCGACGTTATGTTCATCACGACGGCGAACTCGCTCAATATGCCTCAGCCATTGCTTGATCGGATGGAGATCATTCGGATTGCTGGCTACACGGAAGATGAGAAACTTCAGATCGCCGTGCGGCATCTCATACCGAAAATCCGGAAGGATCACGGTCTTGCCGAGACGGAGTGGAGTGTAGGCGAAGACGCGCTGCGCGATCTGGTTCGGTATTACACACGGGAAGCCGGCGTTCGGAACCTGGAGCGGGAGATCGCGCGACTAGCTCGCAAGTCCGTTCGGAAAATCACTCAGGATAACGCGTCATCCCAGGAGATTACATCCGAAAATCTCGCCGACTTTGCCGGTGTTAGGAAGTTCCGTTACGGACTTGCCGATGATGAAAATCAGCTTGGTGCTGTAACAGGTCTTGCGTGGACTGAAACTGGAGGCGATCTGCTGACGATTGAAGCTGTGCAGATGCCCGGCCGGGGCGGCATGAAAGTAACCGGTAACCTTCGCGATGTGATGAAAGAGTCGATCCAGGCTGCGAACTCACTGGTGAGAGCGCGGGCTGTGTCACTCGGGATCAAGCCGAGCACCTTCAATACGACCGACATTCACGTTCACGTTCCCGAAGGGGCGACGCCAAAGGATGGTCCGTCCGCTGGCATCGCGATGACGACGGCGATCGTGTCTCTTCTGACCAGTAACCCCGTATGGAAAGATGTCGCCATGACCGGCGAGGTCACCCTGCGAGGCCGTGTCCTGCCGATTGGAGGACTGAAGGAGAAGCTTCTTGCGGCCTTGCGCGGTGGTATCAAGACCGTGCTTATACCGGCTGATAACGAGAAGGATCTCGCGGACATTCCGGACAATGTCAAAGACGGTCTCGAAATCATTCCCGTCTCCGACATCATGGAAGTGTTTGCGAGAGCGCTGACCCGGCCGCTGGTTCCGATCGAGTGGTCAGAAGAAGATGAAGCTGCGCTGCAGGCAACGCTCGCCGGATCCGGCCAAACCGGGGCGGGGCAGGGCGGGTCACAGCCCAGCCTGACGAGCGGAAGCAAGCACTAGCCCCCAGTGACGTGTGAAAGATATAGAAGGAGCCAGTTTTTGACTGGCTCCTTTTCACATTCTGGAGAAGATATGCAGCGATGGATAATTTTTCCGTTGGATGTCAGCGCACCTTGTCGTAAGAGGATCGCATCGGGCGGTTAGCTCAGCTGGTAGAGCATCTCGTTTACACCGAGAGGGTCAGCGGTTCGAACCCGTTACCGCCCACCATATTTTTCAAGGTCTTAGCTTAGAAGAAAACCGGAACACGGTGAGCAGTTTACACCTTGGTTTACAGGTTCTGTTCTTGTTCCGTACAGTTTTCTGCGCCCGTGATGGCTTCGATCACCGCATCATCGGACACATAGATCCGCTTCATTTTCGCAAGTGTACGCTCCGACCAACCGTGTCTAGCCCCGATCGTATAGGCCACTGATTTGGGTTTTCTCTAATAGTGTTTCTGGCACAGGCGGGCGCATGTTCAATGCCTGGTGTGGCCGGATGCGATTATATTGTTTGAGCCATGTGTTGATGACGGTCTGAGCCT
>JBCCIW010000265.1:0-4534 GCA_039028055.1 Pseudomonadota bacterium | reverse complement strand
TCGGTGCCAGCAATCGGTATCGAGTTCCTCCGGATTGGCGCGCGTTTCTTCGTAATTCCACAAGCCCTCGATTGTAGGCGTCCAGTAAAGTGGTCCGCCAGCGATGCGCCCCCTCGCAGTTCGCTCCCTTAATGCGTCCATGATGTCAGCTGGATACTCGGGCGCGGTCGTAAGCCCGGTATGTTCGAAATTGTCGATCCCGATCTCGAGGCCAATGCGGATTTCATCAGGTTTATGGGAGTGTCCGACAACGATCAACCCGCGCTCGTGGGCGGTATCAACAACTGCTTCGGCTTCTTCCCGGGTCATAAGATCATGATCGATCAGCTTGATGATATCCACGCCGGCATCGGCCAGTCGATTGACCTTGCGCGCCGCATCGCGAGGTCCATCAACTCCCCAGCGAAAAGCTTCAGTACCGGGATAGACCTGTTTCTGGATGAACGGGCCAGAGACAAAGAGCCGAGGGCCGGGTATTTCTCCGGAAGCGATCTGCTCCCTGACCGATAAGGAGGGCTCCAGAGGAGCACCAAGATCTCTAGCCGTGGTTACGCCCGCGAGAAGCAATTGTACCGCTGATGCGGGCATGATTTCATCTTCCAAGCGGTCGACATAAGTTCGGTCCCAATGGGCATAATTCGAGTGGCCGTTCAGCATGAGATGCGCGTGCATTTCCCAAAGCCCGGGCATAACGGTCATCGCCTCTGTGGATATCACCTCATAGCCGTCTGGTATCTGCAAACTGTCCTGATTTCCGACCTCTTCAATGCGATCGCCGTCTACGAGAATGACACTGTCATAGATCGGAGGTCCGCCGAGCCCGTCGAGCAGCGTTCCACCTACAAGCGCTTTCTTTTGTGCGTCAGCAAAGCCCGACAGCGACAAGAAAAAAATCACCAAGAAACCCATTGTTCGCATGAAGCGTGCCCTCCAGATTTATTCTGTGATCAAACAAGCACGGTAAAGCATATCTTGGCCAGCTTGGCCGGTTCACAATTGAGCGCGTGCCTCAGCCGTGCAATACGAGCGGCATGTTCCGATGGTTCGAAAATCTGCTGGATCCGTTTCCGGATACGCGCCTTGGCGAACCGCCCAGCGGCCTTGTGCCTTTTGTGCTGCACTATATGCGCGATGCCTATCCTTTGCTGGCGATCATGACGGTACTTTCAGCCATCATCGCGATTGGAGAAGTTCTCCTATTTGGCTTTATGGGATGGCTCGTTGATTGGCTCGGCTCAACGGACCGGGCCGTGTTCCTTGAAACCCATGGGACAACGCTAGCGCTGATGGCCGGTGCCATAATGCTCATACTGCCGATCGGTCATTACATTTGGGGCCTGCTCGTGCATCAGGCCATGCTCGGAAACATCCCCATGAGCGCCCGTTGGCGCATGCATCGCTACATACTGGGCCAGTCCACACAGTTCTTCTCCGACGAATATGCAGGACGCGTGGGAGCCAAAGTCATGCAAACGGCCCTTGCCGTGCGGGAAGTCGTCACCAAGACTCTCGATATCATGATGTATATCGGTGTCTTCTTTATCACCATGATTGTCATGATTGCTGCCGCGGATATACGCCTCGCCGTTCCGATCGTTCTTTGGGTCATCGGCTACGGCTTGCTCACCTGGTGGTTCGTACCGCGATTGACAAAAGTTTCTGAAGAACAGGCAGACGCACGCTCGGAGATGACGGGCCGGATCGTCGACTCCTATACCAATATCGCCACCGTTAAACTGTTCGCTCACGCCCGTCAGGAACAGGCCTATGCCCGCGAAAGCATGACGGGTTTCCTCGGCACAGTGCACCATCAAATGCGACTTGTAACGGTATTCACGGTTCTTGTTCACCTGAATAACGCCCTCGCAATCATGCTGATCTCGTGGATTGGAATCACATACTGGTTGGCCGGGACCGTGACGGCCGGCGCAATTGCAGCTGCTCTGGCCCTTGCATTGAGAATGGTCGGCATGTCCCAGTGGATCATGTGGGAAGTCTCCGCACTCTTCGAGAATGTTGGTGTTGTCTATGACGGCATGGGCATGCTCGCCAAAGCCCGCGCCGTTGAGGACAAACCCGACGCCAAGCAACTTCTGGTGCCAAGAGGAGAGATATCATTTGAGGAGACTAGCTTTCACTACGGCAAGGGCCAGGGCGTCATTGAGGGCTTGAACCTGACAGTTAAGCCCGGCGAAAAAGTAGGCTTGGTGGGCCGCTCGGGTGCCGGCAAAACGACGCTCGTCAATCTTCTTTTGCGGCTTTACGACGTCGAAGGCGGCAGAATCTCAATTGATGGGGCTTCGGTGGCCGATGTGAGCCAGGACTCCCTGCGCGCGCAAATCGGCATGGTGACACAAGATACATCTCTCCTGCATCGCACCATTCGCGAAAATGTCGCCTACGGGCGAAATGATGCAACCGAAGACGAAATCTGGGAAGCACTGAGGCGCGCAAATGCAACAACCTTCATTGAGGATCTGGAAGACAAGGAGGGGCAGAGAGGCCTCGATGCGAAAGTCGGCGAGCGTGGTGTGAAGCTGTCTGGCGGCCAAAGACAACGTATCGCCATCGCCCGTATCTTCCTGAAAGATGCCCCCGTCCTTGTTCTTGACGAGGCAACTTCAGCGCTCGACTCCGAAGTAGAGGCGGCAATCCAGGAACACCTGTTCGCTCTCATGGAAGGCAAAACTGTCATTGCCATCGCACACCGCCTCTCCACAATAGCCGCCATGGATCGCCTCGTAGTACTGGACGAAGGACGAATCGTGGAGCAAGGCAGCCACGATGAGTTGATCCAAGCCGAGGGTCTTTATGCCGATCTATGGGCCAGGCAGTCTGGCGGATTTATTGCCAGCGAAGAAGTCGCCGCAGAATAGAACTGTTCATTAGCTGACCTGAGCACTCTCCGACCTGATGTGTCGTGGAAACCCGGATTCCTGCAAAAATTGTTTGTCTCTAATTAGAGGACAGTTTGGCGATAAATGTCCCTATAGTCTCAAAATTAGCGCCAGCCTAAATAGAGGGCTAGATCAATCAATACCATGGAAAGGAGCACAAAGATGATCACGGTCAGACAATCAGGGGAGCGCGGTGCGGCCAACCATGGCTGGCTCGACTCCAAGCATAGCTTCTCTTTTGCCAACTATTACGACCCAAAACACATGGGCGTCGGCCCCTTGCGGGTGATCAACGAAGATCGCGTAAAAGGCGGGAGGGGATTCGGCACGCACGGCCATCGAGATATGGAAATCATCTCATATGTTCTTGATGGTGCCCTCGAGCACAAGGATTCGATTGGGACAGGCTCGGTGATCCGCCCAGGCGACGTTCAGAAAATGACGGCCGGATCGGGCATTCATCACTCGGAGTACAACCATTCCAAAGACTCCCCCGTTCACTTCCTGCAGATATGGATAGAACCATCCGAACTCGACCTGGAACCGGGCTATGAGCAGATCGCAGTTTCAAACGACGAAAAGCGGGGGAGACTGCGGCTCATTGCCTCTGAAGACGGACGGGAAAATTCGGTGACGGTTCACCAGGACATCTCGATCTATGCAGGCCTGTTCGACGGCGTTGAGACCGCCAGCTTGCCGATCGCAGATGGCAGAACGGTCTGGGTTCAAATCGCCCAAGGGTCGATCACCGTTGCAGGAACAAGGCTGAATCAAGGTGACGGCGCTGCGATCAACGCGCTTACAGATATAAAATTCGAAGATGGAGAAGACGCCGAAATTCTGGCGTTCGACCTCCCCACGTAATGTGGATAAAATAGACGCAGGAGACTGACTATGTCTGATATTACAATCACGAAAGCGGAATCGAAAAGCGGCGGTGAATTTACAGCCCGCATCGCGGGTGAAACAGCAACAGGAGAACTCACTTTTTCACGGGTAAATGAAAAACTCATCATCGCCGACCATACAGGGGTGCCAGAAGAACTCGCCGGCAAAGGTGTCGCCAAAGCTCTGGTAAACCACCTGATCGAAGACGCGCGAGAGAACAACTACAGGATCATTCCACTCTGTCCGTTCGTACGCGCACAAAGCGAGCGCCATCCGGAGTGGGATGATGTGATCATCAAGCAGTAGGCCTCCCACAACACCTGGCCACCATGACAAAACCCCGCCCCCATGGATGTGGTCATATCTGAAAGGAGAGACATTATGAGTTGGAACAAAGCTCCCGAGGCAAACTGCCCCGATGATACAAACTCGGATCCGATTGACGCACTGATCATACCAAGAGCCCGCGATCTTGGCGGCTTTGAAGTGAGGCGGGCGCTGCCATCGCCGAAACGTCAACTCGTCGGGCCTTTCATATTCTTTGACCAGATGGGTCCAGCCGAATTCCTCCACGACGGTGGTATCGATGTTCGCCCTCATCCCCATATTGGTCTGGCGACGGTCACCTATCTGCTGCAGGGGGAGTTCCAACATCGGGACTCTCTCGGCACCAATCAGATGATCTATCCCGGCGAAGTGAACTGGATGATCGCGGGCAAAGGCATTACACATTCCGAGCGCACCAGTCC
>JBCCIW010000264.1:0-4545 GCA_039028055.1 Pseudomonadota bacterium | reverse complement strand
GATCGTCATGACAGCCGAACGCGGGCTCTGCGGCGGGTTCAATGCAAACACGGTCAAGCAGGCGAAAACGCTGATCGGGGAACTTCGCGCTGAAGGCAAGACGGTGAAGATTATCACTGTCGGCAAGAAAGGTCGCGAACAGCTGGGCGGCGAATACGGAGACATGTTCATCGACCATGTCGATACGTCGGAAGCACGCTCGCCTGAAGATCAGTCCGAATTGGCGCTGTCTTTTGGAGCGCAGGTCAATGAGCGATTTGAGGCCGGCGAGTTCGACATGTGCACACTCGTTTATTCGCGGTTCAAGAACGTGCTGACCCAGATCCCGACTGGTCAACAACTCATCCCGGCGAGTGCGCCGGAGGGGACAGAGACCGTAGACCTTGAGGGCGCAATCTACACATATGAGCCGTCAGAACAGGAAATCCTCGAAACCCTTTTGCCGCGCTACCTTAATACGCAGCTTCTGTCAGCCATGCTGGAAAGTGCTGCGGGCGAGCAGGCAGCGTCAATGACGGCGATGGACAACGCGACCCGGAATGCCGGCGACCTTATCTCGTCCCTCACTTTGCAGTATAACAGGGCCCGTCAGGCTCAAATCACCAAAGAGTTGATCGAAATCATCTCCGGTGCAGAGGCGCTTTAGAGTATAGCTATGTTTCGCCGATTTTGCCTTCCTTTGACACTTTTCATTGCCGCCTGTGGTGGCGATACGGATGCTGGCGTAGTAACGGCAGAGCTGGCAAGTGGCGCAGAGGAGGCTGTCGTGGCAGTTGAATTGTGCACAATCATGCGAGGCGAACACATTGATGCGCCATCCGGTGGGAACCAATCAACCTCATCGTCAAATGGTGTGACCATTTCTGTGATGGGCAGCAAGTCTCAATCAATCTCCGCGCGCGATGGTAACGCCGAAGTGACGGTTACCGGCGCGGCTGTGGTGAATCTCACTTTTCCCGACGACGAAAAAGTCGGCATTCAGATCAATCCTGACGTGGAACTTGTGCGTCTGACGATCGACGGGCCCAACTCAATAAACTGCCAGGCGGTGGTTTAGAGAATGCCCAATCAAGAAAATCAGCCCTGTTCCAAAGAATTCATGCTCCCAAGGAGACAAGACGTATGAGCACTCCCGCTAATGCAAAAGGCCAGGTCGCCCAGGTGATCGGGGCCGTCGTGGACGTTTCGTTTGACGGCAAGCTGCCGGATATTCTGAACGCCCTGGAAACCGAGAATAATGGTCAGCGCCTCGTACTCGAGGTAGCCCAGCACCTCGGTGAGAATACGGTGCGCACCATCGCGATGGACTCCACTGAGGGGCTCGTGCGGGGACAGCCTGTCAAGGATCTCGGCGAGCCGATAACAGTGCCCGTGGGGCCGGAAACGCTCGGCCGTATCATGAACGTTGTCGGCGAGCCAATCGATGAACGCGGACCGATTGATGCAAAGGCATCGAACCCGATCCATGCGCCAGCGCCGGAGTTCGTCGACCAGTCAACCGAGGCAGAGATCCTCGTCACCGGGATCAAGGTGATCGACTTGCTCTGCCCTTACACAAAGGGTGGCAAGATCGGCCTGTTCGGCGGAGCCGGGGTCGGCAAGACCGTGCTGATCCAGGAACTGATCAACAATATTGCTAAACTCTTTGGCGGATACTCCGTCTTCGCCGGAGTAGGCGAGCGGACCCGTGAAGGGAACGATCTGTACTATGAGATGCAGGACGCCAAGGTGATCGACCTTGAAGGCGAAAGCCGCGCGACGCTCGTATACGGCCAGATGAACGAGCCTCCAGGAGCCCGCGCCCGTGTTGCTCTGACAGGCCTCGCGCAAGCCGAGTACTTCCGCGATGAGGAAGGCAAAGACGTGCTGTTCTTTGTCGACAATATCTTCCGGTTTACGCAGGCCGGTGCTGAGGTGTCCGCGCTTCTTGGCCGTATTCCATCCGCTGTGGGATATCAGCCAACACTTGCGACCGATATGGGCATGTTGCAGGAGCGTATTACCTCAACGACGAAAGGGTCGATTACGTCGGTGCAGGCCGTGTATGTGCCTGCGGATGACTTGACTGACCCGGCCCCGGCGACCTCGTTCGCTCACCTTGATGCGACGACTGTGCTTAACCGCGCCATCGCCGAGAAGGGCATCTATCCGGCTGTGGATCCGCTGGATTCCACGTCGCGTATTCTTGATCCGCTAGTTATCGGTGAAGAACACTACGACACGGCCCGGGGCGTTCAGTCGATCCTGCAGCGCTATAAAGAGCTGCAGGACATAATCGCGATCCTCGGCATGGATGAGCTTTCCGAGGAGGATAAGCTCGTTGTAGCTCGGGCTCGGAAAGTGGAACGCTTCCTGTCGCAACCGTTTGATGTGGCAGAGGTCTTTACTGGCTCACCGGGCGTCCAGGTGAAAATCGAAGACACGGTGAAGGGCTTCAAGGGTCTCATCAATGGCGACTTCGACCATCTTCCGGAGCAAGCATTCTATATGGTCGGCTCCATTGAGGAAGCGACCAAGAAAGCCGAAGAGATGCTGGCTGACGCTTAAGGCAATGAGGATGGCTCCAGCAACCTGCCTCGTTCTCGTTGCTGGCTGCGCTCTTACGTTGGACCCTGCGCCTAGACCGGCTGTTCCGGAAACTTGCCCTGAATCATATGGCGAGCTGAGCGTAGTACTGGGTTCGTGGACGCAGAGCATTATTGCCGACGAAGGCTGGCCGGGTGCCGGGACCAGCACGATCGAATTCTCTGGAGATGCAGGCTGTACTCTGGAAGAGTCCGGTTCTTTCACGCTGAACACAGATGAAGGCCCAGTCGTCTCTTATAGTGCGAACCGCATCGCCTATGACATCCTGAGCGGAAAGTGGAAGCTGTTATCGACCGACAGTCGCGGTTTCACCCATGTCGGCATTGGCGATTTCGACGGCGACAGCCTTAGCTTCGACATTATTCGGACACCGGACGAAGCGCCTCGGCGAATAATCTATCGCAACCTGTCGAGCGATAACTTTGAGTGGATCTGGCAGGGCCAGGACGAAACTGGTGCGTGGGCGGACAGGCTCTCAATTTCTTATTCACGCGGCCGCTCCTAATTCTCTCACGTGCGGGATCCATTTTCGAACAATCGGGGTTTCCGCCGTTGCCACCCGCCCGTGCTTCTGCGATCTTTAGGGTTCCAATTTAGGGAGTTCCCCATGAAAACACACTCGATTGCAATTGCTGCCGCAACAGCCATTACGCTGGCTGCGTGCGGAGGTCCTGCTGAAGAACCTGCGGAACCGGCTCCTGAGACCGAGGTCGCAATTGAAGAAGTTGAAGCCGCACCCGTCGTCGACAACGCCGTTTTGCTTGCCGGTATTCTCGATGTTCAGCCGGAGGAGAACAAAGCCCGCTTTGATGATCGCCATCCGGCGGAAACAATAGAGTTCTTTGGCATTGAGCCTGGAATGACAGTGGCGGAAGTACTTCCAGGTGGCGGATGGTATACGAAGATCCTGCTGCCCTATCTCGGCGACGACGGCGCATTGATAGGGATCGATTACAGCGTTGATATGTGGTCGAAATTCGGCGGCTTTGCCACACCCGAATTCCTCGAAGCCAAGGAAACGTGGGCTGAGACGTGGACGGCTGATGCGGCTGAGTGGCGAGGCGGCGCTGAAGCCGGTGTTTCGGCTTTCCCATTTGGAAGTCGCGACGCGTCGGTTGATGGCACCGTAGATGCGGTTCTAATGATCCGCGCGCTCCATCATCTCAATCGGTTCAATACCGAAGAGCAGAACTATATGGCAGAAGCCCTTGCAGATACCTATGCCATGCTAAAGCCCGGTGGCACGCTTGCAATCGTGCAGCATAGCGGCCCTGAATCAAACGATGATGACTGGGCCAATGGTGACAATGGTTACATGAAACGGTCTGCAGTTGTTGCTGTCGTTGAAGCAGCCGGATTTGAGCTGGTCGCGGAAAGCGATATCAACGCCAATCCTCTCGATACCCCTACAAATGAAGAGTTCGTCTGGCGTTTGCCACCAAGCCTCGGCACGAGTGGTGAGGATCCGGAATTGCGTGCAGAAATGGAAGCGATCGGCGAAACCAATCGCATGACGCTGAAGTTTCAGAAGGTCTGAGCTCACTGGCTTCGCACCCAAACTAGCGCGCGCCAACACCGTTGATGGGTTTGCGACGAATGTTGGCGCGTCTCGAATATGACGCGCGATCAATGGCGTGTTGAAACGTGCTTAGCTAGGGTGTCCAACAGCCGTTTCTGACGACGCATTATGTCTGCCAATCGACGGTGGACATGGGCCCAGAAACCACTAAACACCCTTGAGATGCAGGACGTCGGACCAAAAAGGAACCGATATGGCTGAAAAGCTCCATTTTTCTCTCGTATCGCCAGCGCGCGAGATTTTTGCTGGCGAAGTCGACCATGTCATCGCACCCGGCACTGATGGTGAGTTCGGCGTGCTCCCGAACCACGCGCCATTCATGTCGACGCTTAAGAATGGCGTCGTGCGCGTGCTTGACGGTGAAAACGTCTCCATGCGCG
>JBCCIW010000263.1:0-4553 GCA_039028055.1 Pseudomonadota bacterium | reverse complement strand
GGTGTTTTCCTCAGTCAATGGTCGCCACCCCTCTATGGTGAGGCCATATCCGTCAAGGCCCGGCAGCTTTGTGGGTTGAGTATCGGAGAGATAGGTCATGCGGCGAATGCCAAGCTCGCGAAGAATCTGCGCGCCCACGCCGTACTCCCGAAGCGGGACCTGAGCATCGGCAGGTTCACTCGTTTTCAGGCCAAGCCGCTCAGCAAGGGCATTGGGGCGCATGGTGTTCACGAAGATGATGACGCCTGGCTCCTCTGCGCCGGCAATGATCTTCATAGCGCGCTCGACAAGGCCTTCGCGAGGCCCTCGCTCGCCAAGGATGTCCGCGAGTACGTCGGTCCGGTGAACGCGGACAAGAGTGGTCGCATCAGGCGTGATATTGCCGTGGACGATGGCGATGTGTTCGCTCTGATCAAGGGCATTGCGAAACACAACAGTCTTGAAGCCGTCCCCGTAAGCGCTGGCGAGCGGTGCCTCGACGCGGCGCTCGAGAAGCCGGTCGTTCTTGCGTCGCCACGCGATGAGGTCGGCGATGGTGCCGATCTTGAGGTTGTGGAGCTGGGCGAAGGCCACGAGGTCTGGCAGGCGAGCCATGGAGCCATCATCGTTCATGATCTCGCAGATGACACCCGCCGGATAGAGCCCGGCCATGCGGGAGATGTCGACAGCGGCCTCGGTGTGGCCAGCGCGGACAAGCGTGCCGCCATCCTTCGCAACGAGCGGGAAGACGTGGCCTGGCGAAACGATGTCGTTGTGGTCGAGTTGGGGGTCGATCGCGACCTGAATTGTCTTGGCGCGGTCGTGGGCGGAAATGCCTGTGGTGACGCCCTCCTTCGCTTCAATGGACACAGTAAAGGCCGTGCCCATGCTCTCGCGGTTCTCCCGGGCCATCATGTCCAGGTTGAGCGTTCGGGCGCGCTCATTGTTCATTGCGAGGCAGATCAGGCCACGACCGAACTTTGCCATGAAGTTCACCGCTTCGGGCGTCGCGAAGTTTGCGGGAATGATCAGGTCGCCTTCATTCTCCCGGTCTTCGGCATCGACCAGAATGTACATCTTGCCGTTGCGGGCGTCCTCGATGATTTCATCGATCGTGGAGATGGCTGGGGAGAAGTCTTCGCTCATGTTTCGTCTTTCGCGGGTACATCTGCCCCAATCATTCGGGCGACGTACCGCGCCAGCATGTCGATCTCAAGATTAACACGTGTTCCCGGCTGCAAATTACCGAGGGTGGTGACTTCCCATGTATGCGGGATCACGGCGACCTGGAAGTCGCCATTGGGCAACGCATCGGCCACTGTAAGTGAGACCCCGTCTATCGCAGCGGAGCCCTTGGTGGCGAAATAGCGGGCAATATCCGACGGCGGGCGAATGGTGACGCGATAGCTTTCGCCTTCCTGCTCGACAGAGACGATTTCGCCAACACCGTCTACGTGCCCGAAGACGAAGTGACCGCCGAGTTCGTCGCCGAGTTTCAGGCTCTTTTCGAGATTCGCATTTGATCCGGCCTGCCAGCTACCCAGGACAGTGCGGTCAAGGGTCTCCGGGACGGCCTCTACCACCCACCAGGAACCGCCCTCGTCTGTCTCTCCGAAATCAACGACCGTAAGGCAGACGCCGGAGTGCATAATGGATGCGCCCATCTCTATGTCCGAAGCGGGATAGCCGCTCTCCACTTCAAAGCGCGTGAGACCATTTCGGTGTTCGGCCTTACGAATTGTGCCGATGTCTGTGACGAGACCAGTGAACATGTTTGAAGCCTGTATTTGCTGTTCTAGCGGCGAACATAGGTCTCGAGAACGTCATCCCCAATCCGTTCCGTAGCGGTAATGGACCAATTCGGCGCATCAGGCATATCTTTAAGCCCAATTGATGCAAGGGCTGGCAGTCCATCACCGCCAATCAATTTAGGGGCGCGAAACCAGCAAATCTCATCAACTAAACCGGCCCGAATGAATGATGCCGCAAGGTGACCACCACCTTCGACGAAGAGCGAATTGATCCCTTCGATGACGCAGCGGCGAAGAAAGTACTCCAGATCAATTCCGCCGGTCGAAGCTCGCTTACAGGGCCAAAGCTCCGCTCCGGCAGAGCTCAGAGGACCGGTTTCAGTGTCTTCGGTGGCGATAATAATCCGGCCAAGACTCGCAGATGTGATCAGGCGGCTTTCAACGGGCGTTCGGGCCTGACTGTCAGCGATTATGCGGACGGGCTGCTTATCGGGTAGCGGAACTGTGCGCGCTGTGAGTAATGGATCGTCGGCCAGGACGGTGCCGATACCAACCATGATTGCATCGTGCTGCGCGCGCATCTGATGCCCTCTTGCGCGGGCATCTGGACCGGTGATCCACTGGCTTGTGCCATCGGAAAGGGCAATTCGCCCATCGAGAGATGTCGCAACTTTCCAAGTAACACGGGGCAGATCGCTCACTATTCAGCCGCCTCGTCCTTCAAGGCGCTGTCCTCAATGAAACGCGCGAAATCGCCGGGGTCGGAGAAGTCCTTATAGACGCTCGCATATCGGACGTAGCCGACGGGATCGATTTCCTTGAGAGCCTCCATGACCATGTCACCGACCCGATTTGAATCGATCTCTGCTTCGCCGCCGCTCTCAAGCTGGCGAACGATGCCGGAGACCATCTGATCGATCTGGTCATCGGTTACCGGACGCTTGCGAAGCGCGAGTTTTACTGTGCGCACAATCTTCTCGCGCTCGAAAATGACTCGCTTTCCGTCGCTTTTGATCACCGTGATGTCGCGTAGCTGCGCACGCTCAAACGTGGTGAAGCGACCACCGCATTTGTTGCAAGCACGGCGACGCCGTACCGCGTTGTTTTCTTCAGCCGAACGGGAGTCCTTTACCGCTGTGTCATGGGCACCGCAGAACGGACATCGCATGCTTTCTAAGCCCCGAGCCCGTTATAAATCGGGTATCGCGATGTCAGATCGATGACTTCTGACCGAACCCGATCTTCGAGATCAGACGTGTCGCCGCCCTGCGCGAGCCCTTCGACGATTTCACCAATCCAATTTCCAACCTGTGTGAATTCGGATTCTCCGAAACCTCGTGTGGTTCCGGCAGGAGAGCCAACGCGAATACCGCTGGTAATGGCAGGCTTCTCCGGATCGAAGGGCACTCCGTTCTTATTGCAAGTGATGTAAGCGCGTTCGAGCGCTTGTTCGGTGGCGTTGCCCTTCACACCTTTCGGACGGAGATCAATCAGAGCGAGGTGCGTTTCCGTACCGCCTGATACAACCGCAAGACCGCTTGCTTCAGCGGCGGCTGCCATAGCCTGAGCATTTCGGATCACCTGTGCAGTGTAGTCCTTGAAATCTTGCGTAAGGGCTTCTCCAAAAGCGACGGCCTTCGCTGCGATCACATGCATAAGTGGACCGCCCTGAATGCCGGGAAAAACAGCTGAATTAAACTTTTTCGCCAACGCTTCGTCGTTCGTCAGGATCATACCGCCGCGGGGACCGCGCAAGGTCTTGTGGGTCGTGGTGGTGGCGACATGGGCATGATCAAGCGGATTGGGATGATGGCCCCCAGCAACCAGACCGGCGAAATGTGCCATGTCCACCAGGAAATAAGCCCCGATTTCGTCCGCAATTGCCCGGAAGCGGGCGAAGTCGATCTGGCGGGGATAGGCGGAACCGCCGGCGATAATGAGCTGCGGCCTGTGCTCCCTCGCAAGCGCTTCGACCTGATCGAAATCAATCAGATGATCATCCTCGCGAACCCCGTACTGTATAGCGTTAAACCACTTTCCGGACTGATTTGGGCGCGCGCCGTGGGTGAGATGGCCACCAGCATCAAGGCTCATACCGAGGATCGTATCGCCTGGCTTTATCAGTGCCTGAAAAACGGCCTGATTGGCCTGACTGCCTGAATTCGGCTGGACGTTGGCAAAGCCGCAATTGAAGAGCTTTGTTGCCCGATCGCGTGCCAGTTCCTCCGCAACATCGACGAATTCACACCCGCCATAGTACCGCCGCCCGGGATAACCTTCGGCATACTTATTGGTAAGCACGGTTCCCTGAGCCTCCATTACGGCTCGCGAGACGATGTTTTCCGAGGCGATCAGTTCAATCTGGTGCTGCTGACGGGTCTGTTCCTCTGCGACTGCAGCGAACAATTCGGGGTCACGATCCGCCAGGCCGACATTGAAAAAATCGGTGGCCAGGGATGCGCTTGTCAAAGTGTCTGGCATGTCCGCGACTCCTCTTGAAATTGACGTAACGGATTAGGCACATGCGCTTATTTACGGCAAGCAGCAATAGCGCCTACACGTCAAAACGACGCAAACTCCAATAACATCAAAGTAGCCGATTCGCCGCCTCAAGCGGCGATTTGAAGACCGAGTTGCTTCCAGATCGCCAGAATGGCCGAAATCAGCTCATCCATCATTGCTTCTGTATGAACCGGGCTCGGCGTGAATCTGAGCCGTTCGGTGCCTTTTGGCACAGTTGGATAGTTGATCGGTTGGACGTAGATGCCAAAATCAAACAGCAAGATATCGGACAGCGCCTTACAGCGTTCAGGATCTCCAACG
>JBCCIW010000262.1:0-4566 GCA_039028055.1 Pseudomonadota bacterium | reverse complement strand
GTTGCAGAACATACCGCTTTATATCGACGACAAGGGCGGCCAGTCGATCAGTGAAGTCTCAGCCAGAGCCAGACGCCTACATCGCTCCCATGGCGTTGATCTCATCATCATTGACTACCTTCAGCTTATCAATGGATCGCTGAAATCGCAGGGAAACAGGGTCCAGGAAATCACCGAGATTTCCATGGGGCTGAAGACGCTGGCAAAGGAACTGAATGTTCCCTTAATGGCACTCTCGCAGCTCAGCCGACAAGTAGAACAGCGGGATGATAAACGCCCGCAACTGTCGGACCTTCGCGAGTCCGGATCGATAGAGCAGGACGCGGATGTTGTCTCATTCGTTTATCGGGAGTCTTATTATCTCGAGCGCACCGAGCCCCAAAACGACCCTAACGATCCGCAATCTGCGGAGAAATGGCAAAGATGGCGTGATCGTATGGACCAGGTCTACGGGACCGCTGAAGTTATCATCGGCAAGCAACGCCACGGCCCCATCGGCAAAGTGACGCTCGCCTTTGATGCCAACGTCACCAGGTTTGGAAACCTCGACAAAGAGACATCGAATGATGACTTCTAGGCCCGAACACCCTAAGGCCGGTAGGCCATGCTTGTTCGAGCCAGAGCCACGATTGATCTTGAGGCGATCGCATCTAATTGGACTACGCTGAACCACCTGTCGGGAGCAGCAGAGACGTCCGCGGTCGTAAAGGCCAATGCCTATGGCCACGGAGCAACAGATGTTTCCCGCCGTCTCCTGAAGGCCGGGTGCCGGACCTTTTTCGTGGCGACAATTTCAGAGGGCGTAGAGCTCAGGGCCAATGTTGGTCCAGAGCCACATATTTTTGTCTTCAATGGCGCTGCCGCATCGGAATATAATGCAGCCAGAAACGCCAACATTGTCCCGGTTATCAATTCACTGAAGCAACTTCAGGATTGGCAGTCTTCCGAGTTCGCATCGACGAAAAATATGATTCTCCATGTAGACACAGGAATGAACAGGCTTGGCATTAGCCCGAGTGAGCTGGCTGAGGTGACAAATCTTGTCGATGGGGCAGCCGTCTCCACAGTGATGTCCCATCTGGCTTGTGCTGAAGAGCCGGACAATGAGATGAACGAGCACCAGCGCCAGCTGTTTTCTGAGATTGCCGGTACGTGGCCGGAGGCAAAACGTTCGCTTAGCAACTCTGCCGGTATTGGCCTGCGCAGCGGAGCTTATGCTTTCGATATGGTTCGCCCGGGCATAGCGATCTACGGAGGGGGTATTGAGCTGCCGACAAATAAGACGCTGATGCCGACAATGACGCTGGAGGCACCTATTCTCTCGGTCTTCTACGCAGAGGTCGGATCAAGTACAGGATACGGCGCGACTGCGACGTTTAATGAAAGAAGACGACTCGCCACCGTTGGCGCAGGTTATGCCGACGGAATATCAAGATCCCTCTCAAACAAGGGGTTTGCCGCGATAGAGGGAGAGCTTTGCCATATCGTCGGGCGAGTATCTATGGATCTTACAACCATCGACATCACTGACATCGGCGCTCAAGTGCAGCCGGGGATGGCCGTAGAGTTTATCGGACGCTATGCAGGTCTGGAACAGCAGGCCGCCGCAGCCGGAACGCTGGGATATGAGTTGCTGACGGGGATAAGCCCCCGGGTGGAGCGCGTCTGGCATGGCTGACAATGAGCGTATCAAACCGGCCGTCCTGTTTCCGGTCCAAATCATTGGTTCCGTCGTCGTTGGATTTCTAAGGGAAATTGGTCGACTCGGCGCTTTTACAGGATCGACCATTTTGGCGGCGGTTACGCCGCGTTGGTATCCCGGAGAAATCTGGCGACAAATGATCCGGATCGGTTTTTACTCGCTGCCAGTGGTTGGGCTTGCCTCTGTTTTCATAGGTGCTGCTTTGGCACTGAACATCTATACTGGCGGCGCTCGTTTTAATGCCGAGCAGTTTGTTCCCAACATTGTGGTTCTCGGAATTACTCGAGAGCTGGGCCCGGTCATAACCGGGTTGATGCTTGCTGGGCGGGTAAGCGCTGGCATTGCTGCCGAAGTCGGTGCAATGAAAGTCACAGAACAGATCGATGCGCTGACAACGCTATCTGCGAGCCCGCCGCGCTATCTCTACGCGCCGAGGCTGATAGCGGCGATCATAACCATGCCGCTGCTCGTTATTGTTGCCAACGTTATCGGGGTTGCTGGCGGTTGGCTGGTAAGCGTCGCCAGCCTCGGCTTCGATTCCACGGTTTATCTAAGAAATACCCTCGATTTTCTCCAGGCGACCGATGTGAATGCTGGTCTGATAAAAGCGGCGGTATTTGGAGCCGTCATAGCCATAATGGGCTGTTATCAAGGCAGCCGTTCGAAAGCCGGTGCCACGGGTGTCGGCCGGGCCGCGACCCTCTCTATGGTAGGTGCTGCAGTCCTCGTTTTGGCGACGAACTACATGCTGTCGACGCTCTTTGTGAGGATCGGCATATGAGCGCTCTTCTGGAACTCAGGAATGTCGAGAAGTCCTTTGGCTCCAACCATGTATTGCGCGGCGTCGATCTTGACGTCGCTGCGGGGCAGTCGCTCGTGGTTATTGGGGGCTCCGGATCTGGCAAATCCGTAATGCTCAAGAATGCGCTCGGATTGATGACGCCAGACTCTGGCAAGATCATATTCGACGGTGCCGACGTAACGCGAGACAAAGGGAGCAAAAGAGATGCCATGCGCGCCCGCATTGGAATGCTGTTTCAGTCAGCTGCTCTTTTCGACAGTTTGACCGTTTGGGAAAACGTTGCATTCCGCCTGCTTCAAGCCGAGCGAATGAAACGATCGGACGCCAAGGAGGTAGCGATAGATACGCTTCGGAAGGTCCGCCTTGGAGCCGATGTAGCCGAGCTGAGACCGGCAGAGATATCTGGCGGCATGCAAAAGAGAGTGGGACTGGCGCGCGCTATTGTTTCGAAGCCCGAGCTTATTTTCTTCGACGAGCCTACTACAGGGCTCGATCCTATCACCGCGGACGCCATCAATGACCTGATCGTAGAACAGGTGAAAGCCCTTGGAGCAGCTACGATTTCGATCACGCACGACATGCCGTCTGCGCGAAAAATCGCTGATGAAATTGCGATGCTTTTTGAGGGCAAGATTATTTGGCGTGGCCCTGCGAGCCATGTTGATGCGTCTGGTAGCGCTCACGTTGATCAGTTTGTAAAGGGCCTCGCCGAGGGGCCTATTCAACCCGGCTTTTGACTTATTTCAATCCGTGTGATCGAACAGCGCTGTTGTTTTTCTCCAAATATGTCTCCCAATTGTTTTGGGACGGGTTTTCGAGCAGCCAAGGTCGCTCTAGGATGAGAGCTTCCTCGGTTTAAAAAAGCAACTATTGCGCTTTGCCGTTCAGTATCGCCGCAGCCAATTCAAACACGTTTTCGAACATCTGTTCCGTCAGGCGTCCCGTATTCATGTTGTATCGTGAGCAATGGTAAGAGGAGAGCAGCGTCAGTGGAGCGTCGTCTAGGCTCATATGATGCAACTTCGCATGACCGAAAGGAAAGTCGCGCAACCTGAGACCTAGCGAGCGAACCGTTGAATCATGAGCGATCTTACCAAGAGTCAGGATCAATTCGATTTTTTGGAGTTGAGCGACGCTCGCAGACAGATAGGGTCGGCATGCATTTACTTCTGCCCCGATGGGCCTGTTTTGAGGGGGAACACACCGCACTGCATTGGTGATCATTGCGTCCCTTAGCTCCAGACCGTCGTCCGACGTGTTGCCAAACACGCCAGCGGTAAACCCGAACCGGCTCAGCATCCGGAACAGCATTTGGCCTGAGCTGTCGCCTGTAAACGGTCGACCTGTCCGGTTTGCACCTCGAAGACCCGGTGCTAAGCCAATAATGAGCAACCGAGCATCCGGATCACCAAATGACGGAACAGCGCCATTGAACCAACCCGGCTCTTTTTTCGCGTTGTCCCGTCTGAACGACGCCAATCGTGGACATAGTTCGCAGTTTTTTGGAGCTTCAGCAGGAACAGTTTCAATAGACATCCTTCACATTACAGATCTTGTCATGAAAGCACCAAGCTTTCTCGATGAATCATCTGATTCCTGCTGTTGCGGCGGTGCAGCAAGAGGAGTATACGGGACGGCTTGAAGGAGATTCTAAATGGCACGCGTCACCGTTGAAGATTGCATTGAGCAAATGCCGAACCGCTTCCAGTTGGTTCTGATGGCGGCCCACCGTGCCCGCATGATCCGTGAAGGGTCACCGCTCACCGTGGATCGGGATCGTGATAAGGACCCCGTCGTTGCGTTGCGCGAGATCGCCGACAAATCTGTTGATCTCAAGGTGGTCAAGGAAGCATTAGTTTCGAATCTTCAGGAGGTGCGTCCATCTGAGGAAGCAGAGCGTGAAGAGGACGAGCGTGCGCTGCTGGCTTCGCCTGTCGCTTCGGAAGAGGATGTGCTTCGAGCTTATCAGGTCGAGCTCGAAGCTGGACGGGACGACCGCTACTAGGAACGTGCCATCATGGATGGAGATGCAGCCCGTGTTGCGGAACAGACCGCTTCGGCT
>JBCCIW010000261.1:0-4591 GCA_039028055.1 Pseudomonadota bacterium | reverse complement strand
CTTGCGCTGAAACTCAAGCTCAATGCCCTTCGACATCGAAATGGTCTGAACTTGAGACAGGCGGCGTTTCAATCCAGCAGCAAATGATCCACCACGCTCATGTTCCAATAAGTACTTGGCAACGGTCCAACCTTGGTTCTCGTCCCCGACAAGATTGCCTACAGGTACCCGAACATCGTCGAAGAAAACCTGATTGACCTCATGGTCACCAGAGATTGAGACGATAGGAGAAACGCTTAGCCCCGGTGCATCCATTGGCACAAGTATAAAGGAGATACCCTGCTGCGGTTTCCCGTCATCAGACGTGCGAACCAAACAGAATATCCAATTCGAGAATTGAGCATATGTCGTCCAGATTTTGGTGCCATTTATAATGTAATCATCGCCATCGCGCACAGCCTTGCATGTCAGTGCTGCAAGATCAGAGCCTGCCCCCGGTTCCGAATAGCCTTGGCACCAAAAATCGGCTCCAGACAGAATACGCGGCAGAAAATGTGCCTTCTGAGCCTCTGTTCCATACTTCATCAAAACCGGGCCGCACATACGCACACCCATAGCTGGAATTCTGGGCGCACCGTATTCAGCGCACAAATTTTCCCAAATGTAGCGCTGGACAAGCGACCACTCACATCCCCCGTAAGCTTTGGGCCAAGACGGGGCGACGAGCCCATGTTCATGCAGGATGTTTTGCCATCGCATGGCAAGATCAAATTCAGCCCACACACCTGCACCACGCGCAGCCTCGAGCCGAATATCTTCAGTTAGATACGTGTCAAGAAAATCCCTACGATTTTTCTCAAACGCTTGATCTTCCGGATGCAGGTCGAGATTCATGAGCCCACCTCAAAATAAAAACAGGATATCCTGATTGTTATTATCGCATCATGTGCTTAGAATGTCGAGAAAAGATTGTGCGAATGCAATTGTATAAAGGGAGGAAAAGATGGATCTGAAGCTCAAAGGACGGAAAGTCCTGATCGCAGGCGCCAGCCGAGGCATCGGTCTCGCAACAGCGAAAGCGTTTGTTGCGGAGGGGGCAGATGTCGCAATATGTGCTCGAGGTCAGGAAGCACTCAATGCGGCGATTGCTGAACTCACAGCCGATGGAGGTCGTGCGATTGGTCAAGCTGTTGATATATCCGATGGTCAGGCATATCGCGCCTGGGTTTCAAGCGCCGCAAATGAACTCGGCGGATGTGATGTCTTTATCCCAATGGCTTCTGCAGGGGGTGGCCCGGCATCAGAAGACACTTGGAAAGCAGCCTTTGACATCGATCTCATGAGCGTTTTTCGCGGAATCGACGCTGCGATGCCATTCCTAGAGAAGTCTAATGCGGGGTCGATCGTGTGCGTTGCGACCACTGCGGCACTTGAAGACTTTGCAGGGGCGCAAGCTTATAACGCAATGAAAGCTGCGGTGATCGCACATGCGTCGGCATTATCTCAGGCTTTCGCACCAAAAGGGATCCGCGTGAACACGGTCTCCCCAGGCCCGGTCTATATCGATGGCGGGTCTTGGAACTTTGTCAAAGACAATATGACCCCGTTCTATGACGCGACACTGGCTGCAATTCCGATGGGCCGCTTTGGCAATGCCGAAGAAATTGCCAACGCAATTGTCTTCGCCGCATCAGAGGCCGTCCCATTTATGACCGGGACAAACATTGTCATCGATGGCGGTGTGACCAAGCGCATTCAGTACTGAGTTCGCACCATGAGTGAGCCCATAAAAAAGCGCATAAACGTTGTCCTCGTTTGCGGTGGCGTCTGGCATGATTTCGATTTTGCACGCCTCGAACTCTTGAAACTGCTGGCTGAGGATGAGCGTATCCGAACACGGGTTTTTGAGAGCTATGATCATGCGCGCCCTGCGCTTGCAGACGCAGACTTTTTGGTCAGTTATACATGCAACGTGGTTGGCAGCCTCGATACACAGGAAGCTATAAAAGTATTTATTGAAAACGGTGGCCGTTGGTTTGCCCTCCATGGAACAAACTCGGTCCTTCGGTTTTTATCACCTGAAGGGGCTGACTACGGGAATCTGTTAGTTGATGCACCAAGATGGGCGCCCCTCATGATGGAAACTCTTGGCAGCCAGTTCATCGCGCATCCCCCGATGGATCCATACAAAATAAGCATCACAAAGCCGTCCCACCCAATGGTCTCCGATATCGAACCGTTCGAAACGACCGGGGAACTCTATCTCATGGAAACCCATGGTGATCTTGAAGTTCTACTTCATGCGGACTTCGAAGGCGAAGCGCCCGGCTTCGTCGAGGATCAATGGAAGAAACAACAGCACCCGGTCTTATACTTGAAAACAGTCGGAGAAGGCGCTGTTCTTTATCTCACAATTGGTCACTGCCGAAGCCACTACGATATGACGGATATCACGGATTACTACCCGGAGATCGAGCGCGGTGCATGGGACTTGCCCGTATATTATACTCTGTTAAGGCGCGGGATATCATGGGCGCGAGAACCCGCACTTGATCATGCTAAAGAAGAGGTATCCGTTGAATGAGTAGGCCCAAAACTGTGCTTGTCGTTGGAGCTTCATCAGGGATCGGAGAAGCCATTGCGAAGCGCTTGATCGCAAAGAGTCACGTTGTGTATGGAACAAGTCGGGACGCTACTCGGGTCAGCGTCGATGGCGTTATACCCCTATCCCTTGATGTCTTTAAAAACGGATCTATTGCGCAAGCCATTGAGACAATTGTGGAGCAGCAAGGGCGCCTTGATGCCCTGATCTATAGTGCAGGCTTCTATATCACCGGTGCCGTCGAAGACACCGAGATGGATCGATTGCGCGAACAAATGCACGCCTACTTTTTTGCCGCTGTGGAATGCGCAAGACATGCCTTACCTCATATGCGTGCACAGAAATCGGGGCGACTTGTATTTATGAGTTCAACCGCAGGCACAGTTGCGATCCCATTTCATGCCGCCTACTCAGCCTCCAAAGGCGCTCTAGGGCGTTGGACGGAAGCGCTCCAATATGAGCTCGAACCCTTCGGGATAAACGCCAGCTATATCGAAGCGGGGCCGATCCAGACGAATGCCGGACAAGCCATGAAAGCCGCGCAGAATGATAAAAGCGCTTATTTCGAGCGCGCAGCAAATGCAGAAACGAGCTTCAAGGACTCGCTTTCCAAAGGACTGCCACCGGATCGTATCGCACGGGTCGTTAGCGATGCCATTGACCGTCGAAGACCCAAGGTCCGCTATCGTGTTGGCGGCGCAGGTGCCTGGTTCCCACGCTTACAAGCCATGCTGCCCGAAACGATTTTCAGGACACTCATGCAGTCCGCATTTAAAATTTAGAAGAGCCCCCCTAACCCGACATCTGGCGCTGAAATTCTGCGAGATCAAAATAATCACGCCATTTTGCGAGCTTGCCATGAGGTGTCCACTCGAACACGCCCATCACTCGGACTGTTATGCGATAACCGGAGGCGAGGACAAATGTATCAACACGTTCCGTCAGAACCTCCCCAGACGGGGTCTCTGCAATCAGAGACGTTTCCCAAATGATCTCCGTCGCCATTTGCACCAAAGGTGAGATCGCCGCTCGAAATGAGTTCTTCCCGACGACCACATCCATCGGTATATTATGGTAGACGATGTCCTCATCCGCAGCATCGACGACGGCGTCGAGATCAATCTTGTTCCAGTGCTCTATGAACGCAATCGTGCGATCCACGTTGTTCATCACCGATCCTTCTTAGAATAGGTCACATTCAAATTGGTCACGCCGCGCAATAATACGCTCGGTAGATAGGTGAACTCGCCCCTCGATTGATCGAGCTGCAGACCGGATAAGCGCTCAAGAATGATCGGAAACGCGGTTATCATTTCCTTCCGCGCAAGTTGAGAGCCCAGACAAGTGTGAATGCCTGCGCCAAAAGCAAGATGCTGCTTGGCGTTTTCGCGCTCAATATCAAAATCATCCGGATTAGAGAATTTGCATACGTCGCGATTCGCTGAGCCATAGCGCAGCAAAACTAAATCGCCTGGTCCTACAGGAACATCGCCAATCTGATCTTCAGCGGTGACAACGCGCCACATATTATTCGTGGGTGACAGATATCGAAGAACTTCTTCAACCATGTTCGCAGTCAAAGACGGGTCGGCCTTTAAACGGGCCATCTGCTCAGGGTGCTCAAGCAGGAATTTGACGCCTGCCGTTAAAGTGTGCGCTGTCGTTTCATTCCCGGCAACGAGGAGCTGCTGAAGGATCGAAAGCAACTCTTCATAGGTCATCTTTCGAGGGTCACCCTCATCCGCAAGATCAGCATGGACCAAATCGGAAATCACATCGTCGGTCGGTCGGGCTCGCTTTTCTTCGATGACATCAACGAAATACTTTTGAAATTCAACGACCTTCTGGGCACCCCAGAGACGCATGTCTTTATCAGCAACGCCAGAAAGCATCAGAACGAACGCGTTCGACCAAGTCTCAAACTCGTCGAATTTTCCGCGTGGAACACCCAGTGCGTCTGCGATCACATACATTGGTAATTTGTTCGCAAATGCTGTTTTGAACTCGCAGCTACCATCCGGCATCGCATCAATGAGGTCATGAACCAAT
>JBCCIW010000260.1:0-4614 GCA_039028055.1 Pseudomonadota bacterium | reverse complement strand
TGTCTGATTTAGCGGGATGACGGTCATGGCGGCCTCTCGAGCCTTGGAGGTGTTGAGCTAGTTGCGTCCTTCCAGATCGCGGAATTCCTTGCGCAGGCGCCATTCGTCGGAGGTCACTTTGCGCTCCATGCGTTGCAGGCGATCTTCCAGATCCATGAAGGTGTATTTCAGGTTTCCGAAGGTTACGCTCGGGCGGTCGGATACACCGCGCCAGAAGGCGTCTTCATCGGGGCTTAGCGGGCGTCCGCGGAGGGGTTCCCGCGGTGTCAGCATCCACATCACAATGTAAACCGGCAGGATGAAGCCGACGCTGAACAGCAGGATGACCGCGAGGATGCGAACCAGAATTGGTTCCCAACCGAACCGTTCGGCAAGACCTCCACAGACACCGGCAATGATCTTGTCCTCACGCGAGCGGTAAAACCGTTTCGGGTTCGGTGATGAATTGTAATCGTATGCGCGGGGCATTGGGTTAGTCTCTCCTGTAATCTGTGTCGCGGGGCGGGTAGGGATCGCGAGGCTTGTCGCTGTCGCCTTCAATGAGGGCTTCCAGGGCTTCGATCCGGCTCTCCATGCGTTTGGCGGAACGCCAGAGATCTTCCATCATGCGCTCATCGTCGGGCTGAAGCGTCTTCTGCTTGTTCCAGATGGTAATGTAGTGAAACACCAGCCAGGGCAGGAAAACGAAGATCGAAAGAATCGCAATCAAAGGAATGATCGTTTCTAGAGGGTGCATTATTCAGCCTGCGCTTTCTTCTTGTCTTCGAGGTGCATGCCGATCAGTCCGGGCACGGTGATCGTGCCCATGATCGCAGCGGTGACGAGTAATGAGGTCAGCACGTTCTAGCCCTCCGCTTTCTTTGATTTCGGCGCGGATTTCGCGGGCGACTTAGACCGTGCAGCTTTCAGGGCTTCCAGCTCTTTCTCGATGCTCTCATTGCGCTCCAGGGCAGCAAACTCCGCTTCGAGACTTGGCTCGCGGCCTTTGATCGTGTCGGCGTAGGCTTCGAGCTCGTCGACCTTGCGTTCCACACTCGCATAACGGGCAAGGGCATCGTCGACGCGGCCGTCATAGGTCTGTGACCGCACGCGGATGCGTTGCTCGGCAGCGTCGCGGCGCATCATTAGCGCACGGTGCTTGGCTTTCGCTTCGTCGAGTTTCTCCTGAAGCTTCGCCAGATCGTCCTGGCGGCGCTCGAAGGCTTCCTCGGCAGCCTCAACTGCCGCGGCACGGCGTTCGATTTCGCTTTCGGCTTTCTGCTTGGCAAGCAGAGCGCCACGGGCGAGGTCTTCCCGGCCTTTGTCGATGGCGAGCTCGGCTTTGCCGGCCCACTCGTCGCGAACGCTGGTATAGTGTGCAACTTCGCGTTCCATTTCTTTTTTGTCGGCCATGGCGCGAGCGGCGGCGGTACGCACTTCGACGAGCGTATCCTCCATTTCCTGAATCATCAGCCGCGCGATTTTTTCCGGGTTCTCTGCAGAATCCAGCATGGCATTGATGTTCGAGTTAATGATGTCTCCAAATCGGGAAAAAAGTCCCATAATATTTGCTCCTTACGGTAATTAATGTCGGGGGTTGGCGCGTCCTAGAAAAGTAGGCCGCCAATCACGATACCGGCGGCGAAAAAGACCCAGCTTTCGGCCGGGCGGCGCGAGAGCCAGCGGCCAAAGCGCTGCATCCCATCCTCGGTCCGGTCAAAGCGATCGGTGCGGTCATAGTCACTCATTGGGTCTTTTACTCCTTGTTCGGTTCGCGGCCCCCGCCGCTGATGCCTCCGATACATTTCAAGGACCGTGCCAGTTTCGCGGTAAGGGTTTAGATTGTTGTTTTTATTAAAAATAGTAATTTCAAGTGAGTGCCGGGCTTGAAATTATAGTATAATTGACGAATAATAATTATTGTAATTTACGATATTTATAGCTAAATAAGCTTCATGTTGGCGAGAGATACCACTCAGCTCATTGGAGAGTCACCTGCCTGGCTCGCAGCTATGGAGCATGCCAGCCGTGTTGCTCCCCTGGATCGGCCAATTCTCGTCATCGGAGAACGAGGCACGGGGAAGGAGCTTGTGGGAGAGCGGCTCCACTTCCTGTCGCGGCGTTGGGAAGGGCCGTTCGTGAAAGTCAACTGCGCTGCCCTCTCCGAGGAGTTGCTGGACTCAGAATTGTTCGGCCATGAGCGAGGCGCATTTACAGGTGCCACTGAACGGCGATCAGGTCGGTTCGAACTTGCCGACGGAGGTACGATCTTTCTCGATGAGATCGCAACGGCGTCTAGCCGGGTTCAGGAAAAGCTGCTCCGCATAATCGAATACGGCGAGTATCAGCGCCTCGGCGGCGAGAAAGTCCTGACGACAAATGTCCGCGTGGTGGCGGCGACGAATGTAGATCTTCCGAAGCAGGTAGAGGCGGGCAAGTTCCGGGCAGACCTGCTCGACCGGCTCGCCTTTGACGTCATTACTCTGCCGCCACTTCGCGCGCGCGGGCAAGATGCCTCGCTCCTCGCAGACTTTTTTGCGAGCCGAATGGCGCGGGAGATGGGAGAGGGGTTTCCGGGCTTTGCACCTTCAGCCGTGGCAGCAATCGATGCTGGAGACTGGCCCGGCAATGTGCGGGAGCTGCGAAACTTTGCCGAGCGGCTTACCCACAGGTCGCTATCAGAAGCGCCGGGCGAGGCTATCCGCTTCGAAGCGGGCTCTCTTGATCCCTTCGCTTCGCCATGGCGACCAAAATCCGTGAACGTGGCAGAACCAGTGCAGGGCTCGTCCGGACCCACAGAACACGCTGCACCTTCCCCTATGCCAGTCCTTGACCAACCTTTTGAAGTACAAGTGCACCGCTTCGAAATGGGGCTAATTGATCTTTCTCTGGCGGTCACCGGAGGCCATCAGGGGCAGGCGGCCGGACGCTTAGGACTGACTTACCACCAGTTCCGCGGGCTGCTTCGGAAACATGGTTATGGCAAGATGCCGGGTCGTGAAAAGAAGCAGGAAGAGGGTACTTCGGAACGTGACGTTTAAGCGTCACGCTCCGAAGCGAGGTAGTTTGAAACGCCTTAAGCCGCTTCGATCTGATCGACAGCAACTTTTCCTTTGCGCTCATCCATGGCCGTTGTGAAATTTACTTTTTGGCCATCGCTGAGTGTGCGCATGCCGCAGCGCTCCAGAGCCGTGACATGAACGAAGACGTCAGAGCCGCCATCATCTGGGGCGATAAAGCCGAAGCCTTTTTGCTCGTTAAAGAATTTCACTGTTCCTGGGGTCATCAAATAACTCCTAAAGTTGACCAAGCCCTCAAAAGGGCCGTTGAAATCGAGTCTTTCAGTAGGAGTCGTCTTAGTCGCATCTACGGTAATTTTTGGCCGTAGTTAGGGCCTTACTATCCAGTAAAAGGTCGAGCCACCTGCAATCCAACACATTCTGCTCGGGTGCAAGTGATATATCCACGCCGTGGATACATTTTTGCCGTTGCAATTACGATATTGGTCCATGGACCATCGAGGGAGATAGGTCAGCGATGCGTGTTATACCCATTAGAGCCATTGTGCGTTTGAGCTCCGTTTCGAGTATTTCTATCGATCGGGAAACGCCTGCCTCACCTCCAGCGCCCAGCCCATAGAGCCACGCCCGTCCGATCGCGACTCCCGTTGCGCCACGTGCAAGTGCCTTTGCAATGTGGGCCCCGCGGCGGATCCCGCCATCCACGATAATATCAGCTCTGCCGTTCACAGCAGCTGCAATGTCCGGGATTAAATCGATGGTTGGAACAGACGTATCGAGTTGCCGTCCACCATGGTTGGATATCCAAACGGCATCCGCACCGACTTCTATACAGCGGGCGGCATCCGTCGGATTGGAAATACCTTTGATTGCGAATCCATTTCCCCAGACATCCTTCATCCAGGCCGCGTCGTCCCACGTCACCGACGGCGAGAACTGGCTATTGATGTAGCCAATAATGTCAGTGTCGCCGGAATTGATTTCGGTGAAATTGGAAACCTCGATCTTCGACGACGTGATGAAATCCGCCAGCCATCCGGGACGAGCAAGCGCCTGTCTTGCGAGGCTCATGGACGGTTTCGGGGGCACGCTGAACTTGTTGCGCGGGTCCCGTTCGCGATTGCCAGCCACTGGAACGTCAACCGTAAGAATGCAACCCGTGAAGCCAGCGGCTTTAGCCCGCTTGAGGAAATTTTCCACCAGCTGCCGATCGCGCCACACATAGACCTGCACCCATTTTGGACCATCAGTCGCTTTCGCGATGTCCTCGAGTGTCTGCGAAGCGATTGTCGAGCACGCGTAAATTATTCCCGCTTTGCCAGCTGCCTGTGCGGTCGCAAGCTCGCCTTGCCTTGGGTGAAACAGTCGGTTCGATGCAGTGGGTGAGATAAAGAAGGGCAGGCTACTGTTCGCGCCCATCACCTCTATCGAGGTATCGATATTTTCGATGTCTACAAGAGACTTCCAGGTCAGCTCATAATCGTCATAGCGACTCACCGACCTATTCAGTGTGATCTCATCGTCAGCGCCGCCATCGATATAATCGAACACCATGCGGGGCAGACGTTTCTCCGCCAGCACTCGCAAGTCGGCTATGTTCAGGGCATCTTTCAAT
>JBCCIW010000259.1:0-4643 GCA_039028055.1 Pseudomonadota bacterium | reverse complement strand
TTTCGGATCGCCTCATGGCTCGAGGGCGACTGGTGATAGCTGACGGTGAGCTTGGGGTAACATTGACCGAGATCATAGACGAACCAGCTCGTATCTAGTCCGCTACCAGACCCGAACGCGTTCCTCAGGCGAGAGCCAAAGTGCGTTGGTATCATCAATATCGAATGCACCATACCAACTGTCGATATGGGGAAGAATGCCGTTCACGCGGACCTCAGGCGGGCTGTGCGTGTTCGAATGGGCCAGATCGATTGCCGCGGTGGTCAACCGTTTAGCTCGCCGCTTTTGTGCATAACTAATAAAGAATGATTGCGCATCGACTTGTGTGATCGGTTCTCCTGTCGCCGCCGTGCGCTCAAGTTCAAATGCGCGATAGGCAATCTCGACTCCAACCAGGTCGCTCAGATTTTCCCCAAGTGTAAGCCCTGTATTCAAAGCGATGCCAGGCGCAGCGTCATAGGTCGATAGATGACGAGATAGCCGCTCGCCCTTTGTTGTAAATCGCGCCTGATCAGTATCTTCCCACCAATCCTCAATTTGACCATCTGGCCCACGTCTCGCCCCCTGATCATCGAAAGCATGGCCAAGCTCGTGGCCGATCGTCGTGCCAAGCGCGCCAAAATTCACAGCCGCACTGGCTGAGGAGTCATAATAAGGAGCCTGAAGATAGGCCGCCGGAACGATAATCGTGTTTAGGGTTGGCAAATAATAAGCGCCGACGCTTAGCGGAGAGAAAAAAATGTCTTTCAGTCGATTGTCCGAACCCGTCCCCTCCTCTTCCGCGTCTCCCGTGGACGAGACGAGACGAGCCAGAGCGGATCGGTGCCTTAACTGCTGACGCGAATATGCATTGGCGAAAAGGCTACCGCGAATGGGCGTGAAGAACTCAAAATTATTCCAACCTGGAGGTCGCCCCACTACAACGGTAATGGCATTTAGCTTTTCCAATGCTCGGCTTCGTGTCTGATCAGTCAGCCACTCGGCCGTCTGAATTCGCTCTCGAAACGCCACGATCGTCCAATCAACGATCCTATGCACATCCGCGATCGTCTGGTCATCCAGATACTCATCGACATATGCTTGACCGACAGGGTCCGGAAGAAGATCAACGGCGACTCTCCAAGCGCGTTCCCGCCGTCGGCTAGCCTGATATTCGACGCCAATGCTGGCAGCATCGAAACGAGCCACCAAACGGTCGGTCGTATCGTCCAAGTAGTTTCCATAAGACAGGATCAGACGCAGGCTCATATAGTCCTGCCACACCTGCACCGGTATCGTGTTGAAGAGGCTAATTAGGTCGCCAAGTTGATCATGGATCGGCACCTGAAGCTCAACGTCTTGCGTAACGCCGCGAGCTGCGAGAAACCGACGCCAGGGAAAGTCAGGAAATTGCGTCTCCAAACCGACTATATCAAACACATGTTCCGGCGACACCGGGCGGCGTGCCGTTACAGGATCGGGATACAGGTCCGCCAACCGATGCTCCAGATCCAGAACAGCTGCGACGCGATCCTCCGCTCTCGAAAGTCGAGTAGACCGCTTCAGCAGGCGAGTAAGTAATTGCTGGGCTCGAGCTTTTTGATCGATAGCAAGTGAGTCGGATCGCAGATACAGAGCCTGTGAGCCTAACAAAAGATCGGCGGCTTCAATTGATGCCACGTATCCTGCCCCTTCTATAGGATCCAGGCGTAGTGAAACCTTTAGAAGACCTCCAGCATCCAGATTGTAGCTACCCAGCAAGGACGCGACATCGTTATGCGTCTCGGCCCGCGCGATTAGATCGAGAAATGGTCGGATTGGTCGCAGGCCTGCCTGCTGTCGGGCATCTCGATTGTTGTAGTTATTGTAGATCGTAAGAAATTTGGACTCGTTACTGCCACTGGGCCACCGCGACCGACGCAGTGACCTGACGATGTCTTGAGCCCGGTCCTCCACCAGATCGCGAACGGTTTGAGACGTGCCGGTTTGCCAGTTCCCGCTTTCGATCAACGCAGCATCTTGCCAGCGCCCATTGGCAAACCTGTAGAAATCGGCACCGGGCTCGGTTTCGGGATCTATTCCATCCAGATCGAGTCCCTGCAACGCACTTGGTATCTCGGTCGTATCAGAAAATTCCAAAGCGGCATTTGTCGGCACATCTGGTCGACTGTATCCACCTGTAAGGACAAGCATTGCCAAAATGAGGCCTGCCAGTCGTGGGATCATAGTTCGTGCTTTCCTACTGACCAATTTCCAGCATATCATCTCATACCATCTTGATCTCCGGGACAAATCAACTCTCTCTCACGAAACCAACGCGTTGGTGTGTGTATTTACGAATTGGTGTGCCCGTTAACCTTTCTTAAAGTGTGGTCTCTTAACGTTTGGATGGTTAACAGCACGCCTGATAGGCATTGATTGGGAGAGGAACATGCGCGTCCTTCTGATTGAAGACGATACCGCCGTCGCTCGCAGTATAGAACTGATGCTGAAGGCTGCCGGTTTCAACATCTACACGACGGATCTTGGCGAAGAAGGTGTCGATCTCGGCAAAGTCTACGAGTACGATATCATTATTCTTGACCTGTCATTGCCAGATATCTCCGGGTATGATGTCCTCAAGCAACTCCGAATGGCTCGAATTAACACTCCTGTCCTCATTCTTTCGGGTAACCCTGATATCGAGGCGAAGGTTAAGACTCTTGGCTACGGCGCAGACGATTATCTGACAAAGCCTTTTAACAAAGACGAGCTAATCGCAAGAATTACGGCAATTGTTCGCCGTTCCAAAGGACACGCCGAAAGCGTCATTCGTACGGGCGACATTCTCGTCAACCTGGATGCGAAAACTGTCGAAGTTGACAATGATCGCGTGCATCTGACCGGCAAGGAATATCAGATGTTCGAGCTACTTTCTCTTCGCAAGGGAACAACCCTGACGAAAGAAATGTTCCTCAATCACCTTTACGGCGGGATGGACGAACCAGAGCTCAAGATCATCGACGTTTTCATCTGTAAGCTTCGCAAGAAACTTGCACAGGCTACAGGCGGTGAGCACCATATCGAGACGGTTTGGGGGAGAGGCTACGTGCTTCGCGATCCGAAACCGAAGAAAGAGGCGCAGGCAGCCTAGTCTTCAGGTCAAATCGACATTTATCATCAAAAGAGGGCGTGATTTGCATCACGCCCTTTCTTTATCGTTCTAATGGGCTCGGTATCGCCGGGTTAAATCAACTATTCGGCCGCTGTTTCAGAGACAGACCCTGCTTCAGAAGAAGAGTCATCGCTTACACCTTCAGAATCAGTCGATCGGCCACGCGCTAAAGTCTTCATGACGCCATCATCCTGATCAGCAGCTGGTTCTTCAGCCTGTTTCTTCCTCGGGCGGCGTGTGCGTGTTTTCGGTACATCTTCAGATGCTTCATCAGATGCCGTCTCTGAGGTTTGATCGCCGGTATTCGTCTCGGCTGCGTCGGGAGCACTTGAGTCCTCGTCTTCGCGCTTCCTACGACGGCCACGTGATCGCTGTTGCCGAGCATCACCGGCTTCATCCGAGGCTCCGTCTGCCTGTGGTGATGACTGGTTATCCGCAGACTGCTCTGTTTCTTCTCCTGTATCGGAAGACTGCTCCTGCTGCTGATCATTACGCGGCTTGTCTTTTGGCTGCATAGCCGCAAGAACACGCGAGTAATGCTCCGCATGCTGGAGATAATTCTCGGCGCTGACCCGGTCACCAGAAGACTGCGCATCTCGAGCATACTGCTGGTACTTGTCGAGAATCTGTTGCGCAGAACCGCGAATTTTGACGTCAGGACCATTGCTCTCAAAATGACGATTGGGATTGTTGCTGTTCCCGCCGCCTGATCGGCGACCGCGTCCACGTTGGCGCTTCATAATTTTGTTATCCCTGTTTCTCTCGCCCTAGAGGCACATGCCATTCAACTGATGACCGGCGATAAGTGACACTCCTGCACTCAAAGGGTCAGACACATCTCAACGAAGGTGCTGCATATACGGCGGGGCCTTTCATTTTCCTAGGCCGCAGTTGCCGTCTGCTGAAAGCGTATTACCGCGGACCGTCGATTTCGCCAAGTGGAAATTCTATGATTTTGCAGATGGTGATCTGCCAGATACAACTCTGTCATGACCAGAGAAGTCTTTGAGTACAGAAATCTCATCGAACCCGGCATGCTGCAAAATTGAACACACGCTTTCCGCCTGATCGAATCCGATTTCCAAAACGAGTGGTGTGGCAGGCCTCAGGTTTTGCACGCCCAGCGAAATGATCTCGCGGTAAGCGTCGAGGCCATCGTCGCCCCCATCTAGGGCAAATCTCGGATCATGTTCTCGTACCTCAGGGTCCAACTGCTCAATCTCTGCAGATCGGATATAGGGCGGGTTTGAAATGACAAGGCTTGCCCCTGACCATAGCTGCCAATTTGCCCAAGACCCGATGGTCAGGTGCAGCCGGTCCAGGATGTCGAGGCGCTGAAAATTCTCTCTTGCAAGGGCGGCGGCATCGGCCTTTGCTTCGATCGCGATACCGCGTACGCCGCTGCGCTGGCTAAGAATAGCCGCGAGCAAACATCCTGAACCTGTCCCAAGATCGGCTACCGTAACCCCTCTTCCCCTCGGCAGGAGCTCAAGGGCCCGTTCCACCGCAA
>JBCCIW010000258.1:0-4650 GCA_039028055.1 Pseudomonadota bacterium | reverse complement strand
TGGCATGTTGCAGATATGCGCCGGTTGCGCGCAGCTCTGGGCGCAGAAGATGCCTTTGTGCTCATCGGCCATTCAATGTCGGGGCTTCGTTTGCACGCTTACGCTAATAGCCACCCGAATGAACTCATGGGACTTGTCTTCGTCGATGCAGCGCGCCCCCAAACAATGAACTCCGAACGCGCCCAGCAGTTTTTGCCTTGGGCAAAGCGCGTCATGTCACTATCAGCTGGTCTTGCACGTGTCGGCATTGCCGGCGGCGCAGCTTTTATGTTTCCCGACGAACTAAACCTGCCTCCTCGCCAGAAACGAGACAAGCGTAGATCCATTGCCGCCGTCAGCCACCACAAAGCCACAAGAGCGGAAATCGTTGCGGCGTTCGAAGCCCCGGAAGATGCCACATGGCGAATCGAAACCAATGCACAGACCCTTCAGGTAGCGGTTTACACAAATTCCACTGACGGCGGATCCAACGGTCCTGTTGCGGAAGCCGCTGAACAGGCAACGGGATATGGTAGGGTCAGGAGCCTGCCGGACGAATCCCACGTATCCCTACTGAACAGAACCAATGCCGCAAAAATTGCCTCCGACGTCCGCGACATGACGAAGAGAGAGCAGCAGTGAATGAGCGCACAGGCTGAACCTCCCACCTCAAGCGTTCGCAACCGACTGTTCGATCACGGACCGCGAGTGCTCGCTCTGCTGACGTTCCTGGCGGGTTCCATTGCCCTGATTTCTGCCGCCATTCCAAATGCGCCATCGGTCAACGAGAAAGTATTTCAGCGCATTATTGCCGAGGCCCCTATCCTGGCTCTGGCATTCGGCGGCCTATCTCTTATGGCGCTATCGCTTGGTCTGACCCGCCGACTGAAGACGGCCTGGTTCCTGACTCTCGTTGCCTCACTGCACGGTGCCGTTGCAACCTTGATCTTCCGCCCAAGACCTCTTGAGCTTTCGATCTATCTTCTTCTGCTCGCGGTCCTCATAGCCACGCGACATGGATTCTATCGTCGCTCAAGCCTCCAGAGTATTACCTTCACGCGCACATGGTTCCTCGCAGCGTTTTTGTCAGTCGTCGTCGCTGGCTTCTTCTCACTTCTCTGGATCAGCCATCAGAAAGGGTTCGTAGAGGCCAAATTTATCGACCTCATTATAGACCCGGTCCTCGGCGAAGCCGGTCGCCCCGTGGCGCTGGCCTTCCTCGTTTTGGCACTCGGCGCTTTTTATCTCGCCTTTGCCAGCCCGTTCCGCCCGAGACCTCCTGTCCCCAGCGACGACGACTTTCATCAGCTGGCAGAGATCTTCGAAAAAAGTGACGGACCAAGACCGGACAATTTGCTTGCCTTTTCAGGAGACAAGAGCCTGTTTTACAGCCCGGACAGAACAGCGGCCATCCCATACGCTGAAACCGCAGGTGTAAGAATTGCCATGGGGCCTCCGCTCGGACCAAGATCCGCCTGGAAAGAAGCGCTCGAAGCATTTCGAAAACAGGCAGACCTCGACGCGATGAAGCCCGCGATCTACTCCGCGCCTCCCGAATTGCTTCCCGACCTGATGGACCTCAGTTTCAACGTCGAGAAAATCGGCGAGAATGCGACGCTTGACCTTCCCGCATTTTCCTTGTCCGGCCGCAAGCGCGAAGTTATCAGACGTTCACGCCGCAAGCTGGCTGAGCGGTCCGGCGCAACCTTCCGCATCTCGCTCCCGCCCCATAGTTCCGACCTGTTGGATCGGCTGAAACCGGTCTCCGATGCATGGCTGAGCGCTAACGGCACGCGGGAAAAATCCTTCTCGCTCGGCCGATTCGAGAAGACATTTCTCGATCGCTGCCCAATCGGCATCGTTGAAATCGAAGGTCGCTCGGCCGCCTTCGGGTCCCTGCTTACAACGCCGGACAAGTCCTGGGCTGCCATCGATTTGATGCGATACGACCCCGACATCGCCATCACGAACACGATGGATTTTCTCCTTGTCGAGCTGATACTCTGGGCGAAAGAAGACGGGTATCAGAAGTTCGATCTCGCCATGGCCCCGCTCTCGGGGCTGGTAGAGGCCGAGTTCGCGCCCCTCTATGCGAAGGTCGGCCACTTTATCTTCGAACGCGGAGAGCGCTTTTATAATTTCCGCGGTCTTCGTCGCTTCAAACAGAAATTCGATCCGGATTGGGAACCCCGATACATCGCAGCACCCGGATACTGGTCGCTCCCGATCGTCCTTGCCCACGCCGCAAGGCTCACCAACAACACACCGCAGAAAAAGCCACAGGCCCTCTCTGTTACGCGGGCCGAATAACCAAACGACGTGGCATTTTCTTAGTCAGAATTGAGCGGTGATCCAGATCGCGGCATCACGGATGTCGAAGACCAGAGAGACGCTGTAAAAGAAAATCATCACACAGGCCCAAATCCCATACGCCGAAGGCAATCTGATTTCATCACGATACCGATAAAGTGCATAAATCGCTGGAGCCCAGAAAATGATGTGCCCTAGCGAAACCTGTCCTCCCTGCACCGCGTATATCCCAGTGCCTTCGAGAACAGCGACCCAGGCGTGACTGACGACAAACGCGCCAGCTACCCACCGAGCAGCGATATGGTTCTTTATGAAGAACAAAGACGCCAAATTAGCGATCATCATTCCGCCAAGCCAGACCTTCATCGGTAGCGGCATGTTTCTGCGCGCTTCCATATTCCAGTCTTGCAATGCATACGTGGCGCTGGCTTCGGGAGCGAATAGCAACAGGAAAAAACCGACCGCCAAGACAGAAAATACGAAACGCCAAGGATCTGCATACGTCATCTCAAACGACCCCGTCTCTTGTTTGTATAATCCATGACTACTCTCCCGGATTCAGCGCGCAGGTCGGGATGGTGCCCGCCCGTATGCACGCTCCGCCCAAGGCTCCCGGTCCTCCTCACCCCCAAAGAAGTCCGGATCATCAACAGCATCTTGGAACGAAACGGCGATGCTCTGTCCGCGCGGAAACGCATCCAGGTAACTGGTAAGCTCAGCAACGAGCTCCAGATTGTCGCGCGCTATGTCAGTCTGTTCGAATGGATCAGCTTCAACATCGTAGAGTTTTCGATCACCACCTTGTTCTACGATCAGTTTAAAAGGATATCGATAAATCGCTTCAGAATCCGCCAGTCGATCGGTTTGGATTATATACTCTCTTGTCGCAGCTGGCGTGTCCGTGGTCAGCCCGGTCCAAACGCTCTGTCCATCAAATTCAATTCCGCTGGGTTGGATACCAGCCACATCTAGCAATGTGGGCATGACATCCTGCACCGTCACCATGTAGTTGTATGACTTGGGATCGAAGGTACCCGGCCAATACAGAAAGGAAGGCACGCGAACGCCTCCTTCGAGCAGGGTTTGCTTGGCCCCCCGCAGAGGCCGGTTGTCAGAACCGCCGTGGCGTAAATTGTGACGTACAAACTCTACGAACCTGGGCGTTGCTTCAACCTCAAACCGAGCTTCAACAGCGCGAGTGAAAAAGGGCTCCGGAACGAACCGCGCAGGATTATCCCGAATAAGCCCTCCATTGTCGCTCATAAACCAGATCAGCGTGTTGTCTTCGATTTCCTCATCGACGAGCGCCTCGTGAATCTCACCAGTAGCGATATCCATCTCACTGACCATCGCTGCGTGAACACGCCGAGTTCTGTCCCTTATGCCCGAGTATGTTTCAATCGCCGCTTCTGGAGCTTCATTCGGAATGTGTGGCGCCCCAAAAGCAACGTATAAAAACAAAGGGCGATCGGCATCACGATCGCGGATTAGCTGCGCGGCTTCATCCGCTATCAGGTGTGTCGTGTATCCGCCCTCGCGAACCGAAACGCCGTTCCTCTGCCAATCGTATCCACCGCCATGTATCTTATTGAAGTATCCTGTTGCACCCGTGAGATGGCCATAGAAATGATCGAAGCCACGCGCATTTGGATGATAGTTGAGATCGCGAGCACCGAGGTGCCACTTGCCCGTAAGCGCCGTCTGGTATCCTGCCGCCTTCAACTCATCCGCAAGCGTTGTTTCTTCAAGCGGAAGGCCTGCAGCATTATTCTTTGACAACGGACTCAAAATACCGTGACGCAAAGGCGCACGGCCTGTCAGCAAGGCAGCTCGCGTTGGGCTGCATGTTGGCTGTGAATAAAATCGATTGAGCGTGATGCCCTCACCGGCCAAGCGGTCCATCACCGGTGTTCGAATATCGCTGTGATTATAGCCAATATCCCGCCAACCCATATCATCTGCGAGGATAACGATGATATTCGGCTGTGTATCCGGCGGTGGCGTTCGCTCGGACTGGGGTAGCGGCTCGACACCTAAATCAGCTGTTATCGCGAGGGCCGCTTGCTTGGCAGGTCCTATTTCAACTACTTCCCGAACCTGGCCGAAACCGAGGTAAGCAATAAAAGCAATTGCAAGACTCAGCAGGACGCGACTGGGTTTCAACACAAGCCTCAGCTCCCCTGGGAATTCGTGCGCAGCTGAGTATGCTCAATGCAAGCACGAATAAGCATGGCGATCAGCGCGGCTTGCTTAGCGATATAAGCGTCCGAGAAAACGTCCACATCGTAGGCATCAGACAACACATCCGCGTCGATGTACGGAAAGTTGATGGCACCAAAAATTGACGGCGTCAGGTGCGAT
>JBCCIW010000257.1:0-4670 GCA_039028055.1 Pseudomonadota bacterium | reverse complement strand
GTACATCTACAGACGTGTCGTCGCAAGCGTGACCGGGAATATGCAAAAAACCGTTCTCCTGACACTGGGGCGCCTGCCAAAGGCGCTTGAGCTTGCCCGCGCTTTACACAGTGCCGGGTGCCGTGTGCTGGTCGCTGATCCGTTCTCGACCCACCTTGCAAGGCCGTCACGATCTGTCACGAAAAGCTTCCGCGTCACCGCGCCCAATAATGATCTCGACGCGTTCCATAATGACCTCTTGGAGATCATCACTTCAGAAACCGTCGATCTTATCATCCCGGTCTCGGAGGAGGCGCTTTATGTATCTCTCCTTCGGCCGGGCCTGCCAGATCATGCCAGCATCTTCGGACCGTCCTTCGGCACGCTGCAGAATCTGCATAATAAGCAGCGCTTCCAGGAAATCGTTGCGGAAGCCGGCCTGACGCCCATTCCCACGGCGTCCGCCAAGACGAGCGAAGCCCTCGCCCTTTCCGAAGCGAATGAAAGCGTGGTCAAACCAATTCTTGGATGTAGCGGTACGGGCCTCGCTTTTTTTGAGCAGGGGCAGGTTCCACCGCCTTCAATGTTGACGCGCGACAACCTTGTTCAGAAACGTATCCGTGGTCGAGAAATCTGCTGCCAGACCATTGCACGAAGAGGCGAAGTTCGAGGCACGATTCTCTATGAAGGGCTTGCCCACTCCGGAACTGTCGCGGTGAGTTTTTCCCGTGTCGATGGCGCACCGCAAGTCGAAGCCTGGATCCAGAAGTTCGTCCATCATCTTAACTTTGACGGCTTCATCGCCTTTGATTTCATCATTGATGAGGACGGAAACCCATGGCCACTTGAGTGTAATCCACGTTTGACCAGTGGAATTCACTTCATGGACCATGGCGACCTCGCAGCAGCGACGCTTGGCCTCGATCTCTCTCAGCCTATCCGTGTAAAATCTGCTACGCGGTTTCAGGAGGGCCACACGGCGCTTCTTACCGCTTACGGGGATATTCTGAAGCCGGTATCCATGTTCCGGCAGCTCGGCCGTGTCTTTTCAACGCCCGATGTGCTTTGGCGCTGGTCAGATCCGCTTCCTTTTCTGCTGATGACGCCGATGTCCTGGCCTGTCCTGAAGCAGGTTATGTTTGACGGCGTCGGGTTTGGCGAAGCAGCAACGAGCGATGTCGAGTGGCGCGAGCCCGCGCGTGCCACAATGTCCAGATTGTGCGGTGAGTATGTCTGAGCGAACGTGTTTGCCCGAAGATTTTTCCTCACACCGTGTGTTGGCGCACCGACATGAAAATTTCCTTGGCAGGGCGGGTCGTCATTCGCGCTGCGGGGCGGACCGTATCATGGCTTTCGATACGGAAATCAAAATCACTGGCAAGGCGTGCGAGGATCAACACAGCTTCGATTGTCGCAAAGCCAGCGCCGACGCAGGTATGGGGTCCAGATCCAAATGGAATAAAAGAGCCTTTCAGGATGTCTTTTTCCCGCCGCGGCATGAAGCGATCCGGGTCAAACACGTCGGGCTTCTCCCAGTAGAGCTCGTGGCGGTGCAGCGTCCACGGCGAGATCATGATCAGCGCGCCCTTGCGGACCTTGAAGCCGCCAATATTGGCCCGGTCCATCGCGACCCGCGGCATGAAGGTAAGGGGCGGGTACAGACGCATCGTCTCCCGGAAAACACTGCGCGTGAACGTCAGCTTCTTCACCACGTCGAAGGTCAGAGGCTCGCCGCCAGTCTGTTCGGCGACCTCGTCCCGGATGCGCTGCAAAATGTCCGGCTGCTGAGCAAGAATATAGAATGCCCAGGTGAGGGCACTTGCCGTTGTCTCGTGTCCCGCCAGAAAGAACACACCCAGCTGATCGATCAATTCGTCCCGCGTAAAGGCTTCGCCTGTTTGCGCATCACGGGAGGCGATCACAGCGCTCGCAATATCATTGTACTTGCCGACCCCGTCGCCGAGATGGGTGTCGATCAGCGAACCGATATGACTTCGGATACGCTCGCACGCCGCCAGCACATCGTCCGCCTGACGAACCTTTTTCCAGGCCGGGTCAACAATAAGTCTCCAGACTTTCACCTGGCCGGTATTGCGCTCGAAAATGGCGAAGTCCTCGAAGATGTCTCGGGCGACACCGCTCGACAGCGGCACAGAGAAAACCGCGCGGCAAATAATATCCGCCGTCAGCTCGCTCATGGCAAAATCGAGGGAGAATTCATCGCCGGTGACCGCCAGCCGGCTCAGCTTCCTGGTATAGGTTTCGACAGCCCCCTCCATGGCCGCGAAGGCGAGGTTCAGCCGCATCATCGAGAAAGCCGGCTCAATCATCCGGCGTTGTCGGGCCCAGATTTCGCCGTCAGTGACAAAGATCGATGTTCCGATCAGCTCTTCCAGCGCCCCGACCATCAGGTCGCTTTTCGGAAAGAGCGACCCGTCATCCCCCATGATCTGGCGCACCAGCTCCGGATCGTTGAACAGCTTGATCGAGCGACGCGAATAGCCGAGCTCGCAGGCGCGTTTCCGATAAGCGGCAGCCGGAAGCAGGTTCAGCAGGTTCCCGTCGCCCCGACGCATCGTGCGGACAAGCGCAGCCACCGGGGGCAACAGGGCAGGCCGTGGCGGAACGTAGGTTTCCCTGGCCAATTCAGCGAGCATGGTCACAAACTCCGGATTGATCGGCAGTACTCATTGAGCGGGGGTCCATAGAATGCACCTCCATGTCCACGATTTCTTCGTCATGCTCGTGATCCTGCACATCATCGGCGGTGTGCCCGGACTGATCAGCTTTTGGGTTCCAGTCTTGACGAAGAAAGGCGGCAAATCCCATCGCTGGTCGGGCAAGATCTTCACTTTCAGCATGCTGTTCACCGGAACCATGGCCGTCGGCATGGCGACAACAACTCTGATCGCGCCATTGCCCACCCATCCGAAGCTTGCCGAGCACCCCGAGCTTTACAACGCCCCCTTCATTCGCGGCATCTTTGGCTGGATGATGCTCTATCTCGCGATCCTCACAATCAACCTCGCCTGGCATGGCTGGCGCGTTCTCAAGAACAAGGGGAACCACACCACGAACCGGGCCCCGTTCAGCCTGTTCCTCCAGTTCGCCCTGATCATTTCGTCCCTGAACTGCGCCATACAGGGCCTGCTCATTGGTCAGGTCATGATGATCGGCATTTCCTTTGTCGGCATCGCCGCCTTCGGCACGAACATGGTCTTCATCATGCAGGACAAGCCGGCGCGCTATGAGTGGCAGCTGGAGCATATCAAGGCGATCGTCGGCGCGGGCATTTCCGTTTACACGGCCTTCCTCGCCTTCGGAGCTGTGCGTCTGATGCCTGCATTGGCTTTGGCACCTGTGCTGTGGGCATTCCCCCTCGTCACCGGCATGGCAATCATTATCTACCATCGCCGCGCGGTGAGGACCCGGTACACCGGGTCGAAATCGCCTCCTCAGAGTCTTCTGCATACGCTTCGAAAATTCACTTCCATAAACGGGATGGAAAAACCTCAATAAAATCAGTTGCGGTGCAAAACACCAACCGCGCCAAAACCTGGTATATGGGTTGGTGTCAATTTGCGGCCGATGATCGATCTCTGACCCGGAAAACCTCGCATCGTCTGTCTCAGTAATCCCCGCTATGCGGATGCCCGGCTCGCTTTCTTTGTTCGACGCGCAGAAACAGGTCGAGCAGCCAGACCGCACGGGACGGCATTTTCGGTTCGGCCCCTTGGAGAGACTGCGAAACAATGGCTTTCACGAGATAGTCATTCTGCGGCAGGGCAGGGTCCAGCGCGGCGATCTGCGCCGGGTAGGCAGAGGCCAGCGCGACCAGTTCCAGTTTGCGCCGCTTCGGAACGAAAGCGCGGTAGGTCACAGAGTCATGGTCGTTTTGTTGAATGTAGCGGCGGATATCCTTGTAAATCAGACCCGCGGAAATAATGGCTGTTCGACATCCGCTGGGCAAAAGAGCAGCGCCCGTCAGCCCGCGCTCATAGAGCGGCTCAGCCGCATCGAGAAGGCGTTTCGTGACGACTTCAATTTTCTCATCAAACTCTGGCTTCGCAACGAATTCCGCTGGATCAATGCCCGCCTCGCGCAGCCATTCCAGTGGCGCATAGATGCGGCCCGCCCTGGCATCTTCGCCGATATCCCGGGCGATATTGGTCAGCTGCATTGCAACGCCGAGGTCCGTGGCCCGCGCCGCCGCCGTTTCACACGTCGCTCCCATAAGCGTCGTCATCATTGCCCCTACGGCACCTGCCACTCTTGTGCAGTAGGCGATGAGATCGTCGAACGTTTCGTACCGACGGCCTTCGCTGTCCCAGATCAACCCTTCAAGAAGCGCATCCGGCAGCGTACGAGGCATACCCCAGTTTGCGACCACATCGGAGAATGCACGATCAACTGGGTCGTCCAAAGGTCGTCCGGCATAGATCAGGTTTAGACGATGCGTCAGTGTACTGATAGCTTCTTTCGGATCCGTTCCTAGATCAATGGCATCGTCAGCTTCGCGGCAGAAGGCATAGGTCGCATAGGCCGCCGTACGCACGCCTTTGGGGAGGAGAAGGGATGCCGCATAGAAACTCTTCGATCCTGCCTTGATGATAGTTCGGCAGTGATCGAAATCGTCAGGAACAGCCTGTCGAAAGGATGAATGCGTCAACATTACTAGACAGTTTCAAACG
>JBCCIW010000256.1:0-4709 GCA_039028055.1 Pseudomonadota bacterium | reverse complement strand
TAAAAGAGCCGAAATGAGAAACACGTTGGTAACTCCCGAAATGTCATAAAATTTGCTTAGATGCCAAGGCGAAGGAGCGCAAATGACATTGCAGCAAGACCTGCTTTTCGCCTTTGGCCTCGGCTATTCGGCAGAAACCCTCGGGCGGCGATTGATCGCAGCGGGCTGGCGCGTAGCGGGCACGGTCAGGTCCGAAGACAAAGCCGAGCGGCTTCGCGCCGTCGGCTTCGAGATTACGGTCTGGGATGGATCGGAGGACATTTCAGTTCCGGAAGGTGCCCACTGGCTAATTTCTGCGCCTCCGGGCGATCTTGGCTGTCCGGCATTTCTCGCGGCTCAAAATCCGGAGACTGCCGCGTCGATCACGTATCTGTCGACGACCGGCGTTTACGGCGACCTTGGCGGCAACTGGGCCTACGAATGGACGCCGGTGAACCCGCAAAGTGACCGTGCGCGCCGCCGCGTACTCGCGGAGCTTCAATGGCAGAGTGTTGCCGGAGCTGTCGCCATCGTCCGGCTACCCGGAATTTACGGACCCAGCCGGTCAGCCTTTGCGCGCCTGCGCGGTGGACAGGCAAAACGCATTGTCAAACCGGGTCAGGTCTTCTCGCGCATTCATGTGGATGACATTGCCTCGGGGCTTGAAGCACGGCTCAAGAGACCCGAAACAACGGGCATTCTGCATCTTTGCGACGACTACCCTGCCCCGCCGCAGGACGTGATTGCCCACGCCGCGGAGCTGATCGGCGTCGACATTCCGCCTGACGAACCGTTCGAGACGGCTGAGCTCAGCGACATGGCGCGAAGCTTCTATTCGGAGTGCAAGCGGATCGCCAATGGGCGCACAAAATCCGTGCTTGGATGGTCGCCGGAATTCGCTAACTACTATTCGGGACTCTCGGCAATTCTGGCCGCCGAAAGCGCCTGAAACGCGCCTTCAGAACACCAATACACCAACCGCGCCGATTCCTGGTGTGTTTGTTGGTGTCGGCCGGGGCCTGTTGCCGTTGGATAGATCAGGGTCTAGAGCGGGCGTAGACACGCCTCGCATAAGGACTTCTCCATGGCTGACCCGGTAAATGATGATGCGCTGAACACGATTTTCAGGCGCGCACGCTCCTATAATAGCTGGCAGGACCGGGACGTTCCGGAAACGCTGATGCGGGCGATCTATGAATTGACGAAGTGGGGGCCGACGAGTGCCAACGGCAGTCCTGCCCGCTTTATTTTCATTTCGCAGGGTGAAGCGCGGGAGCGGCTGAAACCATTCCTTTCCGAGGGAAACACTGAAAAGACGATGACGGCTCCATGGACTGTCATCATCGCCCATGATCTCGATTTCAATGAGCAGATGCCGCGGCTATTCCCCCACGAACCGTCAGCAAAGGACTGGTTTGCAGATGAAGACCAGCGCGAGGTCCACGCCTTCCGGAACGGCTCGCTGCAAAGTGCCTATTTCCTTATTGCTGCGCGGGCGATCGGCCTCGATTGCGGCCCCATGTCCGGCTTCGACAATGCCGGGGTAGATGCAGAATTTCTTACCGGGGAGCGGTCGCGCTGGAGATCCAACTGGCTCTGCAATCTTGGCTATGGCGACAAGGACGGGATTTTTGAGCGGCTGCCGCGGCTGGAGTTCGATGAAGCCTGCATTGTCCTGTAGCGAAACATGCTGATCCTGGGCATCAATACATGCCTCGCCGCCGCTGATCTTGCCCTGGTCAGAAACGGGGAAACGCTCGCAACTCGCCTCGATACGGCACCTCGCGGTCACGAGGCGCGCCTGCCCGCTTTGCTTGAGGACCTGCTTGCGGAAGGCGGGTGCAAACTGGCCGACCTCGACCGCATCGCTGTCGTGACGGGCCCGGGCAGTTTCACGGGGATACGTATCGGCGTCGCCTTCGCGCGCGGCCTCGCCCTCGCACTAAAAATCGATATTGTCGGCGTCACATCCCTCGAAGCAGGCATTTCCCCGGGATCTGCAGGGTTGGTCAAAACTGCCCTGCCCGCGCAAAAAAGACCGCCTGGCCGAACCTGGTGGGTGCAAACCCTCAAACACGGTGTTGGCAATAGCTCCGTAACTGAAGTTACGGAAAACGAACTTGGCGAGACTATAGAGGCAACACCGATTGCCGCTTGGGCCGCCCAATTGGCCGGAAACCTGATACCACAGCGGCACCCGCCCAACCCAACATATGCGCGCATGCCGGACGCCAAACCCATGTCTCCTTCTCGATGAAGGCCATCGGTTTTCGAATACTCGGGCGAGCTGACACGAGCGAACTTGCAGAACTCCATTGCGAAGGGTTTGATCGCCCCTGGGACGAGAAATCGATACTCGACGTACTGGCGCGCCCGAACACAGTCGGCATTGGTGCGATCTCTGGAAACAACCCTGACCTCCGTGCATTCGTTCTGTTTCAACGCGTCGAGGATGAGGCGGAGATACTGACCATAGTTGTTTCTTCTTCTGAACGTCGGCAAGGGGTAGCAACTGCGCTCCTGCAAAACGGCAAGCAACATCTTAGCGCGCGGGGCTGCACAAAACTCTTCCTGGAAGTGGCCGAAGACAACGTTGCGGCACTTTTGCTTTACAAAAGGTTGGGTTTTCGGGTTGAAGGCAAGCGGCGAAAATACTATTCGCGGCCAGGGTTTGAAAAAATCGACGCATTAATCATGTGCCGCGCGATCACTAGACTTCCTTAATCGGAAAGGGCATTTAGAGAAGATGACAAACTTGGAACAGGCTTGCATTGATAAGGGTCTGCGTATGACAGATCAGCGCCGGGTAATTGCCCGAGTGCTTGGAGATTCCGAAGATCATCCCGACGCGGAAGAACTTCATCGCCGAGCGAACGCATTGGATGCATCCATCTCTCTTGCAACGGTGTATCGGACCGTCAAGCTCTTCGAGGAATCAGGCATCATCGAAAGACACGAGTTCAGAGATGGACGTTCGCGCTTCGAGCAAGTGACCGAAGAACACCATGATCACTTGATTGATGTCCGAACTGGAGACGTTGTCGAGTTTCAGAATGAGGAAATTGAGCGCTTGCAGGAATTCATTGCCAAAGAGCTCGGTTACAAACTTGTGGATCATCGGCTGGAGCTTTATGGCGTCAAGCTTGAAGATGCTGGCTAGCTAGTAGCTATCTGCGTGGAAACGGCTGACGTTGTTCTTCGTATATCGACCGCAACTCTGCTTCTGATATTTCTGGGTTTGGCCATTAGGGATGGCTGGCAGCATAAGGCCATTAGGTTTGCATGTTTGACGGCCATTTCCATGTCCGCTTTGTTCTTGCAGCTGCCAGAAGCTCCAATGTCGCTTCGAGTACCTCTAAGATTGACCGACGCCTGCGCCATCGCATTTGTTTGGTGGACGGCCCTGGCACTCTTTGAAGAGGATTTTACGCTGAAGCCGGTCCACTGGCTCGGTATGATCATCTATGGGATCAATGTATATCCCTATCGCTTCATAGATCTTGGGTGGATGAACAGCCTGCCCCAGTGGTGGGGCCATATGACTGATGGGGTAACTTTTGCGCTTATAGGCCACTTGATTTGGAAACTGGTCAGCGGTTTTCAAGAAGATCTCGTCAATCGCCGACGGCGCTTTAGGGTGTTTTTCATATGCATGATAATTGCTGCCCTGAGTATCTCGGTGATTGGGGAAAATGTACTTCAAGCTGCCGGCGCAGGAGATCGATCAATCGCGTTGACGGCTCTGGTAACTCTTCCGATTATGGTTTTTTTGTATTTCTGGGCCTTACGGCTGCAACCCGAAGTGCTTCTCTTTCAGTCAGTCCAGATACCCGAACCGAGGTCGCCGTCCATCGATCCTCGCGATGCTGCTGCTCATAGGCGGCTTCTTGAACTTATGGATCAAGATCGCCTTTGGGCAGAGCCAGGCCTCACAATAGGCCTATTGGCCGGAAAGCTCGGGGTGCCGGAGCACCAGCTTCGCAACTTGATCAACAATGGTATAGGTCACCGCAACTTTGCCAGTTTCCTAAATGGCTATCGTCTTGATTACGCCAAATCAGTTCTTGCAGATGCCGAACGGGCTCGCGTTCCGGTTCTGACCATCGCCATGGATGCAGGTTTCGGATCTCTGGCCCCTTTTAATCGAGCCTTTAAGGCCGCTGAAGGGGTTACGCCGACCGCGTTTCGCTCACGTGCGCTCGCTGATCAAAGCTGAAAAATCCTCGTCGCTTTCAAAAATTAGAGCGCTTTTTCCGAATTCGACGAGCATCCGCGACCCCAATCCCGTCTCTTGCGTCCGACAACAGCGAAGGGATGAATGTGATGGATTTCATAGTCGAGTTTTTCAGCGATCTATCAGGTAATCTTTTGCCGGGGTTAAGAATGGAGAGCTTCCGTTACCTATTTGGAACAGTCGGCATCTTCCTAATCACATGGGTGCTGCTTAGGCCGATCCTGAAGAGACGTCAGATCCGAAAACGCCCACCTCGTAGGCTATTGAACAAGCAGGTTCGCCGCGAACTGAAAAACTCGCTGCAGAGTATTCTGGTCTTCATTGTTGCGTACACCTTTGTGGAGCTATCCGCGGAAAAGCTTTTTGGCGTCGACTTTTTCAAAGTCTATGGCGACGCAAGCAAATATCCGGCTTGGTGGATCCCAGCTTCGATCGTTCTTTTCGCGATCGGGCTAGACACATGGTTCTATTGGACCCATCGGATGATGCACCATCC
>JBCCIW010000255.1:0-4710 GCA_039028055.1 Pseudomonadota bacterium | reverse complement strand
CTCGCTCTTGCTGAGCAGCAAGTGCGGCAGTATCCCGATGCGCCGCAGCCGCACTTCATCATTGGTGAGATCATGCGCGGACAAGGGCGTGGTACGGATGCCGTTCGGGCCTATCAGTCGTCACTTCGCCGTGACCCATCTTTTCTTCCTGCACTTATTTCGCTGGCTGACGTTTTAACAGTTTTAAATGAGGGCCAGATTAGTCAGGAGGCCAAGCGATTGTATGCGCGCGCTGTCGCGATTGATCCGAGTCAGGTTCGCGCCGGGTTTATGGCCGGGCTCGCTGACTGGCAATCCGGTGACAGGCCATTGGCGAAAAGCCGCTGGGACGCTGTTGGAGGAGCCTTGCCTGAAGGAGGGGCGCAAGCGGCGATGCTCGAATCCCTCGTGGAACAAGCTGAGTCTGGTGCATTTGACTGAAAACCCTGCGGCAGCAAGCCATCTGGTCAGTCGAGCAAATTACCCTATACCCACTCCTAATGAGACCTCGAACGCGTAGACTTCGTATTGTGGGCGTCGCTGCGGCACTTCTGGTCGTGGCTGCTACCCTTGTCGTGCTCGCTGTTCAGGAGAGTGCAAATTTGTTCTGGACGCCGACCAAACTGGCACAAAATGGAGGTCCAATACCCGGCCTATCCGGAAAAATCGGTGGTTTTGTTGCCGTTGGATCGCTGACCTATTCTACATCTACCGAAATCAGTTTCCGCGTGATTGATGATGCTCACAGTATCTCCGTTGTGTACGAGGGAATTGCGCCTGACTTGTTTGAAGAAGGCGCAGGTGTGGTTGCCGAAGGCGTCTTTAATGAAAACGGCGTGTTTGTCGCCCAACAGTTGCTCGCCAAACATGATGAAAATTACGTTCCGCGCGAGCTGGCCGACGTAGAAGGCCCAAAAAGTTGATAGAGGCAGGCCATCTTGCGGGGTTCCTCGCGTTGGCGGCGAGCGTGGTGCAGACTTGGTACGGGTTACGTGGGAACCGGCCCATGGCGGCCCGCATGGCCGTATCCGCTCTTTGCATCATGGGCATCTCGTTCTTCTTCCTTATCATGGCATTCGTTGCGTCCGATTTTTCGGTCTCGCTGGTTGCTCAGAACTCTCACACTTTGAAGCCTCTGATCTACAAGGTGGCTGGTACCTGGGGAAACCATGAGGGATCGATGGCTCTCTGGTGTCTGGTCGTCATCGGATTTTCAGTTGCAGGCGCGCTTCGGCTGGATACCGGGCGACCTATTTTCGAGTCGCGTGCCCTGGGAGTACAAGGGGCTGTCGCCAGCGGATCTCTGGCCTACCTCCTGTTCGCTTCAAATCCTTATCTGCGGCTGAATCCGGCTCCGCTGCAGGGAGCCGGGCTCAATCCGCTTCTTCAGGATCCGGCGCTGGCGATACATCCACCGCTTTTGTATCTCGGCTATGTCGGGTTTTCCTTCGTCTTTGCGTTGGCGGCTGCTGGTTTGATCGAAGGGCGTATTGATCGACAATGGGCGAGGGCTACTCGCGGATTTGTGCTTGCTGCCTGGGTGCCCCTCACGATCGGGATCGCCCTCGGGGCCTACTGGGCATATTACGAGCTGGGCTGGGGCGGCTGGTGGTTCTGGGATCCGGTCGAAAACGCGTCTCTTATGCCATGGCTGCTGGGGTCGGCCTTGCTTCACTCCATCATCGTAACCGAAAAGCGTGGTAGTTTCGCGGCCTGGACGGCCTTGCTTGCGGTTCTGGCGTTCTGTTTTTCGCTTCTTGGTGCGTTTCTTGTCCGTTCGGGGGTTCTGACATCTGTACACGCATTTGCTGTCGATCCATTGCGCGGCAGCCTCCTACTGACCGGCCTACTGATATATGGCAGCGCTGCCCTTGGACTATTCGCATGGCGAGCGCCCGCTTTAAAAGGCGGTTCCGATTGGGTGCTTGTCAGCCGTGAAGGCGCGTTGATGGTCAACAATCTCGTGCTTGCAGTTGCCACACTTACTGTTTTGATAGGCACGCTGTTTCCTCTGCTCGCTGAGATGACCGGGCGGCAGATGTCGGTCGGCGCGCCCTATTTCAATCTGACGTTCTCGCCCTTGCTCGGCGCGTTGCTGGTTTCCCTGCCAATCGTACAGAGCTGGAGTTGGGGACGGATGGCTGTCGAGTGGCAGTGGCTGTTTGCGTCGATCGCGGGAGCCGTCGCAGGCGTTATCGTACTTTCCCTATGGCTCCTGTTCGATCTTCCTCTCGGCGCTGCAGTAGGTATCGCCCTCGGTGTGTGGCTGCTGTTTGGCGCTGGACGCGAGCTTCTGCGCCGGGCGGTTACTCCAAGGAGATTGCTCCGTCTGCCTGTCCGGGTTTGGGGTATGACGTTTGCCCATGCGGGTCTGGGAATTTTCATCATAGGGGCCGTTGTGGAGACGGGCGCGTCTTATGAAAGGACCATCGCTCTGGGGCAGGGCGACAGCGCAGAAGTCGCGGGATGGACACTAACGCTTGAAAAGGTGCAGTCGGGAGAGGGGGCTAACTGGTATTCCGATGAAGGCACGTTGGTTGCGACGTCAGGACAAAAAGAGGCCGTGCTGACGCCGTCGAAGCGGTTCTATCCTGCCGCTCGAATGCCCACGACTGAAACGGCGATCCTTAAGACACTCCGAGGTGATCTCTACGCTGCGCTGGGGGATCGCCGGGTCGTAGACGGGCGAACACTCTGGACATTTCGAGTGTATTTCAACCCTTTCATCGACCTCGTCTTTTTTGGTGTCGCTCTCATGGCGTTAGGTGGGGGTATGGCAATGGTGCCTCGCAAACAACCAAAACTTCAGGCGCAGGCGGAACAGAAAGACATTGCCTCTGCAGACGTTCCGGAAATCATCGTATGAGGTACTGGCTGGCATTTGTCCTCCTGCCTCTGCTGATGGCATTCGAGGAACCTCTTGAAGATCCGTCAGCAGAGGCGCGCGCGCAACGACTGATGCAGGAGATACGTTGCGTTGCCTGTGAGAATGAGCCGATTTCCCAAAGCTCTGCGGAGATTGCCGGGACCATGCGTGTCCGGGTGCGCGAAATGGTCAGCGACGGCGCGAGCGATGCGGATGTGCGCGCATGGTTTGAAAGCCGGTACGGTGAATTCGTTCTTTTTCGGCCGTCAACACGCGGCATGTCGGGACTGATCTTATGGGCGTTGCCGTTCACAATCCTGCTGCTTGGCAGCGTTGGTATCGTTTTGATGCGGCTGAGTGGAGAAGGGTCTGAGTCTGTCGAACCTGTCGAACCCGAGAGCTTTGATCACGACAACGGGACCACCCTCTGACTTCCAAAACTGACGTAATCGATTAGGTGTGCGTACAGGCGACGTCCTAACTAGGAGATTACCATGCGGAAATCTGTTACATTTCAAGGTTCAGCCGGGCAGACGCTTTCTGGCCGATTGGATCTTCCAGATGGCGAAGTGCGCGCATTCGCCCTATTCGCTCACTGTTTCTCCTGTTCGAAGGACATTGCGGCCGCGAGGCAAATCGCGACGTCAATCACCGAGCGCGGAATTGGGCTCCTTCGCTTTGACTTTACTGGTCTGGGCGCATCAGAGGGTGATTTTTCGGATACCAACTTCTCTACAAATCTCGACGATCTTGAGGCCGCTGCCGCCTGGTTGAAAGAGGCTTACGGTGCGCCTCAACTGCTGATCGGCCACTCCCTTGGTGGTGCTGCAGTGGTGGCTGTGGCGGAAAGGTTGCCGAGCGTTCGGGCGGTGGCGACCATTGGCGCGCCATCAGACGCAGACCATGTGATCCATCAATTTGGGTCGCGACTGGACGAAATCGAAAGTACAGGACAGGCTGAGGTCGATCTGGCTGGGCGGCCTTTTACAATCAAGCAGCAATTCGTTGAAGATGTATCGGGTGCGAAGGTGAGGGAAGCCGCTGCAAAACTCGGTCGTCCGCTGTTAGTGCTTCACGCCCCGCTCGATGATGTTGTCGGACTCGATAACGCAACGGGGCTATTCACAAGCGCACGTCATCCAAAGAGTTTTGTCAGTCTCGACGGAGCTGACCATCTCCTTTCCAGGAAAGCGGACGCGATCTTTGCGGCAAATGTCATTTCAGCTTGGTTTGAGCGCTACATAGAGCCAGAAAATTCAAAAGAAACAGTGAAAAGCGTCGCCGACGGTGTGAAGGTCGAAGAGAGCGGATTTGGAAAGTTCCAAGCAAAAATTGAGACAGGCCGACATGCGTTTTTTGCCGATGAGCCGACATCTGTAGGCGGCGATGATACGGGGCCGTCTCCTTATGATCTAGTATCAGCGGGCCTAGGTGCCTGCACAACAATGACCATTCGGATGTACGCAGAAAGAAAGCAGTGGCCGATTGGCAAGATCGGTGTTCAAGTCACCCACGCAAAGGACTACGCTGAGGATTGTGAGAATTGCGAGCAGGGTAGCCGAATTGACGTGTTTGAGCGTGTCATTTCAATCGAAGGTGATCTATCAGATGAACAGAGATCGCGCGTTATGGAAATTGCTGACAAGTGTCCTGTTCATCGGACGTTGGAATCCGTGGCTCATATTCGGACAAAAGAGGGCTGAAAATCGCCTTATTTCAAGATTTTCTATAAATGATTTTTAATAACCAAATTTAGTGGGTTAAGATAAGTAAATCAGAGCGTAAGCGCGCTCATCTTCAAGGACAGGACTTAAGTATGAGATCGACCAAGACTTTCGGACAGACCTTCGCGGCCATCGTGGCTG
>JBCCIW010000254.1:0-4716 GCA_039028055.1 Pseudomonadota bacterium | reverse complement strand
TACCGAGGCAACCGGTTTGGTGATAGGTGCCGGAATTCCCTGAGCGCGTTTCCCGAATGACATAATATACTACCCTGCTAAGCAGCCCTATTTGCCCAAAAACTTCTGAACAAAAGACTTCTTCGGAACATTTACAGCCTGCCCGGTAATAAGCGTCGCAAGGTGGTTGATCGCCATCGTTGACTTCGCATCCGGCTCTGTTTCAGAAATCATCTGTCCATTATTCGCAGCAGTTCCGAAGAGCTGAGGATCGAACGGCAGAACCACTTCAGGTTCCACGCCGATCGCCTGCGCAAAGTCTTTCACAGGAATCTCGGGCCGCTTCGGCACACCCGCCATGTTTAGAATCAGCCGCGGCGGATTGTCGTTCGGCCGCTCTGCCCTCAGACGGTCAATGATGTTCTTGCCATTCCGCAGCGATGCGAGATCTGGCTGACAAACAAGCATCACTTCGTCAGACGCGACCAGTGTCGTACTGAGCCAGGTCGACCAGATGTGCGGCAAATCCATAACGACATAAGGAACGGTGCGTCTCACAGCCTGGATAACGACGTCATAGGCGTCCTGAGAGATGTCGAGTTCGTCATTGATCGTTGCCGGTGCCGTAAACAGGGACAAGCGATCCGTCGCCTTCGTCAGCAGACGGGAAATAACCGCCTCATCAGTTCGCTCTGGTGCAAGGAGTGCATCAACAACCGATTGTGTGCCTTCCTGGTTGAAGTCCAGAGCCGTCGTCCCGAAAGAAATATCGAGATCAATCAATGTTGTATTGAGACGCGCATTCTCGGCAATCGACCAGGCAAGATTGTGTGCAATTGTGGAAGCTCCAACCCCTCCTTTGGCACCGACAACGGAGATCGACTTTCCGAGGAAAGGCGTTTCCGGATCAGCGAACAGTGTTCCAATCGCGCGAATAACCTGAAGCGGTTTCACCGGTGGCACTAGATATTCGCTGACGCCCCTCGACACCAATTGACGGTATAGAGCGATATCATTCGTCGCACCGATGACCATCACCTGCACGCCAGGATCACAATGCTCAGCCAGCGCATCAATCTGTTCGATCATCTGTGCCGCTGGTAAATGAGATTCGAGCACCAATAGATTCGGTGTCACGTTTTCCTGGAGGTATTCAATCGCGGCTGTGAGGCCACCCTGGATCGCCTCGACATCGACACTCCGCATACGGCGGTCTAGCGCAATCGTCTCGATCAGATTGGCAGTATTATCAACTTCGTAGAAGACTCGCATGGAGATCGCAGGAATCGGACGCTCGCCGCCATCCGGGTCAGGCAGATCAACATCATGAACAGATGTCATTTCATCCGCATTACCGGATACATCTAGATCGGGATCAATTGCCTCTTGATCCGTACCCTCTGATGCCCCTTGCGCCCCGGTATCGTCTTCCAGGTCCAGAGGAAAATCATCTTCAAAAAGCGCGCTTTCATTCGCCATTTTCTAGGTCCCTTCCTCGTCCGATTAGCCTTGATCATCCACAGCGTCGGACAGCGTTCCACGCTCGCCCTGATTACGCTCTGCGCCAGTCTGCTCGCCGCGGCGATACAGATCGAATGTTGTCTGTCTGCGGACCGTATCACCAGCATCAAGCCCTCTCTGTCCGAGAAGGTCTGCCGGATCCGCGATCATCGCCGCGAGATTGGCACGGACCGTACAACCAAAATTTGGTAGCTCATTATTCAAGCGCGGTGAGGAAACGCTGATTGTCGCCAATGTCTCACACTCCGGCGCGATAGCCTCATAGCTCTTGAAAGAAAGAAAGAGCTTTGCCATGCCATTGCTCGCACGCGTCGCACCGCCTTCAATCTCTTCGTATTCGACGCCGTACGCAAAGGCGATTTCGCGTGCTTCAACGACAGAGTTGATAGCCATTTGAGGGTTGGAACTCCCTTCCGGCAGAAGCATTGTCAGCGGGCCATGTCCCCTGTCGGCATAGGCTCGTACAAAGTTCTTAATGCGGTCGCGATCCTCACGCGGCAACATCACGTCCGCGGGGTTCACATCCACTTCCAGGACCTCTGTCCGTTGCTTTACGCCGATCTCATGACGCTCGAATGTCGGTGTTTCAATATAATCGACAGGCACGGCGGCCACACCACTGGAGCCGCAAGCAGACAATGCGGCCAGCGAGACAGCTGTGACGCCCGAAAGAAATACGTTTTTGATCTTCATGATCTGCGGTCCTACTCTTCGATAAAGCCGACGGGAGCGGCATACTCTTCAGCTTCAATTTTGCGCTCACCCAGCCCGTATGTACGGTTAAGCTCGCCAAACAGAACGGTCTTCGCATCGCTCGCGTTCGCGAACCCTTCGTCCGGCGTCCTGAAGTCCGATTGAGCAGACGGTTCGACCAGATAAGGCGTCACGATGATCACGAGCTCGGTCTGCTCATCGAGGAAGTCTCGGGAGCGAAAAAGTGCTCCGAGCACTGGCACGTTACGAAGCCCAGGCAGCTGATCGATCGTTTGGGTACTCGTAGACTCGATCAGGCCTGCAATCATCATTGATCCGCCCGATGGAAGCTCGACAGTAGTCTCTGCACGGCGGACAACGAGCGCCGGAATGGTAGCATTCTGTACGGTGATGATCTGTCCGTCATCGGTCACACCTGTCGCGGCGGAGTCGGTAAATGCTCCTGCGGTCGAAAGCTCGGAAACCTCCGTGGAAAGACGGAGAGATATCCTGCCCTCGGATAGTACGATTGGTGTAAATCCTAACCCGACACCGAAGGGTCGGAATTCAATTGTAATCCCCCCATCAGCGTCCTGCGCAACAGGAACCGGAAACTCACCGCCGGCAAGGAAATTTGCCGGCTCACCGGACAGCGCAGCAATGTTGGGTTCTGCAAGTGTACGAATGATACCGACACGCTCGAGAGCCTGGATCGCAAGTCCCAGATTGGATTGCTCATCCTGCCCGTTGACGAGATTCGTGAACAATCCACCTGCGGACAAACCGCCGAGAGCCGCACCCGCTACAGCGAATGTGTTTGCGGTGGAGAAGCCGAAATTGCTCTGGAACGGTCCAGCGGACTCAAGGTCAGAGATGTTCGCCGCCGTCGGTCCGTTCGGGAAAACCCGTGCAATCCGTTCGCCCTGCAACTCCCCGAATGACGTGTTGCCGTCGAGGTTAATACCGAGCTGCTTGATGAGCGTGCGCTGCATTTCAACCACACGAACCTGGAGCAGAACCTGGTCGCGCGCGCCGATTTCCAACATGTTTACAACGGTAGCCTGGTCCAGCTCTTCGACGTTCGATGCCGGATTCTGCCCGATATAGGCATTCGTCAAACGAACAACCTGATCAGCCTGGCTAAGACTGTCGACATATCCGGTAAGCAGAATGCTGTTGTTGACCGATTCGATTTTCACCCGCGCATCCGGCACGTGGCGGCGAAGAAGCTCTTCAAGTGCAGCGGTGTCGGGCTCGACCTGGATTTCCAGATTTAGAAGTTGGTTCCCGAAGCGGTCGAAAACGAACGCATTGGTCTGGCCGACACTGACACCTCTGAGGATCATGCGCGAAGCGGTTTGAACTGTAGCGTCCGCGATTTCCGGGTTGGTAATCACAACGTCAGATGCCTGCGTGCCCAACTCAACGACCACGGACTTATTCAGAGAAATGACAATATTCTCACTGACATTAGAACTGCCAGCCTCGGTAATCGTCACGTCCATGAGGTTCTGCGCTTGAGCTGGGAAACCGCCCGCACTTGCGGCAAGGATCGCGGCGATTGCTACGCCTAATGAAGCTTTTCTCACTGCCTACTCTCCACCACGTGTGCCGCCGGCCTCGCGAATGCGGCCATTTCGAAACACGGTAACTGAACTGGTTTCACGTCCCGCTGCGAATTCACTTGCCCGAGAAACCACAGTGTCGCCCGCCTGAACCGCGTCGAACATGCTTCTCAAAACTAGCGACATCTGACCTTCACGCTCGCCATAGGCGATCAATGCGGCGTCATCTGGTGAAAGTTCCAACGTTGCTGTTGATCCGACCAGCGTCGCGGTCTCGTCATCTGTCCGAAGCCCCTGATCAATCGCGAGGACACGAGCATTCTCGATGATCACGACGCTTTCGATTTCCTCGACGACGCCTTCGCGGGTGAAGCGCTCGGTCTCATATGTCAGGATCACATCCACCCGGTCTTCAGGAAGAATAAATCCACCGGAAGCGGTCTCGGTCGAAATCTCCATCGAGACGGCCCGCATGCCCGGGGACACAAGCGCCGCCAGCACACTGGTATCGCCGCGCTCGACGATCCGCTGAGCGACCAATGGCTCACGCTCATAAATGTACTGCCGGACAACCATCCCGGAGAGGTCTTCAATCTTGTCGGTGCTGCTGTCCTTCACGAAGAAGTTCGGGTTCAGCTCTTTTTCAGGCCACAAAGCCCAACGCAGATCTTCCGGCGTCATCACCTCGCCAATCCGCAAGTCCCTGGCGGCGACCAAAACCTCGACCTCGGAGACTTCGACCGCCTCCTTGACGGTTTCAACCTGCACCTCCGTCGAGGTTGCCACTGCTGGCGCTGACGTCGCAGAGCGGACCAGGAAGGCAACCCCCATTGCGGCACCCGCGGCAATTAAAAGAATGAGAATACGGAATGGAGACAAGATCTGTCCTCCTGAAATCTACAACCCGAGGCGAAAGCGCACCTTTGTTCCACCTCTGAGTGGCACAATGTTTCTAAGG
>JBCCIW010000253.1:0-4749 GCA_039028055.1 Pseudomonadota bacterium | reverse complement strand
TCAGGTCGAGCTCGAAGCTGGACGGGACGACCGCTACTAGGAACGTGCCATCATGGATGGAGATGCAGCCCGTGTTGCGGAACAGACCGCTTCGGCTGCCCCCGCGAAGAGCACCGGGCGGTTCCTTCGACAGTACGAGCTCGTTGAAAAGGTAAAGGCATATCATCCAGATGCGGATGAGGATCTGCTGAATGCCGGTTATGTTTTTGCGGTAGCAAAGCATGGAGAACAGAAGAGAGCTTCTGGCGACCCGTATTTTTCCCATCCGGTATCCGTTGCGGGGCTATTGGCGGATCTACGGCTCGATGAGCACACTATAATCGCTGGGCTCCTTCACGACACCGTGGAAGATACCGACGCCAGCCTCGACGAAATCATCCACCGTTTTGGACCTGAAGTGGGCAAGCTGGTTGATGGCGTTACGAAGCTGAGCGAAATCAACTACCGCAGTAGCGCATCAAAACAGGCGGAAAACTTTCAGAAGTTCATCCTTGCAACCACCAGCGATGTTCGCGTTCTGCTCGTGAAGCTGGCGGACCGACTGCACAATATGCGAACGCTTCACTTCATTAAGAAGGCTGAAAAACGCCAGCGCATAGCACGCGAGACAATGGATCTTTACGCGCCACTCGCTGGTCGAATTGGCCTTTACGAAATCCGCTCCGAATTGGAAGACCTCGCCTTTGCTCAGATAAATCCAACGGCTCGGGATATGATCTTGGAGGAGTTGGACAATATTACCACGGCGAACGCCGACAATATTGATCGGGTGGAGACCGATCTCAAAGCACTCCTAGCTGCAGTTGGAATTAATGCGCAATTGTTTGGTCGCCGCAAACAGCCCTATTCGATTTGGCGAAAGCTAGAGCGTAAGTCGATATCATTTCGTCAGGTCGCAGATATCTTTGCATTTCGAGTAATAGTCGAAAAAACGGATGACTGTTATCGTGTACTTGGTGCCGCTCATCAGCGTTGGGAATGCTTGCAGGAGAGATTTCGCGACTTCATTTCGCGCCCCAAACCAAACGGCTATCGGTCTCTTCACACCACAATACTTGGGTCAGGTAACCGTATGGTCGAATTGCAGATCCGCACCGAGGAGATGCACGAGACTGCTGAAAAAGGCGTAGCGGCGCACTGGGGATATAAGAACAATAACTATGGCTTTGATAGAGAGGCTGCGGCAAAGGTCGGGCTCGATCCTGACGCTTCTCTTCAGGCGTTCGCTGACTTGATTGAGAACAGCGCCGATCCGGATGAGTTTCTGGAACACGCGAAGCTCGAAATGTATCGCGATCACGTTTTTGCTTTCACACCCAAGGGGCGTCTCATCGTCCTTCGCAGAGGAGCGATGCCACTGGACTTTGCCTATGCTGTCCACACAGCCATCGGCGAGACGTGCATAGGTGTTAAAATCAACGATGAGCCTAGATCGCTGCGCCGCCCGCTCGAAAATGGCGATGTAGTGGATATCATTCGATCCAATGCACCAGCTATCGTCTCCGGATGGGAAACACTAACCGTAACGGCCAAGGCCAAATCGGCTATCCGCCGACTTGTTCGAGCGCGCGAGGAGGCCGAATTCGAAATCCTCGGGCGGCGTTTGAGCGAGCACGTGATACGCCGCGACGGCCTCGATCCCGTAGCAATCAATATGGCCGAAGTATCAAACAGGGCTGGGTTCGACAGCACAGAGGCTCTTTATAGCGCTCTGGGGCGCGGCCGCTTTAAGACAGCGGAGTTGATGGAAATCGCCTTTCCCGGCTCGTCTAAATCTGACGACGAAGGTGTCGACAAACTAAGTCTTACCGATGAGACCGCTCCGCTCTTGGTAGCTGGTGATGAGTTAACTCCCGGCGTTGCTCTGCACATGGGGCGTTGTTGCTGCCCGTTACCTGGTGATCGCATCATTGGTATTCAAAGGCCTGAGGTCGGCCTCGTCGTTCATACGAGCCACTGCGGAACTCTAGCCACGTTGGATGATAATGGTCATGAGTGGGTGGATCTTAAATGGACTGAACTCGCTCGAACCGATGCTGTTGCAGTCGGGCGGGTTCATGTCACGGCCGCCAACAAACGGGGAGTTATGGCTACCGTGTGTTCTGCCGTCGCAGAAGCCAATGCCAACATCACACGAATCGATACTGGTGAAAGACGCGGCGGCTTCATCGATCTTTACCTGGATATCGAAGTAGAGGATCTAAAGCGTCTGACGCAAATACTCGCAGCCCTTCGATCTCTCGCCGTCGTTGATGCTGCGGAGCGGCTAGTGGAGCGTTGAATGCTGGGAACGGATGAAGTGCTTGAGGTATTCAGGGAAGCAGGTGCTCTGCTTGAAGGGCATTTCATTCTGTCTTCAGGGCGAAGAAGTCCCGTTTTTTTACAGAAGGCACTAGTATTTTCACAGCCTGAGAAATCCGAAAAACTCTGTAAGGCTCTGGCGGCGATAGTTGAAGCCGAATTCGGAAGTATTGACGTTGTAGCTGGGCCAGCCGTTGGAGGGATCGTACCTGGATACGAACTCGCCCGTCATCTCGGTGCCCGAGCCATATTCGCCGAGCGAGTAGATGGGAAACTTACATTCCGTCGTGGTTTCTCCATCGGAGAAACAGATAGGGTGCTGATCGCCGAGGATATTGTTACGACCGGCTTGTCATTTCGTGAGACAGTGGACGCTTTGCAAGATCTAACAGGAGAGGTAGTTGGTGGGGCCTGTATCATAGATCGATCCAATGGGCGTGCAGATGTTGGCTGTAGACTGCTTGCGCTCGCTAGCGTGGACTTCCCTGACTATGACGCGGATAACCTTCCACCGGATCTACAAGAATTAGAAGCTGTAAAACCTGGCAGTCGAGGACTGGCTTGATGTCGAAACGTATTCGTCTTGGGGTCAATATTGATCACGTTGCGACCATTCGGAACGCGCGCGGCGGCGTTCATCCTGACCCGGAGCGTGCCGCCGCCATTGCGTCTGCCGCCGGCGCGGATGGAATAACTCTGCACTTGAGGGAGGACAGACGGCATATCAGGGACGGTGATTTAAGACTAATTCGGGCAGCAACGGAGCTACCCATCAATATGGAGATGGCCGCTACCGACGATATGCTGAAGATCGCTTTGGATTTTCGGCCAGAGACCGTGATGTTTGTGCCTGAGAAACGGGCCGAATTGACAACGGAGGGCGGGCTTGACGCGGCCCGGCAACATAATCATCTCGCGCGGTTTGTTCGCGTGTTGAAAGAAAACGGGTCGAGGGTTTCTATGTTCATCGAGCCCGATCCGGTCCAGTTGCTCGCAGCACAACAGATGGGAGCGGACATTACGGAATTTCATACTGGCCGTTACGTAGAGCTATCGCAGGCGGGCGAGGCCGGGCTCGCAATGGCAGAACTTGATCGGATTAAAGAATGTGCTGCCGAAGCCGTTCGAATTGGTATCGAACCCCAGGCCGGACACGGGCTGACTTACGATACGGTAAAGCCAGTCGCAGAAATACCAGAGCTCACCGAGCTTAATATTGGTCATTTTCTAATCGGCGAGGCCGTATTTGTCGGACTGGATGCTGCGGTACGGCATATGCGGGCATTGATGGATGAGGCGCGGGAAGTGATCTCTGCATGATCATCGGTATCGGCAATGATCTCTGCAATATTGAACGTATAGAGAAGACTCTTGAGCGATGGGGGGAGCGCTTTGTCAATCGGGTCTATACTCCTGTTGAAATTGCCAAGGCCGAAAAACGAAGACTGAAGGCGGAAACCTATGCAAAAAGGTTCGCTGCCAAAGAAGCTTGTGCGAAGGCGCTTGGAACCGGTGTGCCGCGCCGAGGAGTACACTGGACTCACATGGGGGTCGTCAATTTGCCGTCCGGAGCTCCGACGATGGCCCTAACCGGAGGAGCGGCAACGAGGTTGGCGGAAATGGTTCCCCGCAATCATGAAGCACACATACATCTTACAATCACGGACGATCACCCATGGGCTCAGGCCTTTGTTGTAATCGAGGCACTGCCGAAGAGTGGTTCATGAAGACCGAACGGCCTAAGCGAACCAGACAGCGGCGCGCTGGCGCAGATAAGAGACCTTCACTATCGAAGGAGAAACTGGAAGGGCTGACAGTAGCTCTGGGCTACACGTTCAAAGATTCCACATACATAAATACAGCCATGACTCATCCCAGCGCTCTCACGTCACTGCAGCGTTATGAACAGTCCAATCAACGCCTGGAATTTCTGGGCGATCGCGTGCTCGGGCTGGTCATTGCCGAAAGACTCTATTTGCGGAGACCCGAAGAGGCTGAAGGCAAGCTCGCCCCAAGACTGAATCGGCTCGTCAGAAAGGAAGCATGTGCCGAAGCGGCGCGTCATAAAGGGCTGGATGAGTTCATCATGCTTGGTCAGAGCGAGCGCAGAAGTGGGGGAGCCAAAAAGGAAAAAGTTCTTGGCGATGTGTGTGAGGCGGTCATTGGCGCGATCTTCCTCGACGGTGGACTAAGTCCGGCCCGTAAGTTCATTGAATCTGCGTGGTTACCAGTATTTGAGGCCAATAAAGCTGGTCGCGTTCGAGATCCAAAGAGCTTGCTTCAAGAATGGGCGCAGGCACGAAAGTACGAGTTGCCAATCTACACCGAAGTCAAAAGAACCGGACCGGATCACTCTCCCGTCTTTATTGTTGAGGTCGATGTGGGTGATGGTATGCACAACGCGTCGGGCGAAGGGCAGTCCAAGCAGGATGCCGAACGCGCGGCAGC
>JBCCIW010000252.1:0-4754 GCA_039028055.1 Pseudomonadota bacterium | reverse complement strand
TAGCCCCTTCGAAGAACCCGAGGCGGAAGAGCGACGGACCATCGAACGTATTACTCCCGAGCAGAGAAATGAGGATGTGCGCACCCGGGCCAGCTCAAAGCCACGCAGGATTGCCGCGGCTGACAAGCCGCCCCCTCCGCCGAAGCTGTCTGCTAGCAAGTCAGACATCGATTTGCCGCCTGCCAACATTCAGGGGTCCGCACCTACCGAGTTGAACTTCGATCGGGTCCAATCCCTCGATATCAATCCGGTCGCTATTTCGGATCGCGACGCGCAGCCTATTCGTCCACCAGTGGTGACATATCCTTCTCGTGCCGCCGAGCGCGGGATTGAGGGTGAGTGTTCTGTCCGCTTCGATGTGGACGTGCGTGGTCGTCCGTACAATGTGGAAGCAGATTGCACCGATAGCGTGTTTAGACGCGAGGCCGTTCGTGCGGTAAGCCGGGTGGAGTTTGCGCCAAAGATTGTGCGTGGCCAGGCAACTGAGCGACGCAATGTTGTTTATCCGCTGGTGTTTAACCTGCAGGAATAGACACTCAACTAACATTCGAGAAGGGCGGTGAACTGCCCTTCTCGTGGACTGCCATGTTGTCATTGATATCTATCCGGTGATGACAAAATGCAGTGATTTTTTTCGGGTGTCACCCAAGGGATGGTGATCATTCGTATGGATTGTAGTCGTAGGTGTCGGCTAGATCTTAATAGCGCAGCTAGAGGAGCAAGCTGAAAATGAGTTTCAAGTCACTACTTCGGGGAGCATCAGTTGCGGCGGCGTGCCTGGTTGTCGGCGCTGGGACTGCTTTGGCTCAAGGTTGCGACGTAACTGAATTCGGAGCCGGTAAGGGTCAGCTTTATCTCGAGGCTGAAAACGAACTTATCGCCAATGATAATCCGGCTGCCGCACTTGCGAAACTCAACCAGCTTCGGGCTCAGGAACTTAATTGCTACGAAGAGGGCGCAGCGCTCGGTTTGAGCGCGCAAATAAAGATTGCGAATAACGACTATCTCGGTGCTGCGCAGGATCTCGAGATCTCCTTGTCCAGGGGTTACATTTCAGCTGAAAACCGGACACCGATCCTCCTTTCATTGTCTCAGATCTACTTTGCTGAAGATCAGCTGGAGACAGGCCTGAATTGGATGAACCAATGGCTGGCTGCTGGCGGGCAGCCCAATAGAGATCAGAAATGGACGCTCGCAGCTGTTTACAACAAGCTAGACAATAATGCTGAAGCGCTGGTTTGGGCCGAGCAGGTTTTTGAAGAAGACGGTCCAGGTGCTTCCAGACAAGTGTATGACTTTCTGATTTTTCTTTACCATGAAAATGGCGACCTTGCGAAGAAGGCCCAACTGCTTGAGGTGCTTCTGGAGCGCTATCCGAACGACATAAACATATGGAACACGATTGCGGGCGACTATTTCGAGGCAGATAATCAGCGCAGGGCTTTCGAAGTGCAGAAGGCGATGTATCTTGGCGGGATACTATCAAGCGAAAGCGAACTGATCCGTATCGTGAACTTCTACAACTCGTTTGACGTGCCCTTCGAAGCTGCACGTATTCTCGAGAAGGAGATGAATGCGGGACGCATAGAGCGCAATTTTGAGAAGCTTGAACTGCTGGCAAACCTGTATCAAGTCGCCCGCGAGCACGAACGAGCTATTCCTGTGATTCAGCAAGCTGCGGCGATTAACAATTCAGGTGAGATGTATGAACGCCTCGGCAGATCATACGCTGACCTTCAGCAATGGGAGAATGCCGAGCAAGCCCTGACGCAGGCGCTTGAGGCTGGAAATTTGAGGGATCGTGGCCTTGCTTGGGTGCAGATTGGACAATCTCGCTATGAACGCGATGATCGCGAGGGTGCCAGGGAGGCTTTTCGCAGGGCAAACAATCGTGGTGGACGAGGCTGGCTACAATTCCTCGCAGCCGAAGAAGCGACGGCCAAGGCACTTCGAGTATTTGAGCTTGATACGTTCCGGCGCGAAATCGATAATGAGAAGAAAGCATGTGATCAGCTCATCATTCTTGGCAGCGATAATTTGCCTGAAGGATGTAATGACGTCGAAGAGCGCTTAGCAGAAGCTACTCAGAGAGTGGTAGACGAGCAGAATAGCTAGCTTAGTGTTTCACCAGTAAAACGGTAAAGATGGGCCCGGTTTTCTCAAACTGGGCCTTTCATTGTATTGTCGGCCAGCCCTACACACTGCAAAGCAAAAGCATACTCCAAAGCCGTTTCTTTCAGACCTTCGAAACGACCGGTTGAGCCTCCGTGACCCGCTTCCATATTGATGCGTAGAAAGTATGGCCCTGCATCTGGTGCCTCATGTCTTAATTTGGCTGCCCACTTGGCAGGCTCCCAATATGTGACGCGGGGGTCTGATAACCCGCCCGTAATCAGCATTCGAGGATAGGGCCTGTTCGATACCTGATCATATGGTGAATAAGCTTCAATAGTGTCATATGCTTCGTGATCATTGAGCGGATTACCCCATTCGGGCCACTCTGGTGGTGTCAGGGGAAGAGATTCGTCAGACATCGTGTTCAGAACATCGACAAATGGTACAGCGGCAATAAATCCACCAAAGAGCTCTGGTGCCATATTTGATACTGCACCCATCAGCAATCCACCTGCCGAGCCTCCCATCGCTACAATGTTACCTGCTGAAGTGTAGTTCGTTTCGACAAGAGTTTCGGCGGCAGAAATAAAGTCAGTGAACGTATTTGTCTTCTTTTCCAGTTTTCCATCAAGGTACCATTGATAGCCTTTAGCGGTGCCCCCGCGAATGTGTGCAATCGCAAAGATAAACCCGCGATCTACAAGCGATAGCCTTGACGTGGAAAAACCAGCCGGAATCGTAATGCCATAAGATCCGTACCCATAGAGAAGGAGGGGCGCTGATCCATTAACTGGTGTATCCCTATGACGGAGTAGTGTGATCGGAATTTCTGCGCCGTCTGATGCGATGCTGATTATCCTCTCACAGATATAGCTATCAATCTCATGTCCTGATGGAATCTTCTGCGTTTTTCGCAGGGACCTGTCTCCGCTATCGATGTCGTAATCGAAAACTTGTCCAGGAGTTGTTGGTGATGAATACGAGAACCGCAATGTGCGGGTTTTGAACTCATACCCGCCGGATATGCCCAGGGCATAAGCAGCTTCGTCAAAATGGATCGTGTGTTCGGAGCCATTTCTTCGCTCGCGAATGACTATTCTTGGTAGACCTTGGCTTCGCTCAAGGCGGATAAGGTGCTCTTCAAGGGAAATAATGTCGAGAATTAAGGTGCCAGCTGCGTGCGGAATTACGTCTTCCCATTTAGACGGGTCAGTGTTTCCAATTGGCGATTTTGTGATCTTAAAATCCACAGCGTGGTCGTAATTGGTGAGTATATAAAAAGCATCGTCATGATGAGCAACGCTGTATTCGTGCCCTCGCTCTCGAGCCGCAATAAGTTTTGGCTCGGTGTCAGAAGACTTGGCATCGAGCCAGTGCCATTCTGAAGTCGTGTGGTCATTAGCTGTAATAAATATTATATCGCCGGACTGGCTTTTGCCAGCGCCGACAAAAAAGCCTTCGTCTTCCTCTTTATATATTAGCGTGTCGGTTTCTTCATATAGCCCGCGTTTGTGGACCGCGCAGGATCTACCGTTCTCGTTACGCTCAACCCAGAAAATGGCGTCCGATGCCTCACTCCAAACAAACCCGCCGGTGGTCTTATCAACCTTAAAGGGGAGCTCTTCGCCGCTTTCTATGTTTCGGACCTTTAGCGTGTAGAATTCGCTGCCCTGCCGATCTACCGCGTAGGCAAGCCATCTGTGATCGGGCGAGTGACCGAGCCCACCTATGTCGAAATATGATGAGTTCCCGGACTCCAATTCGCCGTCGAACAAAATTGTTTCAGGCGCTTCCTCATTGAAGGGATCACTTCGATCCCGGCGGGCAAATACTGGATACTCGCCACCTTCCCTATAGCGGCTATAGTATGCGTAAGGACCGTCGATCGACGGAACTGAACTATCATCCTCTTTTATTCTGCCGCGCATCTCATCGAGGAGGGTCTTTTGCAGACTCTCCAATGGAGCTTCGACATTTTCTTTCGTGTATTCGTTTTCCGCTTCAAGATAATCTCTAACATCCTGTCGTAAAATGGACGGGTCGCGCATGACGGCTTGCCAATTTTCATCCTTCAGCCAATGATACGGATCTGTTCTTGTCCGCCCTAACTGATCAATCTGGAAGTTATCATCTCGGCGTGCTGCTGGCGGCTTGAGTTGCGTCATGGTTGGTTGTTCTTTGTTTATGAGGGCAGAGGATGTAGCTATGACTAGCTATCACTTTCCGCAGGTTCAAAATCAAGAACCACACCGTTGATACACCAACGCTCTCCCGTGGGTGCTGGGCCGTCCTTGAATACATGGCCCATATGCAGTCCGCAGGTCGCGCAGTGGCATTCGGTACGCGGATAGACCAGTTTGAAGTCTGTCTTGGTTTCCACGATTTCTGGCGCCGCTGGAGCAAAGAAACTTGGCCAGCCCGTTCCGCTGTCGAACTTGTGCACAGATGACCAGAGTATGGTTCCGCATCCAACACATTTGAACACGCCTTCGCGTTTCTCATTGTCTTTGTTGCCTGGAGAGAATGGCGGTTCTGTCCCTTCTTTAACTCCTACCCGATATTGCTCTTCGGTAAGCAGTTCTCGCCATTCTCGATCAGTTCTTTTGATGCGATCCTTCGCGGCTTTCATGTGGGCATCC
>JBCCIW010000251.1:0-4782 GCA_039028055.1 Pseudomonadota bacterium | reverse complement strand
GCGCAAAAAGCGCCTGAAAGGACACTGAGGGAGGTTAGCCATGGCAAGAGCCCGGGATAGAGATGCGAATTTCTGGCGCGCCATGATCGCCGGAATGCTGGTGAGCGTCTTTGGTCTGTTTGCTTTCATCGCTTTCAATGCGCCTCCAGCCACAGCGGAGGACACGGCGTGTCGTCTCGATCGGCGGGATCCTGCGCATACGGTTCTGCTGATTGATCAGTCGGACCCGTTCAATCCGAACGACTTCGGATGGGTGCGGGAGTTCATGGACGCCGAGGCCCGTCGCCTGCCGAAATATGGGCGGCTGACTGTGGTAACGCCCAATTCGAGCAGTCCTTACGACCCGGTTTCCATCTACACGAAGTGTTCTCCCGGCAGTGTCGATGATGCCAATCCGATTCTGGAAAATCCGCGGATGATCGATGATACCTGGCGCGAATACTTCTATGAGCCGTTGAAGGATAGCGTTGAGGCGACCCTTACTGACAGGAATCAGCCGAGTTCGCCCCTATCCGAAGCGATCTATGCCGTGGCCGACCGTGCAGACTTTCAAGCGAGCCAGAGGAACCGCCGGTTTGTGATTGTCTCCGATCTCATGCAGCATTCTGATCAGTTCAGCTTTTACCGTTCGGGTGCGGACTATGACGGCTTTGGAGAAACTCGTCTCGCTGAGCAGATCCCAGGAATGGAGGGCGTTGAAGTGGTTGCCCGTATTGTTCCGCGTCAGGAGTATGACTTGCCGATGTCGGACGTGAAAACTTTCTGGGCGAGCTATTTCGGTGAAACCGGCGCGACGTATACGTCTGTGAATTAGGTTTCGAAGATTCGCCGTCGGGGCGAATTTGCTAGTTCTCGGGCGTGTCGAGGGTTTCGGTCCAACAGCGCATTCCGCTCTGGTGAGACTGTAACGAACGACCTTACCTATTTGTCATTTTTAATGCGTACACTTTTTGGCATTCTCGCGTTCTGGGGGAATTGGCGAGCAGTGATGCTTGCTAAAACCTAATAGAGGGGACGCTATTATGAAAATCTCTAACAAAAACTGGCTATTCGCAGTGACCATCGCTGCCATTTCGTTTGCCAACTCTGCGCCGGAAGCTGCTGCACAGAGCGAATATCAATGGGTGCCTTTGTATTCGTGGTGGAACAACGACCGGAAAGACAATTTCACAACGACAGAGGAGCGGTGGCGCGCAAGTCAGGGGACGGAGCGCGGTGGCTATCGCATGTTCGGCGTGCAGGGGCTTGTGCTTGATCCGGATCAATTTGGGCCAGACAATCCACCGCCAAGAGGAACAGTGCCGATATATCGCTGGTACAGCCCCTCGAGGGAAGATAACTTTACGACCACGGATCCACGCTGGAGACCCGATGGGGCGATTGATCATGGCGATTACATTCGCCCGCTTCTTATCGGATATATGTATTCGGACAGAGCATCGGACGTGGGCGCGACCTTAAGCACGTGGTCCTGGTGGAATTCTGGTCGCGGCGATAATTTTATGACCACCCAGAACGGGTGGCGTGCGAACCCGGAAACGATTGACGTTAATAACTATCACATCGTCAATGGTCGTCGGAATGATGAGGGCTACACGCTTTATCGCCTCGAAGGGTATTCGGCGACACCTCGCCAGCCGCGAATACGCCTTGCGGACATTTCTGGCGGTCGGAATCGAATAATCAGTACTGGCTTCAACGAGGAGCGAGACGAAAAGGGATGTCCAGCCGGAACAGTTTTGGATGCTGAGGCCGCTCAGCAATTTATCGATGACACTTATACCGAGGGTGATCCGGTCGAGAGCATTTCGAGAGGTAGTATCTATTTTTACGATCCCGATTTACCGATACGCCTGCGCCTCTCGAGCGTGGATACTTATAATCTGCCAATCAAAACGTTAGCGTTTCGCTTCCGAGAAGGTGGTCTGTTTAACAGTACTAATGGGGGTACTACTGCGCTGGGACTGACTGATATTGAAGCGAGCACCAGATCCTACCTTGTCGATACTCTGGATGAGACTGCTAGAGACTACGAGGGTTCCGGGTTTACCGTTGTCGATACATTTCGATCTAGTGTGAATAGTGATAATGATCAGACTCTATCGCTTAGCGTTGGAAATCTGGGTACGAATTACCGGTTCGTGATTTCGGCGGAGAACAGTCTTGGCTTATCGGTTGGGCTTCGGATTTGGATGCTTCCCGATACACTTTGCGTTGCTGAGCCTTAGACCACCGTTCTGGCTAAGTCGCTCCCGCCGCCGAGGTCAAGCCTGTTTCCAGAGGAAGCCAAAAGATTGAAATGCTACCGTAAGTAGAATTTCAATCTTTTGGTAGTATTGGTTCGCCATGACGAATGGTGAGCTGATCCTGATAAAAGTACTGTCCGCGGTTCTTATCGTGGCCATTGCATTTCTGTGTTTGAGGTATCTTCGGCGGGGAATAGCCCGTCAGCCAGCCATGCAGAATAATCAGCTGGATCTATCCATTGGTGCGATTTCCCAAGCGGCGGATCTGTTCTGGCAAACCAATCGCGATGGAATCATTACAGGGGCTGGCGGTCGGCTGATGGGCGAACTTGTGCCGGATGTGTCCGACATTATTGGACAGCATTACCTCAAGACGATTGCCCTTGCCCCTCAGGAGATGACCAAGATGCTGGCTGCTTTGACCAATGGCCACGCCTATTCGGATATTCAGTCGAGGTTCCAGTCGGAGCGGGGTCGTTCGTACATCATATCCTTGAGCGGGACACCGCGTCATGATGAGTCTGGCGAGATCATTGGCTATTTCGGTCTGGGTACGGATGTAACACAACGCGTTGCCACGCAGGACGAGCTGAGATTTCTCGCCGAGCATGACCCGCTTACCGGCCTCGCTAATCGGCGCGCATTTGAGGCAAAAATGGACAGGCTTCTAACGTCTCGGGACCTATCTACTTTTGCTATCATCGCCATCGATCTGGACGGCTTCAAAGCGATCAACGATACGCATGGCCATGATGTAGGCGATCATCTTCTAAGAGCTGTCGCTGGGCGCATCAGGATGTGCACCCGATCCACAGACTGGGCAGCTCGTATCGGGGGTGACGAGTTTGTTTTCATTGCTGAACAAGTGGAAGCGGATGAGGCGGCTGCAGCTGTCGCAGAGCGGATTATCGAAGCATTGAGCGCGCCCTATCTTATAGATGAGCGCGTTCTGATCATTGGGGCGTCAGCGGGATTGTCCCTGGCCGGCGATCCGCGACCGAAGGCGGATGATCTTATGAGGCAGGCTGACAAAGCCCTCTACGCGGCAAAGGCTGCAGGAAAGGGGTGTTTCCGATTCTACGGGGACAGACCGAACAAGTTCTCGGGATTTCGCATGGTCGCAAATGGCCGCGCTTTACCCTGAGCGTAACACGCGGGCCGGCGGATGGTTCAGAGTTGCAATGCCAACGACCAGGCCGCCGATCGCCGCTGCCACAATCGCAAACCCTGATACCGAGCCGACTGTTGTCCAAGGCATGGTCCATTCAGCCTCGAATTGCTGAGTGACGACTGGCCATGCCGCCCCAACACCCATTATTGTGCCGAATAGAGCTGCCACGGCTCCGGCCAGGGCAAACTCTGTTGCATAGAGACCGAGAATAGCATCGCGGCTCGCACCAAACGTCTTGAGGAGAGCGGATTCTGCGCGGCGTTTGCGCGCCATGGCGGCGAATGCACCGACAAGGACCATTAGCCCCGCCAAAAGTACTATTCCTGCCGCTGCGTTGATCGCGATGGAGATGTTGCCGAGGATTCGACCTGCGGCCGCGAGCGCCTCGCGAGTCTGAAAAACCACTACTTCAGGGAAGTCGTTCGACAGTGCATCGATAATTGGTTTTTCCTCTTCGATTCCTGTGCGGAGGATTGCGAAGTTGACGGGTTGCGCGGCTTCGAGGGTTCCGGGTGACATCAGGAAAGCAGAGTTGGGGCCAAAGCCTCCCCAGTCGACTACACGCAGTGATGCAACGGTTGCGACCACTTCTCGGCCGAAAACTCTAAATCCAACCTCATCTCCGATTCCTATTCCCAATCCGCGCGCGACATCGGTTTCGACCGATGTCAGCAGTGGGCCGGAGTAATCCTCTGGCCACCAATTGCCCTCGGCCAGCTCAAGCTCCGGGGGTGGTCGGTCAATATATGGCATGGCGGTTTCGTTATCTATGACCCAGCGCTCGGAGCGGGCGATCTTGTCCGGATCCAGAGCTTCTCCCTTGAGCGATGTCAGTCGGCCGATCACAAGTGGCGTACGCTGAAAGACTTCGGGATCTTGTATGTCGATGCCACGGCTGGCGATCAGTTGGTCAAAGGCGTCGGTTTTTACGTTGGGGATCTGGCTGAATACGAGCGATGGGAGGTTCGCAGTTGCCGTCTCGTTCACCTGCCGCAGGATGTTTGCTTGAATGCTTGCGACAAAAACGAGTAGCGCGAGACCCAATCCCAAGGCCGGAGCGATGGTTGGGGCGAGGGATCCGGGACCACCAAGATTTGAGAGAGCGAGTCTGCCGAAACCTGTTACGCTGCCCGCACTGCGGCGGGCGAACAAGCGTATCAGTTCGGCCAGTCCAAGCAGAACAGCCCAAGCGACACCTGCGCCGACAAGAAGTGAAACGGTGACAATCGGCTCGCCGCTGGTGACAACGGCGAGGCTGACGAGGGTCACGGCGGCGAGGACAGACCAGATCCGCTCCGGCAGAGGCGTTTTCGAACGATCCTCTGCTCCCAAACTTCGGAAGAGGGCAGCAGGACGCGTGGCGCG
>JBCCIW010000250.1:0-4791 GCA_039028055.1 Pseudomonadota bacterium | reverse complement strand
GCATTTACATTCGATTACGGTGAGCAGAGGTGATATAGTAGAGGTTGGAGACAGGGTCGGCTTAATGGGGTCAAGCGGGCGGTCAACTGGCCCTCACCTCCATTATGAAGTTATTTTCCAGGGGAAACCGTATGATCCCCGAGGGTTCTTGAAGGCAGGTCGACATGTTTACGAAGGCTAAAGGCAGCGAGCAACCAAAGGCGGAAGCACCGCCAGCACAGAATGCAATTCGCCCAGCGAGCTCCAAACCAGGATCGCGGGCAGCTCCTTCCATAATTTCTGCGGATATGGTCATCAAAGGCTCTGTAACGTCTGAAGGCGAGATGCAGATCGACGGCGTTATAGAAGGCGATGTTCAGGGAACGTCTCTGACTATCGGCCAGACGGGCTCTATTCAGGGTGAAGTGATCGCTCAAGCCGTTACCGTTCGTGGTAAGGTCATCGGATCTATACGCGCCCGCAAAGTCGAGCTTGAAACTGGAAGCCGGGTGGAGGGCGATATTGTGCACGCCACGCTCGCCATTCAATCGAACGCAGTGTTCGAAGGACAAGTGAAACACGCTGACGATCCTTTGAAGTCGATGGGAAATTCCGTGGCAGCGGCCGCTCCTACCAAGAGTGAAAAGACGGACAATGCTTCACCAGCAGCGAACGGAGCATCGACTTCGAGCGATTCCGCAGCAAGCAAATCGAAAAGCGGTTTCGGCTGATCTATCAGTCTACGGACAGATAGGATAGACCTTTCAAATATATCTAACGTCGTTGCCGCGAATTAGTTCGCGGCATCACTGCCTATGGCGTGGGAGAGTGATGCGCTGAGGAACATGTCGATATCGCCGTCGAGCACTCCGCTTGTGTCGGAGGTTTCAACCTCGGTGCGGAGATCTTTCACCAACTGATATGGCTGAAGGACATAGGACCGGATCTGGTGGCCAAATCCGATGTCACTTTTTGCCTCGTGGCTTTCCCTCTGCGCCTCCATTTTCTTTTGTAGCTCCTGCTCGTAAAGCCGTGAGCGGAGCATTTCCCAAGCGGTTGCGCGGTTCTGGTGTTGGGAACGACCATTCTGGCAGGCAACGACGATACCGGAAGGCTCATGGGTTAGTCGAACGGCCGAGTCCGTCTTGTTGACGTGCTGCCCACCTGCCCCGGATGCACGATATGTGTCTTCTCTCACTTCGGACTTATTGATATCGATCTCGATCGTGTCGTCGACAACGGGATAGACCCAAACGCTGGCAAAGCTTGTATGGCGTCGGGCATTGGAATCAAATGGTGATATTCGTACCAGACGATGAACGCCGGTCTCCGATTTGAGCCAGCCATAAGCATTCTCGCCTTTGATCAAAAGCGTTGCAGATTTGATACCCGCTTCTTCTCCATCTCGTGCGTCAATTTCATCAACTTTCATACCATGAGCTTCGCACCAGCGAACGTACATACGCCTGAGCATTGAAGCCCAGTCCTGACTTTCCGTACCGCCTTCTCCAGCATTGATTTGAAGATAGGTGTCATTGCTATCGGCCTCGCCGGAAAGAAGCGCTTCAAGTTCTGCACGCGCGCCGCGTTCAGCCGCCTTAGCCAAGCTCGCTTTCACTTCGTCGATGAGATCGGAATCGCCTTCCATCTCAGCCAGTTCAATCAGTTCTGCAGCGTCAGTCGCTTCTTTCTCAAGCGCTTCAACGACGTCAATTCCATCAGCAAGACGCGTACGCTCACGCATCATCGTTTGTGCCGCCTCGGCATCGTTCCAGAAATCGGGGCTTTCGGAGAGCGCGTTCAGCTCTGCAAGGCGCTTCGTTGAGACGTCCCAGTCAAAGACGCCTCCTCAGCAGCTCAGCGGACTGCTTGATCTGATCCAATAGATTTTCGATGTCCTGGGACATATCATTCGCTCGCACAAGACGGAATGAGGGTGTTCGTCGATTTGCCTTGCAGGGTCAAGGCGACTGAGAGTCTGCTACGTCAGAATTGCGTCGGGTCGAACTCTTCTGCTTCCTCTACAGGTTCCTGAAACGCGAACTCTTCTTCTCCCTCGGTAAATTCACCTTCAACAGGGATCTCGCCTTCAAACAGATCATCGGTTTCGACAGCATCTTCTGAATTGTCGGGCTCCGGCGCGCTGGTGCCGAACAGGCTGCCATCGCCGTAGCCGAACAGGCTCGTTGATTCTTCCTGAAAATCGAGACCTGGTTCCGTGCCCGGACGGAAGGCTTCGGTGATCCGCCTGGTCGTTGCTGCTGTCGGCAGTTGGCCGGTCTCTGCGTCTATTTCTACCAGACGAACACCCGGAGGAATCCGGAACGGCAGAGACGGTTTGTCTTCAAGCGCGGCTTCCATGAACTCCGTGAAGATAGGCGCTGCAACTGAACCACCAGCTTCCCCATCGCCAAGCGTGCGCGGCGTATCGAAACCAACCCAGACTCCGACGACCAGATCGGGCGAGAAGCCCATAAAAAGCGCATCGATGTAGTCATTGGTTGTGCCGGTCTTGCCTGCGAGGGGCTTGCCAACGCGCAATGCTCGACGGCCGGTACCGTTTTCAACAACCCCTTCCAGCATATGGACGACTTGATAAGCCGTAACGGGATCCAGCACGCGCTCACGTTCGTCTGGAAAGATTGGCGGGCCCCGCCCGTCCCACTCTTCGCTCACACATTCTGTGCAATCACGCTGGTCATGCCTGTAAAGCGTTTGGCCATGACGATCCTGAACTCGGTCCAACAGCGTCGGTGTGACTTCGCGCCCGCCATTAACGAAGGCGGCGTAGGCTTTCGACATGCTCCATAGGGTGGTCTCACCCGCACCAAGCGACATCGCTATATATGGCGGTAGGTTTTCATAAGCACCCATGCGCTCAGCCATCTCGACAATAGGATCGAGGCCGATGTCCTGCGCCATGCGGACGGTCATCAGGTTTCGCGACTGTTCAAGTCCTACGCGCATCGTGGTCAGGCCGTAGAATCGCCCGTCGGCATAGTTTCCGGGTGCCCAGAAATCATCCGCCTCGACGTCGAAATCGACGAACGGAGCATCGAGGACCCTTGATGCTGGCGTATAACCGTTTTCGAGCGCGGCGGCATAAACAAACGGCTTGAAGCTGGAGCCAGGCTGGCGCTCTGCTTGAGTAACGCGGTTGAACTGACTTCTCCAGAAGGAATACCCACCCGCCATCGCAAGGACACGGCCTGTATGGGGGTCGAGGGCGATAAGTGCGCCTTCGACTTCTGGAATCTGGCGCAATATAGCTTGCCCGACTGGTACTGATAGCGGCTCAGCAGGGATCAGAGACTCACCGTCTTCCTGGGTGTCTCCCTCACGGCTTGTGGGTGCGGCGGCTTCCTCTGCCCTGACGGTCTGACGGGCGAACTCTGCGAGGATGACATCGCCACGACGAAGGCCGAAGCTGCCATCATCACGTTCGTAAGTCTCAGTCGCCCATGTGACATCCTCTGGTGGGATATCAATCATGTTGCCGTCTTCCAGCATGATCGTCGCGCCGGTATCGGCAATGCGCACAATCAAACCTGCTTCCCAGGTCCCTGATCCACTAGGGAGATCAAGAGCTTCCAGCTCATTCTGGGCACTTTGGCCGACAGACTGGATGCTTGCGATCGGTCCGCGATATGGATGTCGGCGATCATAGGCTTCCAGACCGTTCTGAACCGCTTCCTGAGCTGCGAGCTGGAGCTGAGTATCGATGGTCGAGCGAACCGATAATCCGCCCTGATAGAGCGCGTCCTCTCCGTAGGTTCCTACGAGTTCGCGGCGCAACTCTTCAACGAAATAGGCTGCAGCCGCGTATTCCTCGCCTTTCAGGCGGTTGACCGTTTCCAGCGGCATGGCCTGCGCGGCATCGGCGTCCTCCTGATTGATATAACCGTCTTCCACCATTCGGCCGAGCACATAGCCGCGTCGGCGGATCAGGCGTTCCTGACGGCTGTAGGGGTTCACCCTGCCCGGTGCTTTGGCAAGAGAGGCAAGCGTTGCGGCCTCCGCAAGGTTCAACTCCGGGAGGGACTTTCCGAAGTAGCGCAGTGCCGCAGACCCTACGCCATAGGACTGACCGCCGAGATAGATCTCATTGAGATACAGCTCCATTATCTCTTCTTTGGTGAAGGCGCGTTCCATCCGCCGGGCAATCACCGCTTCTTTCGCTTTGCGAACGATGGTCTGGTCCCGTGTCAGAAGCATGTTCTTGGCGACCTGTTGGGTGATCGTGGAGCCGCCCTGCAAACCACCGGATCCGGTGATCTTGTTCTTTAACGAATTTACTGCGCCGCGAAGGATGCCTCTATAGTCGAGACCGCCATGCTCAAAAAAGGTTTTGTCTTCGGCCGCCACGAATGCCTGAACCACGTGAGTGGGAATGGAATCGTAGGGGACGAATACACGATGCTGCTGCGCAAACTCGGCAATCAGCGCTCCGTCACCCGCATGAACTCGAGACGTGATCGGCGGTTCATATTCAGCCAACGTTTCGTGGGCTGGCAGATCACGAGACCACGCCATGAAGAGCATCACGATGCAAAGCAAACCAATGACACCTAGAATAGTGCAAACGATCAAGGCGCGGCGGAAATTCGTCCACGTCAGAAGTTTGAAGCCGGTTGGCGCGGATTCAGTCATCATTCAAACTCGTCTTAATTACAGCCCGTAATCTACCTGACTCGCAGCGGTGCCACAGGTTTTCGTCCAGACTAAGGCGTTTCTGCATCTCGGAAATGCCGATCATCATTAATTCTGAGCAAGAAGAATTTCCCGCTGATCGAAGTACTTGTCGATCGCTTC
>JBCCIW010000249.1:0-4792 GCA_039028055.1 Pseudomonadota bacterium | reverse complement strand
TAAGTACGACATTGGCGATGTCATTTCCGCAGGATCTTCGCTCAAGTTCTGCCTGATCGCGGCAGGGGAGGCTGACCTCTATCCCCGCATGGGTCGCACCATGGAGTGGGACACCGCCGCCGGGCAATCTGTCGTGGAAGCTGCGGGCGGTCGGGTGCTCCAGGAAGACGGAGCGCCGCTCCTCTATGGCAAGGAAGATCGCGGCTACGATAACCCTCACTTCATTGTTTATGGGGATGTGACGCCTGTTTCCTAGCCGGATCTGCAGACGGCCATGGCTTGTTGCCCATTCATTCCCGAATTCAAACGGCTGCTGAAGCAGTTGATCCGCTCGCTGGCATCAAGTGTACCTTCGCAAAGGCTAACAATGTTCCTTGGCAACCAGTCAGTGCCACCGCCCCATTCAAGGCCGTTGCGCGCGACGCTGGCATAGCAGGCGGCCGGTTCTTTCGACGTAGGTGATCGAGAGCAGAGACGTGTGATTTCCTCTTCCGGCCAATCCTCGTCACCATATTTCGGCCCGGCACGGACTTCATTTTCGCAAACGTCGAAATCGACTTTCAGTTCGTTTGGCCAGGGCGATCGGGCAGCCGTGATCTCCCGATTTAAGTCCATGACGCCGGGATCGACATCGATGATGCGAGAAAGGCGTGATGGCGACGTGGTGGAAAAAACGGCCTGGCTCGCAGCGATCTCGCACTCGGCACACTCTCCAGCGGCAACGGCTTTGCCAACCACCCGAGTCGCATTGAGCAAAATGCTCAGGAACGGCTCGCCGTCAAAATCCGTTCCATCGATCACATCGAGGTTCATCGCTTCCTCGGGGCGACCCGGTTCAAAAGCAGTGAACGGCCAATCATAGGTTTCGATGTGGGCAACCGGTTCGCACGCCTCTGCTTCAAAGAGGGTTGAAGTGATGCGGCCCTTCACGCCCGTGACTCCGGGTTCCAGCCATGCGGATATGGTGGTGGCAAGTTTCAGGTCTGAGCCATTGCAGACTTCTAACGTTTCCGTGGCCTCCGGCTCATTTTCGTCGAGCGTCATCAGCAGGTTGATCGGCGGGCGGGTGCCCGCTTCATCCGTCGCAAAGTCGATGCGTCCGGAAATCTCTAACTCCGCAGGGGCTTCTTCCGTAAAGGGGCCATAAAGAAGACGTACGCCAGCAACGTCGAGCGGAGAAAGATGACCGGCATTGTTCCAATTCGCGTTGCAATAATTCATGACCGATGACGGGTCGTAGGTGGTCAAAACGAAGTCCGGCACCGGTCCCTGAGGCTCTTCAGAGCACAGACTGAATCGGTCGTCTCTGTTGTGCTCATGGGTCAGCCCGACAATGTGCCCAAACTCGTGGACCGCGAGGGCGCGAATACAGAATTCCCGGCGCTCTTGGCAATCGGTCCCCCACTCCTCAAAACTGAAATTCAATACGACCGGGTCGTCCTCGAAAAACAAGCCGAGCCCGCGGCCCAGATCTTTCACATGGGGCCCTTCATCGCGAACGGTGATAGCGAGGCTGTTATCTCCGGGGCGGCATTCTTCCCATCCCGTGAACCGAAGATTTGAAACGCGTTCCCAGGTCGATTTTATAGCGTCCTCTGTCCATTGTCGGCCATCTGCTTCGGAAGGGCGTACGCTTGTCCAGCACACCGGAATTACGGTCGATGACCAGACGGCATCCGATCGAAAACTACTGTACTGAATTACTCCAGTTGTGACTTCCCGCTCTGATTTTGGCAGTGCATTGAACAGGATCGGAAGCTCAAGATCCGCTGTTGGAAGCTCTATGATCTCGATTTCCCTGACAGGCGGCCGCCATTGCGTAGGCACGGCTTCGAAAACGGGAGGCTCTGCGAAAACAGCTTCCGATGCGGCAGCCGCACAGTCTGAACAGCTTTCCACGATCTGCTCTTCGCCGACTGTTCGGCGTATTGAGATCAAGGCTCGTATTGCTTCCCCATCGGCACCGCCCGTGAAACTGAATTCCACGAATGGTGCGGAGTGGGCTGGATCGGAAAGCGTATCCATCTCGGTTCTGGTTTCCAGAACAGATCGAGGCACGCAACTTTCGGCCGATGAAAGCGTGGCTTCATAGGAAACATTGATGAGGTGGCTGTTCGGCTGAACAGCGGCCGTGTAGCTGATCTCCAGAACACGGTCGCTGCCATTGCAAACGCTGATTGGCCACGACTGCACCCGGGTGTCAGCCGTAAGCGCCAGTACGAGTTCAGGCTGCTCAGGATCAAACAGCTGGACGGCAGGCCCATCACCAAAGCTGACTGAGCCATTGAGCGCCACCGTGGCAGGTGTTTCATCACTGAAGGGCCCATAGATCATGCGCGCGCTGGCCACATCCAGTGCAGACAATTGTCCCTGATTGTTCCACTGCGGCGCGCAATAGTTCATCACCGATGTGGGGTCATAACTCGTGACGAAGAAGGCGGCTTGCGGGCCTTGCGGTTCAGCGCGGCATAGCTGCCGTGCTTCGCGCCGATTGTGCTCGTGGGCAAGACCTATTGCGTGGCCAAACTCGTGTACGGCCAGAGCTCTGATACAGAACTCTCGAACCTCCTGACAATCAGTGCCCCATCTCGCGAACGTAAAGTTGAGTGTCATACCGTTCGGGAGGCCGTCGAGAGCGCGTCCCAGCTCTTCGACATTGGGGCCAGCTTCGGCTACCCGAACGCGAATGCCTCTGCTATCGGGCTCGCAAGCAGACCACCCCGTAAACGTCAGATTCGAAACTTTTTCCCATGACTCTCTAACGGCTGCTTCTGTCCAGGCTCTCCCATCTTCATGCGCAGGATCCATGCTCTCCCAGCAGACCGCGATTGTCGGATCTCCCCAGACTGCATTTGATCCGATCGCTCCGCGTTGGACTCGCTGTGGCCCGAGTCCGATCGAAATGTCCGGGCTCAAGCCTCGATTTGATGCGCCGCTCACCGGGCTGCCTCCACCCAGAAAAACGGAGGAGGGGAGACCGCCCGGGAGGCGGTAAATATCAGGGGTAATTTGGTAGGTCTGCACTCTCCGTTCGCGCGATAGATCGGACAGAGTACGTGCTGCCGTGCTGTCGCTTATCGCCCCTCTATGGATAATGACGGGCGAGGCCGTATCTGAGTCAGTTTTTTCATGTCGATCCTGCAGGGACTGTCCGAGGCTCTGTTCGTTGATCACGCCTCGATAGATTGTCAGGTCCCGTTTCGCCTCTGATTGATCTTGGTTCTGGTCAGCCTGGACCGGTCCAAGCAGAGCTCCACTAAATATGAGAGCGCTCAGAAGTCCCCATCGAAGGCGTTTTGCAGTCCACATTGTCATGTCCCCACATGGTTGAATGCAAAGCTAAGCATATCAACCGAATATGGTGAACGTCAGGCGCAGGCGAATTTTTCTCCTCGCGCTGGAATCTGCACGATGCGCAGTTCGCTCGACAGGTGTGTTAACGCTTTAACCTTCTGATATCGTTAGTTTATTGGGAGATCAAAAAGCTGTTTTTATCGCGTCGACCAAGTCTACGCGTTCCCAGCTGAACCCGCCATCTGCGTCAGGTTCGCGCCCGAAGTGACCGTAAGCCGCCGTGCGCGCATAGATAGGGCGATTGAGATCAAGCTTCGTTCGGATGCCAAGTGGGCTTAGATCCACGATGTCCATGAGGACCCCTTCAAGCTTACGCTCATCGACGCTTCCGGTGTCATGCAGGTTGGCGTTTATGGAGAGCGGTTTCGCCACGCCAATAGCGTAACTGACCTGTATCGTGCATCGATCTGCCAGACCGGCAGCGATAACATTCTTGGCAAGATAACGACATGCATAAGCGGCGGAGCGATCGACCTTGGTCGGGTCTTTGCCCGAAAATGCACCACCGCCGTGGGGAGCAGCACCGCCATAGGTATCTACAATGATCTTGCGACCGGTCAGTCCGGCATCTCCATCGGGACCCCCGATAACGAAGTTTCCCGTAGGGTTGACGTAGAACTTCTCTTCGGACGGGAACCACCCCTCTGGCAGCACCTCTTGCACGATCGGACGCACAAGTTCCCTGATTTCTTCTGCGGAATGGCCTGCGCCGTGCTGAGTGGAAACAACCACTGTATCCACATCGACAGGTTTTCCATCCGAATAGATTAGAGTGACCTGGCTTTTCGCGTCCGGTTCGAATTCTGGGCGTTCGCCCGAATGGCGAAGATCGGCCATTCGTTTCAGAATCTGGTGTGAGTAGAGAAGTGGGGCCGGCATCAGTTCCGGCGTTTCGGTGCTCGCATAGCCGAACATGATGCCCTGATCGCCGGCACCTGCATCGACGAAAGTGCCTGTTCCCTGATCAACACCTGCAGCGATGTCTGCAGACTGTTCGTGTAGCCAGTTATCGAAAGTCAGCTTCTCCCAATGGAAACCATCCTGTTCGTAGCCGATGTCCTTGATCGCCGCACGGACGGCTGCTTCCACGGTTTCACGGTCAACGTCCGGCCCGCGGATCTCTCCTAGAAGAGCTACGCGGTTAGTGGTCGTTGCGGTTTCGCATGCCACCCGGACACGGCCAGGATCGAACCCGGTTTCGTGAGCAGTGCGAAAATACAGATCGACAATTTCGTCTGATACGCGGTCGCAGACCTTGTCTGGATGGCCCTCTGAAACACTCTCGCTGGTAAAGTAGAAATCGGACACGGAAAGGCACCCCCTGTAAACACTGCAAAGGGCGTCAATAGACTGCTGAGGCATTCATATCAATATATGCTTATATCTTTATATGCAGCTCAGCTAATTTCTGGCGATAGGCTCTTGCAACCTCGGCGCT
>JBCCIW010000248.1:0-4800 GCA_039028055.1 Pseudomonadota bacterium | reverse complement strand
CGGACGAGGCCTTCGAGGACTTTCAGCTTCGTGCTCGCCCGGCGGAGCTTCCACTTCACGGGACGGCGCAGGGACAGGTGGATGCCCGTCCAGCCAATCAGGCTGAACACGACGAGGCCGATCTGCTCGATCGCCATAGGAAGAAGGGGATCATCCGTCCGCATGGGGAGAGTATGCGCTCAGGGCCGACCCGGTCGGATAGATTTCGTAAACGGTCGCGCAGCGAAATCAAAACCAGAGACGTCTTTCGGCTATTTCCAGCGAGTTTCCGTGGGGGTCGCGAAAATAAATCGACCGGGCACCATTGGGCCATTCGAAATCCGCTTCGATCGGGTGGTTTCCATCTGTCAGTCGTTGCTTCCACTCATCGATTTCGTCACGCGTGGCTGAAAAGCAGATATGACCCTGGCCGCGCGCGCCATGGGTCGGCACAGGCAGGGTAGGGTTTGTAGACGGTTGCTCTGTTTCGTCGGCACGAAACAGTAACAGCACTGTCTGGCCGACGCGGTAGAATATGTGGCGTCCTTCAAAACGAGTGATTTCGGGTAAACCAAGCATGCCAGCATAAAAAGCATCTGCGGCATCCAGATCGTCCACGTAAAGCGCTGCCTCAAGTACGCCGCCCAGCTTCAGCTCCGTCATACCTATGGCTCCTTTTTCAGCGGATTTCGCGGCCAGTTTGGCCTCGAGCCGGTTAGAGCGACCCTTTCGTTGAAGCGGGCGCTCCGCCGAGGCGAGGGTCAATTGCGACGGCCATGCGCAGGGCGCGAGCGAGGGCCTTGAAGCAGCTCTCCGCAATGTGGTGGGAATTGTCCCCATAGAGATTTTCCAGATGCAGACACATACCGCCACGGGTGGCAAAGGCCTGGAAGAACTCCTTAAAGAGTTCGGTGTCCATGTCGCCGATCTTGTCGCGTGTGAACGCTACCCTCCAGATGAAATAGGGCCTGTTGCAGAGATCTAGCGCGGCCCTGCTCATGGTTTCGTCCATGGGCAGATAGGCGTGGCCGTAGCGGGTAATCCCGCCAAAATCACCAAGCGCCTTCACAAGGGCCTCGCCCATGACAATGCCCGTATCTTCAACGGTGTGGTGCATGTCGATATGGAGATCGCCCTTCGTGCGCACGTGAAGATCTATTGCCGAGTGCTTGGAAAAACTCTCGAGCATGTGGTCAAAGAAGCCGACACCGGTTTCGATATCTCCAACGCCTGTTCCGTCGAGATTCAGGGTGACCGTGATGTCTGTTTCCTTTGTTTGCCTGGAAACTGTTGCTGTCCGGTTTTCTGTCATTGGGTGTAATTGCGCTTTCAGACCTGATGTTTGAAGCCTCTTTATTCACAGAATTCTAAACACTTCCACCTAAGCCTTTCATGCTGATGCAACTTTCAAATTCGCTGGGATCGCCATTCTGTGACTGAAGACCCAAGACAAGAGACGAAACCGGTTCCTGATCGGCTGCCATATATCGCAGCGCGATTGCCGCGGACAATGGTGTTCACTTGTCTCATCTTCTGGGGCTTTGCGGCTGCCGCAATTGCCTTTTCTACTGAGACTTTTCACGCATACGGCATAGCTGTTCTTCTCGCATTTGGCCTCGTCGCGACGGGCATTGCCATATTTCTCGGCATGCGGATGTCACGCGCTCTGAGTAGCGAGCTTCTGGAACTGGAAGCACTGGTGAGCGACGACGCCAAGGGATCGAGTCCCAAAACTCATTACGCGGAGTTTGAGCGGATCGCGCAGCGTGTAAAACTACGTCGACGCGGGTTTCGCGACGAGATCGAAATTCTTCAAAGAGCCGCATTTCGCGACGGCTCAACCGGTCTACCTAATGCGCTAAGCTTGAGATCGGCGCTGAAAAAGTCGCTGCAGCACAGCTCGCGGAACGAGCCAGTGACTTTCTTCAATGTGCGATTTGATGGTCTCGCTCGGGCCGGAGACTCGCTCGGTGCCACGGGGAGCCGGACGTTGCTGGCTGAGGTGTCGGCCCGGATTTCGATGCTGCTCGCAACACTCGAATCCGACGAAACGTTGGGAATCAAGGACACATTTCTGGCAGCCATCGGACCCGGTGAATTTGGTATCCTGCTCCCGGTTGGTTGTGATCGCGAAAAAGCATCCAAGATCGCGCGGGATATTCGCTATCTGTTTGTTCAGCCGTTTGATGTTGAGGGCCGAACGATAAAGGCAGATGTTTCAGGTGGGATTTCCGTTGCTCCCGACGACGGTGACATGGCGGATGCTATTCTGAAGAATGCCGGCATGGCACTCGATGAGGTGCGGCGGTCGAAGAAGAATGGTTTTCAGTTCTTTACACCGCGGCTTGAGCGCCTCGCCATAGGGCGGCAGAGGTTTGAGCAGGAATTGCGCGAGGCTGTGGCCAGCGAGGCCTTTCAGCCGGTGTTCCAGCCAAAGATATGTTTTCAGACAGGTCGTATCGTTGGCGTGGAGGCTCTTGCGAGATGGTATCGCGGCGAAGGCAGGATGATTTCGCCCGGAACCTTTATTCCGTTGGCGGAAGAGCTCGGTCTCGTCGAGGAGATCGGCTTTCAGATTCTGCGGCAGGCCTGTACGGCGGCGGCGCGATGGATGCAGGACGGATATCCGGTGTCCGTCGCCGTGAATGTTGCGCCGAGCCAGTTCCAGCAAAAAGACTTTATAAATCAGGTCGTGGATGCGTTGCGGTTTGCTGGGCTTCCACCGCGCTTTTTAGAGCTGGAGATCACAGAGACCATGGCTGTGTCAGATCCGCAGCGGGTTATTGACGTGATGCAGCCGCTCCGGGCCATGGGTATCAAACTCGCGATCGATGATTTCGGAACCGGCCACGCAAACCTGTCCCTGCTGACACAACTGCCCTTCGACATATTCAAGATCGACCGGCAGTTTGTCTCCGATCTCGAGAAGGATTCCCAGTCGCCAGCCATTGTGGAGATGATCCTGGCGATGGCTGAAACGCTCGGCTTGCAGACCGTGGCTGAGGGCGTAGAAACGGAAAACCAGGCGGCGTTCCTCCGTCGGCGTGGATGTACTCTTGGTCAGGGCTTTCTGTTTAGCCGCGGCATTCCCGATGCGGAGCTGCGCACGCTGATGCATGACTGGAAGCGCCTCGACGCGACCGGCTAAAAGTTTTTCCATAAATGGCGTCCCCGGCAGGATTCCAACCTGCGACCTACCGCTTAGGAGGCGGTTGCTCTATGCAGCTGAGCTACGGAGACGCAACTGCCGGGCAACATAGCGACATCGACTGAAGGCGCAATGCGTCGGCGGTGCGAGCCTTTGTCTTGAGGGAAAAGCGGCGGTATCCTGTCCGACGTTTTGGTGATCCGATTTCTGTTCCTGTTTCGATTGCTGCTCGTTCTGCCGGCAAGTGCGGCGGTTTTCGCCGCGTGCGGAGCGCCGATGCCCCTCGATGGTTTGCCGAAAGGCGAGGCGGGGAGGGTCGTGCGGATCATTGATGGGGACGCGCTGGTGCTGGATACAGGGCTGGTTGTGCGTCTCGCCGGGATCGAGGCTCCAACGCCGGAGCGCAGAAACCGGTCTGGCCAACCTTATGCGGCTGAGGCGGCACGGACCCTCGAGGATCTCGCGCTTGGCCGGGACGTCACACTTTACTATCCGGGGCTGACAAGGGATCGCTACGACCGGGCACTCGCCTATGCCGTGACGTCGGATAATCTCGGAGATCGGCTCTGGCTGAACGAGGCGCTCGTCCGGCGAGGAGCTGCGCGTGTTCGGGTGTATCCGGATACGGCTGCGCTGGCAGAGCGACTGCTGGAGGCAGAATACTTTGCGAGGCTGGAAGTGGTCGGACTCTGGGCTGAAACAGACTATGAGATTCGCGCGGCATCTGAGCTCCCCGAGGATGAGCAGGGTTTCAATATTATTCGTATTGACGGATTGCGGTCTGCCGATGTTCGGGATGCCTCGCGTCATTCATGCGCGTTTGTTGGTCTGGACAGCGCGTTCTTCATTGATGTTGGTCCCGCTGCTGCGGGGATTTGCGCTGAGCCGCCCGAAACAGCGCTGGTGCGCGGCTACGTCAAGGATGGTCGGATCGAACTGACGCATAGCCTGAATTTGCAGGTGCTCAGCCCCTAGGCTTTGCCGCTGCTGCAGCGCGTGAAAGGTCGAGGATGAGCTGCCTGATCAGCGCGTCGCCCAAGGCACCGGCCGTCTTGATGCTGGCTTCAGCGTCGAAGATGCGTTCGAGGGTGCGCGCCAGCCGCCGGGGCGACCAAAGGCTCATGAGGTTGCGGAAGGCAGGCCAGTCGGACTTGAAAACGGGGGGGCGCAGCTTCATGCCAATATCGCCGCCGCCGCCCATCAATTGATGGCCCTGCAACAAGCGGGATGTTTCCCGTTGCAGGGCCCGCAATACCGAAATCGGCGATGTACCAGCAATAATCAAACGATCCAGCCCTGCCGTTGCACTTGAGGTCTCTCCGCTGAGGGTCGCGCGAATGAGATCTGTCAGGGCATGGTCAATGTCCGTTGTGCTTAAGGCACGCACGTCGTCCCTGGAAATTGGTTGACCGAGTCCCTGACCGTACAGGGCGAGTTTTTCGATCTCCTGATTTGCGAGACCACGGTGGCCGGGTAGTTCAGAGGTAAACATCGCCAGCGCCTGATCTTCGATTTCGATGCTCTCAGATCTAAGCTTTTCACGAACAAGCGCTGTGATGTTTTCGCCGGTGTCGGAATACAAATGGAGGGCCGCGGCGTGTTTGGCGCTTTCTATGGTGCTGCGGAGTTTGGAGCGCTTCGCGAGGGCACCGGCCGTGACGATCAGCGGTGCG
>JBCCIW010000247.1:0-4828 GCA_039028055.1 Pseudomonadota bacterium | reverse complement strand
GCAGCCGATGATGAACAAAGGCAGGTGGGGAGCGGCACAAGGATATGCGCGCTGGCTCAAAGAGGGGTAGAGTATGCTAGATCGAACGCCCACGCGAAGCGGTCTCCAACTTAGACTCGGAAATTTCTCAACAATCGTAGAAGCACTGGATTACGCCGCCGCTGGCGAGTCCGGCATTACGTTTTATTCCGCCACGGGCGTTGTAACAGCGTCGCTGCCCTATCGCGTACTGCGCGAGGAAGCGATGGAGCTCGGATCCAGACTTGCCGCCTTCGCATCGAGGAACGCGCTGGTCGGTCTTCTGGCAGAGTCGTCGCCGGACTTCGTGAGGCTCTTCTTCGCGTGCCAGTATGCCGGGCTTGTTCCTGTTCCAATGCCAATGCCGACAGCCATGGGTGGGCGAGGCAGCTATGCTCATCAGCTGCGCCAGATGGCAGGGACCGCCGAGATACATTCGATGTTCGCGCCAGAAAAGCTCATAGACATGGCTCGCGAAGCCATGGAGCCAATCGGTGTGCCTCTATTTGACATGGGGTCGCCCAAACTAGACGCTGGCAAAGGTGAATTGCGGCCTCATTCGGCAGATGACCTCTGTTACATCCAATATAGCTCGGGCAGCACAAATGATCCGAAAGGTGTGATCGGCACTCAAGCGACCGTGACGGCCAATTGCGAGGCGATCATTCGACACGGGCTGCAAGTTCGCGAGGACGACCGTGCTGTGTCGTGGCTGCCGCTTTATCACGATATGGGTCTCATCGGCTTCCTGATAGCGCCGCTGATGTCACAGATATCCCTGGACCTGATGGAGCCGTCGTCCTTTGCCCGGCGTCCAATCACCTGGCTCGATATCATCTCAAAGAACAAGGGGACCCTCAGCTATAGCCCCAGCTTCGGCTTTGAACTCTGCGTTAGACGCTGGCGTGATGATCGCCAACTTGATCTCTCATCATGGCGCGCGGCAGGGATTGGCGGCGATATGGTGCGCGGTGACGCGCTCGACGCATTCGCGTCAACGTTCAAAAACCACGGCTTCTCGGAGAAATCCTTCGTCCCTAGCTACGGTATGGCAGAAGCCACGCTCGCGATTTCATTTGCTCCGCTTGGACAGGGGGCGCGTCCGGACTGTCTCGACAATGATCGGCTTCGGCGTTCCGGCGATGCGATCCCGGCCTCTGACATCACCCATGTCAGTTCGCGGCGGACGTTCATGTTATGCGGCGAAGTTCTACCGGGTCATAAGCTCGAAGTACGTGACGACAATGACAGAGCTCTTGGCGATAGACGGGTCGGTCGCATATGTGTTCGGGGGCCGTCGGTCACACCCGGTTACTATCGAAATGAAGAGGCCACACAGAATGCCTTCACGGCTGATGGGTGGTTGGATACTGGTGATCTTGGTTATTGGCTCGACGGCCAGATTGTTATCACGGGCCGCTCCAAGGATCTTATTCTGTCCCATGGGCGAAATATCTGGCCACAGGACCTGGAATGGGCCGTGGAAGCCGCCATTTCCGGTCGTGTTGGCAGGACCGCTGCTTTCCCCGTCACAACAGACAATGGCACGGACGAGATCGTCATTCTTGTGGAGTGCCGATCCAGAAACCCCGAAAATCTAACCCGGGTGCATGCGGAAGCCATGGCGGCAGCGAAAACTGCTGCAAATACGTCTGTCCATGTCGGTCTCGTGCCCCTTTCAAGTTTGATCGTGACGTCCTCAGGAAAGATCAGCCGGGCGCGCGCTCGACAAAAATACATGAATGGTGGTTTTGAGAACCTCAATCTCATGATCTTCAACCCTGGGTCAGACACGCTTAAAGCCAGCGGAAGCGTCGCCGACGCGAGATGAGCTCTCACAACAAAACGATAGCTGTGACCGGTGGAACTGGCTTCATCGGGAAGGCGTTGCTTTCGCAGATGTTAGAAAGTTCCCATACCCTCCGAGCGCTGACCCGAAGGGATCAATCAAATGCGTCTGTCGATTGGATAAAGGGGGATCTCGATGATGACGCCGCATTGCGAGCGCTCGTTTCCGGAGCTGACACCGTCATCCACCTCGCAGGACTGACGAAGGCTCCAACGAAGGCCAAGCTTTTTCGGGCAAATGCAGATGCGGCCGGGCGTCTGGCAGAGTTCGCTGCGGCGGCCGGAGTGAAGCGGTTCGTTCTGGTGTCGTCGCTGGCGGCAAGAGAGCCGCATCTTTCCCATTATGCGGCGTCGAAGCGGGCCGGCGAACATGCGGTTGGTGCGGCGGCGCAGAGCATGGACGTGGTGGTTATTCGACCCCCGGCGATTATCGGACCCGGCGATGACGCAACGGCGCAAATGCTAGATGCGATGAAGCGTGGCTGGTTGCCTGTGCCCGGTGGGTCCAACCGCGAAATGACCCGTTTGTCATTCATGTACGTGGAGGACATTGCCCGCTTTGTCGCGCAACAGATCGACGGAGCTATCCCGCCATCACCCCTCGAACCCGCGTCGGAAGCTGGAGGCATAGGATGGAACACGCTCGCGGCCACTGCCTCCGAAATCTTGTCAAAGCGGGTGAGACTATTACCTCTGTGGCCATCTCTTCTGTTCCCGGCCGCCTTTATAACTGAGGCATTTTGCGCCGCATTTGGCAAATCGACCTTTTTCAATACTGGCAAGGTGCGCGAAATGCTGCATACTGACTGGACGGGAAGCAATGTGATGACAGGTGCGCGCCCATTTAAGGAAAGCCTGGCGCTCGCCTTCGGACAGGACACAGCACAATGACAACGCCAAAAATAAACGGCCATACTGCAGGACTGGTCTCTACAGATACCGACGATCTGATTTTCCAGAAAGTGTGCGGGCTGCTTGCCCCCTATAACAGAAACGAACTCGCACTGACCCGGTCGACGATCATTATGTCGGACCTGGAAATTGATTCTGTTTCCGTCTTCGACCTGATCATGGAAGTCGAAGATACATATGACATTACATTTCCTATGGAAACTGTAAGCTCAATGAGGTCTATAGGCGATCTGGTTGATACGATCCGAGCCATGAAAACCGCCTGAGGAACCCGCGCGATGAGCATTTTCTCCAAATATGACAAATATTTAGAGCGGCTCACGCAGGCGAGCGCGATCGGGCGGATCCCGGTCGGCCTGGAATTCGACGACATTATCTCGCCAACCCGCGGCATCGTCGAAGGCAAGGAAGTCATCCTCGTTGGCACCAATAATTATCTTGGCCTCAGCTATGACGAGTCCTGCATGGCAGCGGCGAAAACCGCGGTGGACAAGCACGGGACCGGCACGACGGGTTCCCGCCAGGCCAACGGAAATTATGCAGAGCATGTAAAACTCGAACAGTCGATCAGCGAATTTCTCGGCATGGCATCGACGATTGTGTTTTCAACTGGATACCAGACAAACCTGGCAGCGATCTCCGCCCTCGCCGGTGCGGACGATCAGATTTTCATCGACGCGGACAGCCATGCCTGCATCTACGACGCTTGCAAGCTGTCAGATGCGTCCACGATCAGATTTCGTCACAACAATCCCGAAGACCTCGACAAGCGCCTGGGCCGGACGCCGAAGCCTGATGGTGATCGGCTGGTGGTTGTCGAAGGCATGTACTCAATGTTCGGCGATCTTGCGCCGCTCGATGAGTTCACCGAGGTGGCACACAAGCATGGCGCATTGATCTACGTCGATGAAGCGCATTCGTTCGGGAGCTTTGGTCCCACCGGAAAAGGCCTCGCCGAAGAACAGGGCGTTCTGGACAAGATCGATTTCTATTCCGCAACATTCTCTAAGAGCCTCGCGGCCATTGGCGGGTTCTGCTCATCGAAACATCCGCAATTCGAGTTGTTGCGAGCGGCGCGGCCCTACCGCTTCACCGCATCGCCTTCCCCGTCCAGCATCTGGAGCGCGCAGGCCGCACTTGATCGCATCATTGAGGAAGGCGGCAAGCTCCATGAGAATCTTTGGGCGCGGAGCCGGCAACTGCATAGCGGGCTGAAAGAGATGGGATTCGAGCTTGCTGCCGATGCCAGCCCGGTGATCGCTGTGTTGCGGTCGGATGAAGCCACGGCGGTTCGCGAGTGGAACACGCTGCTTGATCGCGGTGTTTACGTGAACTTCTCCGGACCCCCGGCGACGCCAGCGGGCATTAACCTGCTGCGCATTTCGCTGTCCGCTGCACACACGGAAGAGGACATCGATCAAGTGTTGTCGGTGTTCCGCTCGCTGGTGGCGGATAATGCGGCAGTGCCTGCAGAATAAAATAATTCCCCAGAAACTGCCGCAAAAAACGCTATCCGTCGGATTGTGTATGGGCCGAGTGATCGACATCCTCGGAGCCATCGGCCGGGTTCTCGACAATGACTTCGACTTCCACCTCACCGGCCTGCTCGAAGGTCAGGGTCACCGGAAACCGCATGCCTTCTGATAATGGTTCGGCCAGATCGAACAACATGATGTGATGACCGCCGGGCGCGACCGGAACTTCCTCTCCGGCCGGTATACTTATCCCATTGGCGAGCGGTCGCATTCGCAGGACGCCCTCGTCATTCAGGGTCGTATGAATTTCAGCTGATCCCGCGACGTCCTCGGGCACGGTTGCACCGAGCAATCGGTCATCCGTGTCACCCTTATTGTCGAGGTGAAAGAAGACGGCGGCTGGCTGACGAACGGTTACCGTTGGCCTGGCCCAAGGATGATCAATCTTCATTTCAGCCGCGGCGAACTCGTGGGCCACGGCACCGAATGGCAGCGCGGCCAAGATGGCGGCAGAGACGACATATCTCAACATTGTTTCGAACCTCTCATATTGGCATCACTCTAGAATGCCTTTT
>JBCCIW010000246.1:0-4836 GCA_039028055.1 Pseudomonadota bacterium | reverse complement strand
GTGGGCGATGGCATCATTGTTGATGGTGGTGCGACTGGCGAGATCGAGCAGAACTCAGGCTTTGGTGATCTGACGCTCGGAGTGAATTACAATGTGCCTGCAGAGATCACCGGAAACTGGCTCGTTCAGCTCCAGGGGCGACTGAAGATCCCCACGGCTAACGAAGATCAGGGGCTTGGAACAGGTGAGGTGGACGGCGGTGTTGCTGTCGATGTTGCCTACAGCTTCGGTAACTTCACACCTTTCACAACGGTTGGGTTCCGCTGGCGCGGCGATCCAGAAGGGGCCGATCTGAATAATACATTTAATGTCAGCGTCGGCGGTAGCTACAATCTCGGCAATGGGTACGCCTTGCTGGCCTCCTACGACTTCCGAGAAGAGACGGTAGATACGGCGGAAGAAAGCCAGGAAGTATTCGGAGCGATCACCGGACCGGTAACTGATCAGCTCCGGTGGACGTTATACGGGTCCGTCGGTTTTACCGATGGTGCACCCGATGGCGGTGTTGGCGCGCAATTGATCTGGAGACCCGAATTCCGCTCCTGACACATCTTGATTTCATTGTAATTAGGCCCGGCGAGCTTCTCGGTTCGCCGGGTTTTCTTTTGAGATTTTTGCCGCAGCTCAGTCGAAGAGTTTCGATACGCTTTCTTCGTTGGCGATGCGCCGGATGGCTTCGCCGAGAAGGGGCGCTACGCTCAGAACCCTAAGCGACTTTGACTTTGCGTCCTCTTTTCGAGGTGCGATCGTGTCGCAAATGACAAGTTCATCCAGGACCGAGTCTTCGATCCGTTTTACGGCGCGTTTGTTATCTTTCGGCGACAGCACGCCATGAGTGACGTAGGCGGAAACCGATGTCGCTCCAGCGTCTTTCAACGCGCTCGCTGCTTCGCAGAGCGTGCCGCCTGAATCGCATATGTCGTCGATCATGATGCATCGCCTACCTTCGACGTCGCCAATGATGTTCATCACTTCGGCCGTTCCGGCTTCTGGCCTGCGCTTGTCCACGATGGCGAGATCGCACTGAAGCCTGCGCGCGAGACCCCGAGCGCGCACCACGCCGCCCACATCCGGCGAGACAACCATTATCTTGTCGCCATTGTAACGGTCTCGAATATCCTTGAGGATGACTGGACCAGCAACCATGTTGTCCGTCGGTATGTCAAAGAACCCCTGTATCTGCCCGGCATGCAGGTCCATGGTCAGCACGCGATCAGCTCCGGCTGTGGAAATCAGATTGGCGACAAGCTTGGCCGAGATGGGCGTGCGTCCGTCAGTCTTTCTATCTTGTCGCGCATAACCAAAATACGGAATGACGGCAGTAACCCGGCGGGCAGAGGCGCGCCTAAGGGCATCTATGCAGATCAGCAGCTCCATAAGGTGATCGTTTGCTGGATATGCCGTCGACTGGATTGCAAAAACGTCTTCACCGCGGACATTCTCGTTTATCCGGACAAATATCTCTTTGTCCGCGAAGGTTTTGACTTCTGCCTCGGTAAGAGGAGCATCAAGGTAATCAGCGATAGCTGCGGCGAGCGGCCTGTTAGCATTACAGGTCAGCAGTTTCATTTGATTGCCCCGCGTCAGCTTGGTTTCACAGCCTTTAGTCTGAAAAACCCACGAGTCGCAACGGGACCGAAACGATTCTTTGCAGTCAGACTTCTTTCAACATGATCACTGATGCATTTCGGCCATAGTCTTCCTCGCCCCTTTGATTCCGGCGACGATTGGAGAAGTACTCTGCTTCCATCGCGCAGGTATCGTGAGCGATTAAATCGATGCGGGAAACGCCAGCCCTGACAAGCCTCGCATGTACGTATCCCTGGATATCAAAATGAAAGCGATCGTCTTTTCCATTGTCGAAGAAGCGCTCATTCGCCGAATTCTCCGCCAAGAACCGATCTCGATATTCCGGGCCGACTTCATACGATGCTTGACCAATAGCCGGGCCGATCGCCGCGACGACGTGCCCGGAATCGGCACCTATTGCTTCCATCGCCTCGATTGTCGCTTCGACAATTCCGCCAAGGCCACCTTTCCAGCCTGCGTGGGCAGCGCCAATTACGCGTGCGTCTGGATCAAAGAACAGGATGGGCACACAGTCGGCAGTCAGAATTGCGAGGGCGAGGCCCGGGACTTTCGTAACCATCGCGTCACCCATGGGGCGATCGGAAAACGGCGCGCGTATTAGCAGGGCGTCGGCTGAGTGGTGTTGATGACAAGATAGGAGGTGCTCAGCGCTCTGAGCACCGATTTCAGATGCGATAAGAGCTCGATTCTTCACTACGGCCTCCTGAGCGTCACCGGAGCCGGCCCCGGCATTCAGGCTTTCATAAATCCCGGTTGATATGCCGCCACGTCGGCCGAAAAACCCGTGGGCAACATTCTTGAGATGCGCGATGCTGGGCGCGGTCGTGCAGGGCAGGGAGGTCATATGTTGAAGATATCGCCTGCTTCAAGCCCATCTGCAAACTGCAATGCGAGTAAGGCCTTGCGGTACTTGGCACCTGTTCGAGTGATTTGACCCACCGTTACCATCGTCCTCTATTTCGGCAGTCTCGTGGACGCTATCCATCCAACCGCCTGTATGCTCACCGCGGCCGCTAGGCCAAGGCCAACAAAAATATGGTCGACGAAGAACGACGACATGGCGACAATGATGCAGGCAGTATCCACGGCTTGCCCGCTGATGATATGGCCCAGGGGCTGCCGCACCTGCATCACTTGCGGCAGTGTCACCTTGCGCCAGACACGTCCCATATCCGGCGGCCCGAAGATGTCCTGCAAGTCCTTCGGGTTGAGTATGCCCGTGAGTTCGCAAAGAGCCTGTGCTGTCGCTTCTCCATTGCGCACGGTCTCCCGCCGTACTGAAGACGTAATCAGTGATACTATCGCGGAAAGAATTACCGCTAGTGCGAGGGCGACTGCTGCAAGTCCGTCAATTGGCGAGGTGAAGCTCATGGAGACGCGCCAACTCAGATCGGAATTGCAGCCCAGTAATCGAAGTCCAGTAGGACGTCGGACTGATACTTGCCAGCATCATCCCGCAATGGGAAATCAGTACAAGGATGGTTCTTTGTGGCCACCAGACGGAGACGAAGAGCACCAACCGTGTCCGACAATTGTGCCTTGTCCAGAATTTCAGACCACGCATAAACTGTATCGCCTGCGAACAAAGGACCGGCATGGGTTCCTCCGTTGATCGCCATCATTTCGGCGGCGTTCGCGAGCCCGTTAAATGATAACGCGCGGGCAATCGAAATAACGACGCCGCCATAGATCAGTCGCTTGCCGAAGCGGCTATCTTTCTGGGCGTGCGCGTCGAAGTGCACCTTCGCGGTGTTTTGATAGAGCCGTGTCGCGATCTGATGTTCGGCTTCCTCGACGGTCATGCCGTCGACATGATCGATCTTCTCACCGATCTCGTAGTCTCCGAAGCGGTGAGGCGAACCTGCCAGATCATCATTCCAATTCTCATATGACCAGGAAACTTCAAAGTCTGCAGCGGGAACTGCGTCCAGAAGCTGGGGAACGACTGGATCCGGAGCCGGAGAGGCAGCGTCTCGTTTGTGCACCATGACCCAGCGCACATAGCTCATCACCTCCTCGTCATTTTGGTTCAGACCTCGCGTTCGAACCCACACAACACCAGTCTTGCCATTTGAGTTTTGTTTGACGCCGATAACGTTGGAAACGGCGCGCAGAGTGTCCCCCGGATAAACACCGATCGGAAAGCGGCCTTCCGCATAACCGAGATTTGCTACAGCATTCAGGGAGATATCCGGAACCGTTTTTCCAAAGACAACATGGAAGGCGAGCAAGGGATCCAATGGCATCCGGTCGAAGCCGTTCGCTGTGGCAAACGGCACCGAGGAGAATATCGCATGGCGGCTGCCGGTCAGAGCGCGATAAAGTGAGATATCACCTTCACTGACCGTAAGTGGTGTCGCGTGGATGATTTCCATACCGACATGGAAATCTTCAAAGTAATTGCCTGTGTAGGACTTCATTTCTGGCCCGGGCCTCCGTTCGGCCCGCGCACGTCATCTATTGATTAGATGCGCCAGCTCAGGCGATTGAAATTTTCAGCCGATATGTGCGCGATCTCGCCTGCAGAAATCAAGGGGTCTACCGCGAAGGGTGCGAGCGTGAAAGCGATTACCAGGGTGGCAACACCGCCGAGCATCATGCGGCCATCCTGCCTGTGAGATAGGCGCGCAAATACAATGCGGGGACCGAAAACCATCATGGGTACGCCGAAGGCAAAGCCCGAAGCGATCAGAAGGAATACGCCAACTATGGCAAAGGCAAGCATTGTTCAGCTCCCAACACGAGGTCGAGATACTGCCAGCTGTGGCTTAAGGCCTCCCTTGGGAAATGGGTGAAATTTAACCTATCTCTGCTGATCACTACAGAATTTCGAGTAATTTCGCGTTTGGTCGACCGAGTATGGCCTTATTGCCGTTAATGCCGATGGGACGCTGAATAATCTTCGGATTCTCAGCCATGGCTGCGAAAACTTCTTCATCGCTTGCCGATGCTGCCAGACCAGCCTTCTCAGCGTCTTTTTCCCGCATGAATTCTCGCGGGCTTACTCCGCCCATCTTTGCCGCGATATCTTTCAGCTCTTCGACGTTGAGCCGTCCTCCCGCAGTCGTGTACTTCCGGATTTCAGGCTCTACGCCGTTCTCGTGGAGCAGGGCGAGACCCTTCTTTGACGATCCGCAGCCTGTGTTGTGTATCAGGATATAAGTCATTGATTACTCCGCTGTTGAGGCCGTTGTCGACGCCAGGCAGCCTTCAGCATCGTGAGCTGCAAGATCTTCGTTCCAGTAT
>JBCCIW010000245.1:0-4862 GCA_039028055.1 Pseudomonadota bacterium | reverse complement strand
TGCACCGCATCTCATGGATGTTCGTAAAGGCCACAAGTACGGCACGATGAAATCCGAAGATCACATGGCCCTCGACGGCCTGACCGATGCTTATGCTGGCGGCCCCATGGGGAACTTCGCCGACATGATTGCGGGCGAATACCAGTTCACGCGGGAACAGCAGGACGCCTATGCCCTTGAAACCCTCGCGCGCGCCCAAAAGGCGACGGAAGATGGCAAGTTCAAGAGGGAAATCGCGCCGGTTACAGTGAAGTCGCGTAAGGGTGAAACGGTCGTCGAGACAGACGAGCTTCCGCGAACAGCGCGCCCGGACAAGATCCCGAGCCTGCGACCTGCCTTCAACAAGGATGGTACTGTCACAGCAGCGAACGCCTCGGCGATTTCCGACGGAGCAGCGGCGATTGTCCTGATGAAACAGTCGGAAGCCGAGAAGCGCGGGCTCTCCCCGATCGCAAAAATCGTGGCAACTTCCTCCCATGCTCATGAGCCAGAATACTTTACGACTGCGCCGGTCCCGGCGATGAAAAAGACTCTCGAAAAGGCTGGCTGGGACGTGAATGATGTTGATCTCTGGGAAGTCAACGAAGCTTTCGCTGTAGTTCCAATGATCGCCATGAAGGAACTTGGCATCTCCCATGACAAACTGAACGTAAATGGCGGTGCCTGCGCCATGGGTCACCCGATTGGTGCCTCCGGTGCCCGTGTGCTCATCACGCTGCTGGCCGCCATGGAAGATCAGGATGCAAAGAAGGGCGTTGCATCGCTCTGCATCGGCGGCGGCGAAGGCATCGCCATGGCCGTGGAGCGAGCATAGCCGGTCTTGTCTTCCGGGTATCAGGTCAAACCAATCGGCTGGGTCCGATCCGAGCGGATCGAGCCGATTGACGACGACTGGGACACCGTCGACAGCTTCATTGAGCTCGACCCTGAGCAGTTTGCACCCGACGCCCTCGCTGGCCTCGATACCTTCTCTCACGCAGAAATTATATTCCTGTTCGACCAGGTGTCGGATAACAAAATAGAAACGGGCGCGCGCCACCCGCGCGGCCGTACTGACTGGCCAAATATCGGTATCTTTGCCCAGCGAGGCAAAAACCGCCCCAACAGGCTGGGTTTGACCATCTGCGAAATTCTGAAAGTCGATGACCTTCGAGTGTCACTTAAGGGACTGGACGCGATCAATGGAACACCGGTTCTGGATATCAAGCCGGTAATGTCCGGCTTCCGGCCGCGCGGCGCGCATAGAGAACCAGCATGGTCGAGGGAGATCATGTCCGAATACTGGCGGACAAAGTCCGATCCGCCGCGGAATTAGGTTCAGTATTACCATGTGATGGACCGGTGCACAGAACCATTTGAGGGGGAGGGAGAATGGCTCAGTCGGTTTAGGGGTGAACGATGCACCGGCCCATCATGCATAGAAGACGTCTGAACCGCCAAAATGGTTCAATCGAAACTCAAAAAAGTGAGTCCTGGAAATGCCGCCTGCAGAAAGCCCTCACCCAAGTTCAGTTTCCGCCCATTTCAGGGAGCAGGCCGGCTATTGCAGGCATCTGGGATCAGCATTTACGGCGGCGCTCTGCGAAGTCATGGCACATGATCTCGAAGCTGGGGGAGTGGTGGCGAGTCTGGTCGGGGATTGGACGGGGAATCCTTTGAAAGACGCGCTGGCGCTTCGCCTGTGTGGTGCCCTTCATTACGCCGTCCTGACGAACGCCTCGCCGGAGCTCAAAGGGGTTTACCCAAAATTCGAGTCTGACTGGGATATGGGTAAAGTCTGGCCGCACGCTCGGAGCTATCTGTCCGAAAATGAGAGCGCTGTTAAGGTTTTCATTCAATCACCGCCGCAAACGAATGAAACGCGACGATCGATTGCACTGTTGCCCGGCTTCCTAAAGATCGCCGCGCAATTCGACAAACCGCTCAACCTGCTCGAACTTGGCGCGAGTGCCGGGCTCAATCAGAACTGGGACCAATTCAATTATCAAACAGCTAGCTGGAGCAGGTCCGGCAACAGCAGCGTTATGGTGGATACCGACTGGCACGGCCCCGCCCCTGATCATCTGGATATTGAGATAAATGTGGCAAAGCGCGCCGCTTGCGATCAGAACCCCCTGAATATCCAAGACGCCGACGCTGCAACCCGTTTACGCGCCTACACCTGGCCAGACCAACCGAAACGCCTTGCGCGATTTGATGCTGCAGTGGATTTGGCACGTAGAATGAAAACGCAAGTCGAGAAAGCCGATGCCGCCGAGTGGCTGAAGAAGCAACTGGCGCAAAGGCCTGAAGGGATGACAACCGTCGTCTATCATTCCGTGTTTCTCCAATATCCGCCTGCTGACGTCATAGGGGAGATTATGACATCGATTGAGACGGCGGGGATAAATACAAGTGATAACGCGCCACTCGCATGGCTCTGCTTCGAGCCCGAAGGTCTGTTCACCGGATCGCGCGCCTCACCGAGAATGATTACGAGACTGCAAACCTGGCCAGGTGGCGACGCAAGCATATTCGGTTACTCAGATGGGCACGCAACTGTTTTCAATGCGAATGAGCAATAACTTCCAGACACGGGCTTTAATGCGAAGATACGTTTCCTAAATCGCCCGATTCACTTATCCTTCTGCTGAAACATGGATCAGGCGACATGAGCGAGACACCTGGAGCTTACCGCGAAGACGATTCTGGACGACGCTGGATCGTCCTTATCATATTCCTTTTGCTCGTCGGGTTCATCGCCGCCGGCATCTGGTTCTGGTACACGCAGCAAGAGCCGCAAGCGGCACCTGAACCATTGCAGGTCGCCCAGCGTCCCGAGCTTGAACCGCTTCCCGAAGCGGAGATTATCGATACAATTCCGATCACGGACGAAGAAGCCGTAGCAGACGGAACACTTCGCCGCTTCGGGGATAATCGATGGCTGGAGTCCGATGAGTTTATCGGATTTGATATTGGACGGCGACGAGCTGATCTGAGGATTTATATTCTGAGCGAAAACTATTCATGGGCCTTCGGAGATGGCGATTCTGTTGAAGGCCCCCGTGGGGAAGCAAACCTCGAAGATCTGTTCACCGGCGGTGACTTTCAGGAGCGCTTCTGTGAAGCCGACAGTCTCCTTGCCATTGGAACCTCGTCATTCGAGGGACCTCAAGCCCTGAATCATGCCCTTGCAAGGCAGCGCGCCAGAACAATCGTATCGGATCTTGGCGCGATCCGCCGGGGCTGCGATCGAGGCGGCCCGCGGCTGCTCGCTGCGAGTCTCGGTGAACATGCGGAGACTTCGCCTTGCCCGGGTCGCGTAAGATGTCCGGAAGCGACATCGTCTCAAAGGCGGTTGATCCTTGTCAGCGTCAGCGCGGCTGAGGACGGCGTAAATTTCAGCGAAGCGCTTTGGTCTGGCCTTCAGGGCTTCGATGCCGAGCAGCGCAGTTTCTTCCGGGACTTCAGATTGTCGGACTACGACGAATTCGAGATTCTGAATTAGCGTTCAGTCAGGCCTCTCCTGCCGAGTTCTGAACCAAGCTCAGCGGCAGGGCAGTGGATCGCTTGGCCACCCTGATCACAATCCGGGACTGGACATCAGACACAAGAGCGGAGCCAAGCAATTTGTCTCTTAGAAAATCGTCATAGGCGTGCATGTCAGTCGTCACCACGCGAATGATATAGTCCACCGCCCCTGTGACGGTCATGCATTCGGACACTTCTTCCCAGGCCATCACCATGTCTTCGAATGCCTGAAGGTTGGTGCGGTTCGGAAGGGCCAGTTTTACCGTCGCGAACACTTCAAAACTCAAGCCGAGCTGGTTGCGATCCAGCAGCGTAACCCGGCGCTGGATAATCCCCTGCTCTTCCATGCGTTTGATACGACGCCAGCAGGGCGAGGATGACAGCCCCACCTGATCGGCAATTTCGGCCACCGACAAACTTGCGTCCCCCTGGACGAGCTCAAGAATCTTCGCATCGACGCTATCAAGCAATTCCGGCAAAATGTCCCCAATTCTATCCTATATGCGCACTATTTTTTCTTCATACACAACAATCTCCACATGACACGCAAGCAAATTCTGTAGGGATGCTGCAACTGGCCTTCCCTTGCCTGACCTGCAAGCACACAATAGGTGTGAGACCTGAACCATAATGAACGACGCAACGATCTACCGATAATGACCGAAAAAGCTCGCATCACCGCCATAGCGAGGCGAGCCGCCCGGCGAGATCCAATGGAGCTGGTTGATGCGGCCCGGATTGATACCGAGACCGGCCTGGAAGGTGACTTCAAGGGCGCAAAGCACAAATCCCGGCAGATCACCATCCTCGCCGAGGAGGATTGGGCCGCTGCCCTTGCTGATCTAGCGGAAGAAGCTGCCAGCCTCCCCTGGACGACACGGCGGGCAAATCTGCTCTGTCGCGGCCTGCGGCTGCCTAGGGCAAAAGGAGCGCGCTTGCGGGTTGGAGAAGCCGAATTGGAAGTTACCGGCCAGACCTGGCCGTGCAAGCGCATGGACGAGGCATATCCGGGACTGCTGAAAGCCCTCGGGCGAGACTGGCGGGGCGGCGTTACCTGCCGCGTTCTAAAGAGTGGGGACATCGAGATTGGCAGTGCCATAGAGATCACCTACGCACCCGAAGAACGGGTTCGATCCTTGCCCGGATAGTTATAGCGCAGCCCTGAGCGCGCCTCATGTGAGCGAAGCGATACGGAGGCAAACATAAAACGGGGATAGCTCGCAAAGTATCCCCCATATTCAAGGCCCCTGCCCGGGCCTTCCTCGCTGAAATCGATCCCCCGGACCGATTTCCGGGCGCTCCGAAGCCCACAGATGGAGCTGCGCTTGCAGCCGTTCGGTAAGCCCCACATG
>JBCCIW010000244.1:0-4876 GCA_039028055.1 Pseudomonadota bacterium | reverse complement strand
GTCGAAGAGCTCCTACGCGGCGTGATAGTTCTATCCGGAAACGACGCGTGCATCGTTTTGGCTGAAGGATTATCCGGATCGGAGGAAGCCTTTGCAGGTGAAATGACAGCTCTCGCCCAAAATCTCGGACTTTCTAGCGCGAGCTTTGAAAATTCCACAGGGCTAGATGCAGACGGACACCGAATATCAGCTATTGATCTCGCCAGACTTGCAAGAATCCAGATTCAGCAGTTCCCGGATTACTACGCGTTCTACAACGAACGTTCCTATGAGTGGCGAGGGATCAGCCAACCCAATCGTAACCCGCTACTTGGTCGTATCGAGGGCGTTGATGGACTCAAAACTGGTCATCTTTCAGTCTCCGGATACGGGCTTACTGCGTCAGCTGACCAGAACGGTGAACGCCGAATTATCGTACTCAACGGTATGGCGAGTGAGGCTAGTCGCGCACAGGAAGCAGAGCGCCTCATGCGGTTGGCGTTCTCCGCGTTTGAAAAAAGAACGCTAGGTCCGGAAGATGGTGCTATTGCTGATATCGATGTCTGGGTAGGGACTGTTCGCCAGGTTTCCGTAGGCTTGAGCGAAACAGTTGATATCAGCGGTCACAAACGCGCCTTTGCGGGGGCCGTTGCAGAGGTTGTTTATGATGGTCCTGTAAATGCTCCGGTTTCGGCCGGTGACCAGATAGGCGAATTGATCGTAACACTTGATGGGCAAGAACCTGTCAGGGTGCCGCTTGTGGCGCTCGCGGATGTTTCCAGGCTCGGCTTCATCGGCCGCGTAGCCGAAGGACTAAATCGATTAATGGCGACGGACAGCTCCCAATGACAGCTCCACTTCAGGGCCGTTTCGTCACATTAGAGGGGGGCGAAGGATCAGGAAAATCGACCCTCATAAATAGTTTGGCTAAGCGCGCGAAAGAGCATGATATATCCGCTGAAGTCACTCGCGAGCCAGGCGGAACACCGCTAGCTGAAGCGGTACGAAACCTGGCTCTTAACCCAGGTGACGGAGAAAAGTGGTCTCCACTAGCGGAAGCGCTATTGATGAATGCCGCGAGAGTCGATCACCTCGAAAAGCGAATTCGCCCAGCGCTGGAGAGAGGTCAGTGGATTTTGTGTGATCGATTTTCGGACTCAACGCTTGCATATCAGAGCGCAGGTGGAGAAGTTCCGATGCCCACACTTCTCACCATCGAGGCATCAGTTCTCGAATGGTCCCGACCTGATTTGACACTGATACTGGATGCTCCCGTTGAAGTGCTTGCCAAACGACGTGAAGCTCGCAATGAGACTCACGATAGTTTCGAAGAACGTCCACTCTCATTCCATCGCGCCGTACGAAATGCATTTCTGCAAATTGCCCAACGCAATCCTGATCGATGCGTTGTGATAGATGCAGAGCAGGCCCCAGGTCGCATTCTAGAGGAGGCATGGGCGGCTATCGAAGCCCGGTGCCTGTCAGGTGCAGGCAGAGCATGAGTGCCCACGTTGCCTGGCCATTAGTAGGACATGCGTTTGCAGAAGATACATTTATTACGGCTGTGTCGAGCGAACGGCTTCATCATGGATGGTTGATTGAGGGGCCATCGGGTATTGGCAAAGCCTTGATTGCCAAGCGAATGGCAGCCACGGTGCTAGGAGCCAAAACCGATAAGAATTCAATGAATGCCTCGCCTACGGACCCTGTAGTCCAGAAGGTTATTGCCGACGGGCATCCGGATTTTCGATGGATTCATAGGCGACCAGACGACAAGGGGAAGATAAAGCAAGACATACCTGTCGATACGATAAGGGAGCTAAATCATTTCTTCGCACTCAAGCCAGCCTTGGGCGGCTGGCGTGTTGGGGTTATCGATTCGCTGGATGAGTTGAATGTCTCTGGGGCAAATGCTCTTTTGAAAACGCTTGAAGAACCGCCCTACAAGTGCCTGATCATCCTTGTTTCTCATAACACGAAACCTGTTCTGCCGACGATCCGATCGCGTTGTCGCGTGCTACGACTCGATAAGTTGACGAACGAAGACACAGAAACTGTTTTGAAACTTATCTCGACCGATGGTGCGGTAGATCCGGCAGCGAAAGACCTTGCTGAGGGCAGACCCGGTCGTGGCGCACAGTTGTCGAGTCCAGCTGGGCTCGCCGCGCTAAACGCAACCCGAAATTTTCTCAATGGGCTACCTCGGCCTTCAGACGCATCGCTCGGCCAGGCTATCGCTCTCGGCGGGACAGACGAAACAGCTTTTGAAGCTATGGGCCATGCTGTTCTGTCTTGGCTTGAAAAGAAGACTGATGAGGAGCCAGACATGTCCACTACATGGCTCAAGTGCTCAAAACTCCTCGCAGAGGTGCGAGAGCTGAATATGGACTATGGCCAAGCTGCAGCAAAGCTGATCGCCGCCCTTCAGAATGATTTAAAAGCGAGCTAACTCAGCTTCATGTTCGACACTCATGTCAATCTCCACGGTGAGACCTATGAAGAAGATCTGGAAGATGTACTGGAGCGCGCCAGGGCTGCAGGCGTTCGACGTTTTCTCGCCATTTGTGATCGACTGGATAATTTCGAAGCGGTTTCAGCGATTGCCAAACAAAATGATGATATGTGGTGCTCGGTTGGTGTTCACCCGCACCACAGCAAAGATTTCTCCAACCTGGCAACAGCTGAACTTGTGCAGAAAGCCTCTTATCCAAACGTTGTCGCCATTGGTGAAACAGGATTGGATTTTCATTACGGGTACAGCTCTGAAAAAGAGCAGGTCGCATCACTCCTCAAGCACATTGACGCCGCGCGCGAAACCGGCCTGCCATTGATCGTCCATACGAGAGAAGCTGATGAGCTTATGGGAGACATATTGGAAGATGAAATGGCAAAGGCTCCATTCACGCCATTGCTCCATTGCTATACGGGGGGCCGACGGCTGGCTGAGCGAGCAGCGGCTCTGGGAGCTTATTTCTCAGTCTCGGGCATTGCCTCTTTCAAGAATGCGAAGGACGTTCACGACGTTGTAAGATCACTGCCACAGGAGAGAGTGATCCTCGAGACCGACTGTCCATACCTCACACCGGCACCATTTCGCGGGCGACGCAATGAGCCAGCCTATCTTGTACATGTTTGTGAAGCCTACGCGGCATTGATAGAAAAGTCGGCGGGCGACGTCGCCAGGATTACCGAAGCAAACGCGCTTCGGTTATTTTCGAAGATTGCCCAATGACCGGCAAAATTCGGCTCACGCTGCTTGGCACAGGATCCTCTGGCGGCGTTCCGCGCATAGGCAATGACTGGGGTGCATGTGATCCTGCAGAACCTAAAAATCGACGTTCTCGATGTTCGGCGCTTCTCGAACACTTTACTGACGACAACCAGCTACCAACACGGATTCTCATCGACACGTCACCCGATATGCGGGAGCAATTACTAAGCGAAAAGATAGATCGCATAGATGCAATCGTGTTCACGCACGAGCATGCCGATCAGGTCGGCGGGCTCGACGACGTCAGAGTGCTTGTTCAGCGCCAAAGATCAAGAATGCCCATTTACATCGACGCTCCAACGCTAAGTGCGCTAACAGAACGATACCGGTACTGTTTTGAAGGCGTCGGCGGATACCCCGCAATATTGGAACCCCAAACTCCGATCGAGCCCTTCAAGTATTTCGAGATTGAAGGACCAACCGGCACCATTTCCTTTCTGCCTATCGACCAGGAACACGGCCATATTCGTTCTCTAGGATTCAGAGTAGGTGGTCTCGCTTACTGCAATGACTTGAACGCGCTCCCAGACGAATCAATGGAATGCTTGAGAGATCTCGACGTGTTCATTGTCGATGCGCTGCGTTATACTCGCCATCCATCACATGCCAATCTCGAGCAGGCACTTGCTTGGGCAGATCAGTTAAAGCCTCGGCGCACAATTTTAACGAACATGCATATCGATTTGGATTATCAAACGCTCTTGGCGAGCTTGCCGGAAGGCGTCGAACCGGGTTTTGACGGTATTAGCGTCGAAATGGCATACAGTTGAGATTCTATAGCGCGAAGCGTTATTTCCCATAATGTTGATTATGCGACTTGGACTGAACTCGAGGTGTGACGCTCCGATACTTTCCAGCTATCACTGCGATGATGAGCGACTCAACTAACACAAACCTTTCAGAGCTTTCGGTTTCAGAGCTCGCATCAAGCCTCAAGCGGACGATCGAAACGAACTTCGACTACGTCCGTGTTCGCGGTGAGCTTGGCCGCGTTACGATTGCTCGATCGGGGCACATGTACGCCGACATCAAGGATGACAAGGCAGTCCTGAATACCGTCATGTGGAAGGGGCAAGTTAATGCCCTCTCCTTTCGACCCGAAGAAGGCTTAGAGGTAGTCGCCGAAGGAAGGTTGTCCATCTACGCAGGCCGATCAAACTACCAGCTCATCGCGTCTGCAATGCGGCCCGCAGGAGCTGGCGCGCTCATGGCGTTGCTAGAGGAACGCAAAAAGAAACTTAGCGCCGAAGGGTTATTCGATCCCAGACACAAGAAATCACTGCCGTTTCTGCCAGGCGTGATTGGCGTTGTCACCAGCCCGACAGGAGCCGTCATTCGCGATATCTTGCACAGAGTCGAGGACCGATTTCCAGTACGCGTGATCCTTTGGCCGGCATTGGTGCAGGGTGAGCTAGCCGCCGAACAGATCACCGCAGCTATTCGAGGCTTCAACTCCATGCGCGGTGAGAAACCGGATGTTCTAATCGTCGGTCGTGGCGGCGGATCGATCGAAGACTTATGGCCATTTAACGAAGAAAGCGTCGTCAGAGCTGCCTTTGAGAGCGAGATACCTTTGATCTCTGCAGTTGGCCATGAGACCGATACAACACTCATTGACTACGTCTC
>JBCCIW010000243.1:0-4883 GCA_039028055.1 Pseudomonadota bacterium | reverse complement strand
GGCCCAGTTCAATTCTGCGCAGTCAGAGTTTGAACGTGCAGAACGGCTTCTGGCGCAGGATGCCATATCTCGAAGCGTTTATGAGCAAAGAGAGTCCCAAAGAGATGTTGCGCGCGCAAGTTTGGACAGCGCACGCAAGGCCCTGGATGATACCGTATTGAGGTCTCCCTTTGACGGCGTGGTGGCGGTCGTTCATGCCGTCGACTTTCAGAATATTGGTGCGCAGCAGGATGTCGTGACCTTACAAACCACAGGTGCTGCAGAGGCTGTGGTTCAAATACCTGCAACACTCGTCGCAAACTCAGGCCGGGTAGAACCCTTTGAGACCGCGCTAATACTCGACGCTGCCCCCGATCAACGGCTTGAAGCAGAGCTGTACTCGACCACAACCCAGGCAGACACACAGACCCAAACCTTCGAAGTGCGTTTCGCATTCAATCCACCAGAAAATTTACTGGTACTGCCAGGCATGACGGGAACGATTGAATCCCGGCTTTTGATCGCTGCCGAGGATGGCACAACAGATCAGATTACCGTGCCCATTGGTTCGATTTTTGCGGAGGGCGATCAGACCTTCGTCTGGCTCGTCGATACTGAGAGCATGACCGTTTCCAGGCAGGAAATTGTCGTGGATGACGGCGAGGAGGGGCTTGGCGAGGGAATTGGTGTGACAAGCGGGTTGTCTCCCGGTGATGTCATTGTAGGTGCCGGTTCGGCCTTTCTGAATGAGGGAATGCAAGTCAGACGGTTTGAGCAATAGGGGACGACGCCATGAACCCCGCAGAGTTCTCGATAAAGAATCGCCTGATCTGTTTCATCGTCATCGTTGGCGCGCTCATATCCGGCTGGCTGGCCTACCAGAATATGGCGCGGTTCGAGGATCCGGAATTTACGATCCGGGAAGCCGTTATCATCACCCAGTATCCAGGCGCTACACCTGAGGAAGTGGCCGAAGAAGTCTCAGAGGTTCTAGAGTCTGCTGTCCAGCAACTGCAGGAAGTCGAAGAAGTCCGCTCCGTATCGTCGCCCGGTCTCTCGAGGATTACAGTCGAAATCAAATATGGCTTCTCTCCCAGTAAGGAGGCGCTGCAGCAGATTTGGTCAAAGCTCCGGAACAAGGTCGATGATGCCGCAGGCGATCTTCCGCCGGGTGCCACTCAACCTTTGGTCAACGATGATTTTGGCGATGTTTATGGCCTCTATTACCTGCTTACGGGCGACGGCTATACGGACAAGGAACTCTACGAATACGCCAAGGACTTGCGAACCGACCTGCTGCGAGGAGACGGCGTCGCCAAAGTCGTCATAGACGGCGTTCAGCAGGAAATAATCTATGTCGAGATTGCTCGCGAACGCGCTGCGCAACTCGGCGTATCGGTCCAGCAGATTTATAACGACCTTGCACAGCAAAATTCAGTCGTCTCCGCTGGTGATGTCCTGATCGGCGATCGAAGAATCACCATCACGCCGACCGGTGCCGTGAACAGCGTCAGCGCAATCGAGAATATAATCGTATCCACCGCGACAAGCGGAACGCTCGTCTATCTGAAGGACGTCGCCACCGTTCGCAGAGCTTATCAGGATCCCGCAACTCAATACATAAGGTTCAACGGGCAGCCTGCGATCGCTCTAGGTGTTTCAAATGTTACGGGTGCGAATGTGGTGAAGATGGGCGAGTCCATCGATCAGATACTGGCTGAGTCCATAAGCCGGCGCCCGATCGGTATCCAACTCCATGAGTATTATCATCAGGGTAAAATCGTAGACGAGTCAGTCGAGGATTTCGCGTTGAACGTGCTCGCCGCACTCGTCATCGTTCTTATAACCTTGCTGATCTTTATGGGGCCGCGCTCGGCAGTAATCATTGGCGCCGTCCTCGTCGTCACAATCGCTGCCACGCTTGCAACAATGCAGATATCCGGCATCCCAATGCATCGCATTTCCCTGGGTGCACTGATTATCGCACTGGGCATGTTGGTCGACAATGCGATTGTGGTTACGGAAGGTATTCTTGTCGGCGTTCAAAACGGTCGCCGAAAGCTGGATGTTGCGAAGGAAATCGTTTCCAGGACAATCTGGCCGCTGCTCGGTGGGACGCTTGTCGGCATAATTGCTTTTGCACCAATCGGTTTTGCGCCCGGTTCGACAGCGGAATATACAGGGCACCTCTTCTGGGTAATTCTGATCTCGTTGCTTTATAGCTGGCTGTTTGCGGTCACCGCCGTCCCACTTTTCGCGGACCTCTTATTCAAGGAAACGGCCTCTTCGAATTCTGATTCTAAAGGCGAGAGCACGTTCTCCCGCATCTATAAGAATTTCATGAGAGTTGTGCTCGGCGGTCGCTGGATCATCGCCGTTGTCGCGATCGGGCTGTTCGCGACATCTATCTGGGGATTTCAATTCATAAAGCCCGGGTTTTTTCCCGCCTCAACAACGCCCCAGATCGCCGTCGATTACTGGCTGGCTGAAGGAACGGACATCGCTGAAACAGAGCGGGATATGCTGCAGCTTGAGCGGCAACTGGCTAGGTTCGAAGGCGTTCAGGATGTGCAAACGCTCATCGGAGCGGGCACACTGCGATATATGCTCGTTTATTCTCCGGAGTCGCCGAACAGTGCTTACGGTCAATTTCTTTTGAAAATTGAAGATTACGATCAGATCGATGAATTGATTCCCCGGATACAGGCTCACATCGATGGAAACTATCCAGCTGGGCAAGCTAAGGTATGGCGCTTCCAGCTTGGCCCAGGCGGTGGATCGAAAATTGAGGCTGAATTTAAAGGACCGGATCCAGCAGTCCTGCGTGGCCTGGCGAACGAAGCCAAGGCTATAATGGCTGCCGATGGTCGCGCGATTTCAATCAAGGACGATTGGCGGCAACCGGTGAGCGTCGTTCAACCAATTTATTCGGAATTTCGAGGCAGACGTTTGGGTGTGTCACGAGAGGACTTGGCGAACGCGCTATCGACGAATTTTTCAGGGAGGAGCGTCGGGGTTTATAGGGAAGATGATGAACTCATTCCCATTGTCGCAAGAGCACCACTTAATGAACGTTTGGATGCTCAGTCCATGGGTGGGATTCAAATCGTCAGTCCGGTGACTGGGCTGAATATACCTATCATTGAAGTGGTTGACGGTGTTGAAACAGTCTGGCGTGACGGGCAACTTCGGAAAGTCGACCGGGTGCTGACCTTGAAAGCTCAATCCGATCCAATGGCCGGTGAACTCGCTGGTAATCTTCAAGCCCGCGTTCAGCCTTTGATTGAAGCAATGGAGCTGCCCGATGGCTACACGCTTGAATGGGGCGGTGAGTATGGCGACAGTGCCGAAGCCAACGGAAATCTTGCGAGCACAATACCCCTGGGCTTCCTCGCTATGGTTTTGGTTGTTGTCGTCCTCTTTAATGCGATCAGACAGCCGCTTGTGATCTGGCTTGTGGTTCCACTGTCCCTTGTTGGTGTTGTGCTCGGTCTTGTCAGCACAGGAACACCCTTCGAATTCATGGCGATCCTTGGGCTTCTATCGTTATCGGGCCTTTTGATTAAGAATGCGATCGTTCTGGTCGATCAAATGGATCTGGAGATCCGTGAAGGCAAACCTCGCTTTGATGCTGTGATCGACAGCGCTGCGAGCCGCGTGCGGCCGGTCATGATGGGATCTTTAACTACCGTGCTGGGGGTTATCCCGCTCGTTAGCGATGCCTTTTTCCGGTCAATGGCGATTGTTCTGATGTTCGGGCTCACTTTCGCAACGCTGCTGACGCTAATCGTCATACCTGCGCTGTATGCAATCGTTTTTCGTATTAAAAGCTCTGAACGAGCGATTTCGTAGCCACAAGGATGGTCTTTATGCCTATGTCTCGCACTTCATTTCTGATGACTGCAGCAACCCTGGTTTTCGCGGCTTGCGAAGCTGTTCCTGGTCGAGAGGAAGCGGCTGAAATCGCCCGTAATGAAATTGAGGATGTGCCGCAATACTGGCAAGCCGCCGCTGCTCGTGTCGGTGAGGTTGAGAATGGTTGGATCGGAGCGTTCAATGACCCAACTCTCGACGCACTGGTTGAAGAAGCCCAGCTGAACAATCGCAATTTGCGGGCCGCGGCTTTGAATGTTGAACGATCTTGGTTGCTCGCACGTCAGGCGGGCGCGGAATTGAGCCCACAGGTAAATTTGACAACCGGCGGCGGCGGCCAGGGTAACTTTGATGGTGCTGGTGACAGCGACTTCAGTGTTGGTGTTCAGGCGCAGTGGGAATTAGATGTCTGGGGTCGTATACGCTCCGGTCAGCAAGCTGCTGCCGAAAGTGCAGAGGCTGATGAGGCGGACTATCGCTTTGCGCAACTGTCCGTGGCTGCAGCTGTCGCTCGGGCTTACTTTGCTGCGATAAACGCCGAGCAGCAATCGCTGATCTCATCGGAAATCGTCGATGCGCTCAACGAGACCGGCCGCATTGTTGAAGTGCGTTATGACAATGGCTTCGCAACAGCACAGGAACTCGCTCTTGCAAGAGCTGATATTGCCAGCGCGAACGATACATTCGCGACGGCCGAGCAATCCAAGGACAGTGCATTGCGAGCTTTGGAGGTGCTTATCGGCCGTTATCCAGCGGCGGATCTCTTCGTTGGGCTCACGCTCCCATCAAAGCCCGAAGATCCGCCAGCCGGTCTCCCATCCGAATTGCTGGAGCGTCGACCTGATCTCATTGCTGCCGAACGGCGAATTGCAGCCACAATCGACACGGTCGATCAGGCGAAGGCAGCAAGATTGCCGCAGATTAGCCTGACAGCCAGTGCAGGTGGCTCTTCCGCAGATTTGTCCAGTCTGCTGAGTCCGACAAATCTCGCCTGGACAGCGGCCTCGAACCTCTTGGTGCCGTTGATCGAT
>JBCCIW010000242.1:0-4902 GCA_039028055.1 Pseudomonadota bacterium | reverse complement strand
GGCAAAGACCAGCAGCGCGAAATCAACACCGATGGTTGCGACAAGCGCAATGAGGCTGCGCCCACTTGGCGGCCCGCTGCGGGCACCAGCGACTTCAATTCCAGCAGGTGCCAGCACATATCCCCAGAGATCTTCGACGGCGCGCGCCACGCCTTCTGGCCCCTCGCTGAACCGAAAGTCAGGAACGATCACATTAAACGGCTGATCAATCTCGTCGGCGGCTGCTAAGAGACTGACGGCGAGATCCGGGTCGTAACAATATGCAACACTGCCACTCTCGGGTGGCTGAGTGAGTTGATCCGCCTTGGAGCGAAGTTGTGCCGCAAGACTTCGGCCACGTGCTGCCGCATCGGTCGAGATTTCTCGTGCAGATAGACGAGCGGAAGTATAAACACCGTCGAAAGCTGCCTTACGGGCCGCCAGGTCGCCATCGCGAGGCGCGTTGCGAACGGTTTCAAGATCAGCATCGAGAGCGTCGAGCCGCATTGTGATGGATGGAAGCCACTCCCCCTGGACTGTAGCGGAGATCGCGGAGATCTGGGCCTGGGTTTCTCCGCGAGCGCGAGCCAGCGGGCCATCACCTGGTGGTGATGCCACCCCACACGTTCCGCCGCGCTCCGCCTCGTTTGTCGCCTTCTGATCTGAGAGTGCTTCAGCCGAGGCCATGACAGAACCGGCCGCCGAAATTCGCGAGCGAATATCGCTCGTCTGCTCACGCAATGCTGTAACGGAGCGGGTGAGCTCTGTGTCGGTGACCCCCTGCCCTGCGATAATACTCCACCAGAATCCATATCCGAAGCCGACGGACCAAACTGCAAGCAGCAGATATAATGGAAAGGCTACGGCACGTTTCCAGATCGCAGGCCAAATGCCGTTTAAATGATACGGCGCGATCATCTCCCTCAGCGTGACGTACATTGCCAGAGTAAGTGCGAGCACGATCGCGACGACCAAAGCCTGAGACGGGAGACCTCCGGCGAGATCGTTTCCTATTATGAAGTCACGCATGCCCCGCCAGGTGGCGAAGAAAGATGCGCCCAGCAACAATAGCGTTACCACGCCCAATGCGCTTGCATCGAAGAGTTCACCCAAACGATTGAGCGGTCCTCCTCTCACTGTGTGCCCTCTTCGCGCCACGCGTTATTGATCCTGTGTTCTCAAAACAGAGGCTAAATGTGCGAATAACTTGCCAAAAGCTCAAGAGGTCGTCGGCAGACATGCCATTTGGGACCTTTGATTGCATGGAGGCTTCCAAATGCGCCCGCGCATAATACACTGAGGGCCGAGAATAGACTCCGTTGGAAGGACAATGACATGCCACGCCTGAAGCAAGCTGGCCGGGAAGCTCAAAATCCCTATGCAGATCGTATCTTTGACCTGCTTTTTGGGGAGCGTGATCCGATAAAGGAACCGGGCACGGCGACCGGCACGCCCGGCAACTGGTGGACGGTTTTCAACATCGTGCCAGATGCCTTTAATCATACGACAGAAGGATTTCGATTTTATCGCGACCCGTCACGAAAGATCGATGCGAAACTAAGGGAGCTTGGACAAACCCGCGCGGGCTTTGCTGTCGGGTCTCAATTTGTCTTCTCCCAACACTGCAAAGCCAGCCGGGATGTCGGTCTTACAGAAGAGCAGATTGAGGCCATCCCAAACTGGCAGATCGCCGAGTGTTTCTCACCTATCGAGCGGGCGGTACTTGCCTATACAGATGCCCTTGTTCTGCAGCGCGGGCGTGTCCCCGAAGCGGTGATTGACGCCTTGAAGGCTGAACTCAGCGACGAAGAAATTCTGGAGTTCACTTATATAACCTGCACCTACATGATGCACGCGATCATGAGCAGAGCGTTGCGCCTTGAATATGATGATATCGACGAACGTGTCGTTGAGATACCAGCCCCCACCAACGATGGCATGGATGTCATGTCCATGGTCGACGACGACTAGGGCTCAATCACATTAAACCAGAATGGGGGCGTTTCCAGCGCTCCAAAGAATGACAGCAGCGCTGACCTGTCCCCATCGATAACCATCCTCCCGTCGGAAATGAGTGCAACGGGACCGACCTCCTGCAACAGGAGCCCATCGAAATCGCTCCGCGTCATCGTAACTGTGGCTGCTGGATTCTCGGCTCTCACGCCGCGGGGCACAAGCACGCTTTCGCCAGCGAGGAGAGATATGCTCTCCTCTCTATCTGTGAAACGAAACTCGATCGTGAACGGATCTCGATTGATCCCACCCGGTACATAGCGTGTCGCGATGGAATCAAAGAGATCCAGCGTGTCTACAGCCCGCAAGAAATCTCGCGTGCCCAGGCGCGGCCCCGGTCCTTCCGGAATTCCCCGTCGCAACTCGGCTGCGCCTGTCAAAAAATAACCGCGCCAAACGCCGCTTTCAGATTGAAAGCCTAGCTGTTCGTAAGCAGCTGCGAGCCAGTTGCGGCCCGCCTCGTTCTCCGGGTCGGAAAAGACCAGATGGTTCAGGATTTCGGCAGCCCAGCGATAATCCCCTTCTTCGAAAGCCGCACGCCCGAGCCTCAACACCGCGTTGGAGCCGCCCATCGCTTCGACATAAAGCGCAGCTGTCTCCACTCTCGGACGCTTGTAATAGTCCGCTGGAACGCCGCTCCACCAGCCATAATAGTACTGGTACACGGCCTTCGAATTATGATTCAACGTGCCGTAATAACCACGTGTATTGAAACCGGAGGCGTCCGCCTGGAATGATGGCTCCTCAATCGCTTCGGCCGCTTCGAACTGCGTGGCACCGCTATTGGCCTGGCGCAGAGTCTGATCATGGACGTAGCGGTAGATGTCGCGCTGGCCTGCGAGAAAGCGTTGGACGTTTTCGGTCCCCCAGGTCGGCCAGTGGTGACTTGCAAAGACAACGTCCGACCGATCACCATATTCAGCCAGCACATGATCGATTGCCCGACTCCAGGCGCGGGCATCACGGGCCTGGGCACCGCGAGGGGTCAGCACATTGTGGAGTGTACCAGTCGCCACCTCAGCTGTGCATAGCGCGCGTTTTTCTGGCAAATAGAACATGAACTCGGCGGGCGCTTCGGTGCCAGCTGCATCTACGAACTCGAAAACTACACCATCGATCGTACGGCGCTGCCCGCGTCCGGCAATTTCCTCGGTTGGGAGTACCAGGCCAATGGTCCCCTGAGCCAGGCCCTGGCCAAGTCCAGCGCCGACATGCCCGTCTGTCGATACCGGCAGGGTGCCGCCGAACATCAGTGTTGACCTTCGGGACATGTGATTACCCGCCAGAAGGTTTTCGGAAACAGCGTGTTCAACAAATCCCGTTGGAGCGATAACAGGAACACCGCGTTCTGCAATTGCGCCTTCATCGATGACTCCGCGCGCACCGCCAAAATGATCAGCATGGGAATGGGTGTAGAGGACGGCTGAGACTGGTCGCTCCCCAAGGGTCTCATTCACTAGAGCCAAAGACGCGGCGGCGGACTCAGACGTCGTGAGCGGATCGATAATGATCCAGCCCGTATCGCCTTCGATCACGGTCATCACCGCTAGATCGTATCCCCTGACCTGATAGATTCCCTCCGAAACCTCAAAGAGACCGTGCTTGGCGAGGAGTTGCGACTGTCGCCACAGCGACGGATTGACTGTGTCGGGCGCGTCGCCTTCGATGAATTCGTACTGCGGAATGGCCCAAACGACATTTCCATCCGCATCACGAATGGCATCGCCTTCTATCGCCGCGAGGAAACCTCGGCTGGCATCCTCGAAGTCAGACGCTTCATCCAGCGGCAGCCGGTCTGCCATGGCCGCGTTGGCCAGGCGGGTGGCTTCTGTCGCCTCACCGGGCGTAGGCGGATCAATTTCAGAGCTTTCGACCGCGGCTTGTTCGCACGCGACGATCGCGACGCACGACAAAACTCCTGCGAGCATACTTATTGATTGACGGGCCATTTTGGCACCTCCCCTGCCAAATTTTCCCGAGCTTCGCGCAGGTTGCCCGAGAGGTCCAGTCGTGAGGCTGAAAATAGCGTAAGAGCGACTCGGTAGGCTAGGATTCAGCGCGAATGGTATTCGCTCATATGAAAAGTGCGATTACCCAAAGCTAGACTGTGCCTTCCGGGGCCGTTGTTAAAGCCAAGACTTCATTGCGGGGACAATTGGAAGGCGATTTCTAGGTTCTGAAAAGCGAATCCATATCTTCGAAGTACTTGAACTCAAGAGCGTTGCCTGCCGGATCCAGCAGGAAGAACGTACCTTGTTCACCCGGTTCACCCTGAAAGCGTATGCCCGGTTCAATGATGAAATCCACCCCTGCTTTGGTGAACTTGGCTGCAAGTTCCCGCCATTGATTTGGGGTCAAGACAACGCCGAAGTGTTTCACGGGCACCTGTTTGCCGTCCACAGTATTTGTTGAGGTTTCAGCGCAAGATTCAGGCGACAGATGGGTCACCAATTGGTGTCCGTAAAAATCGAAGTCGATCCATTCATCAGAACTGCGCCCTCTCGGGCAGCCCATAAGTTGGCCGTAGAATCCTTCAGCCGCTGTGAGATCATCTACAGGAATAGCAAGATGGAAAGGCTGCAGACCCATTTCAGTCCCTATTCGGCAGCAACGCGCTCCACGCCATTGCCGTCTTCATAAACCAGAATATCGCCGGGCTGGCATTCAAGAACGCGGCAAAGGGCTTCAAGAGTCGAAAATCGAACAGCTTTGGCCTTACCCGTCTTAAGTATCGACAAGTTCGCAAGGGTCACACCGACCTCTTCTGAAAGCTCAGTCAAAGACATACGACGGTCCAGAAGAACCCGGTCAAGAGTAACACGAATGCCCATATCTAGCTCCTAGATGGTCATCTTTTCTTCTTCGCGCAAGCGACTTCCCTCACGGAAAACCTGCGAGAAAACAAGCATT
>JBCCIW010000241.1:0-4904 GCA_039028055.1 Pseudomonadota bacterium | reverse complement strand
GTTTTATCGCTGGACGACTGACCCAAAGCGAATGACCCCATGCCCACAACAAACGAGAATTCTGTCTGAAGAGTTCAGTGATCGACTGTAATGCTTGATCAAAGGTTAATTTTTGCCGTTTTCTCGTTAACCTAAAGCGCGGGAAACGATGTCGCCTGAGTTCCTGGATAGACCGGATTTTTCCAAATCTTTCAGCGTTCTTTCGGCACTATTTCGAGCTTTTTCTTCAAGGGATCGCCACTGCTCAAAAGCCGTTAACAATCTCGCAGCAAGGGCGGGGTTACGCGTATCCGTTTTTCGAATGATATCCGCGAGAAACGCGTACCCTTCGCCAGACGGAGCGTGAAAGGCCGCAAGATTTCCAATTGCGAAATGCGCTGCGAGCGCGCGTACGCGGTTCGGGTTACCGAGATCAAAATCCGCGTGCTCCGCAAGGGCGGCCGCACCAGCTGCATCAATAACCCTGGCTTGAAGCGCGAACCACTTATCGATCACCAGGGGAGATTCCCGCCACTGGTCGTAAAATGCAACAAGCGCCGAAGAGGCTTCATCGGCAGCGAGCAGCGCGCTCAGGGCCGACTGCTGCTCTGTCATAGACGAAGCGTTATCATATAGCCCGGGCAGCACCGACTTCGCCGTCTTGTGGTGAGCGGCCAGATCCATCAGAGCCGACCTCAGGGATCGGATACCCGCCTGTTCGGCGTCTGGTCGAAACGGCGTTGGTGCCGGCTCGGAAAGAAGGTTCAAAATATCTTCAGCAAGAATGTTCGCTAGCTCTGTCTTATGAGCCTTTCTCGCATTCGAAAGTGCCACCGGGTCAGCCGGAATTTTCTCCAGGAAAAGTTCACCAACGTCCGGTAAGCGAAGCACAAGCGCCGCGTAAGCCGGATCCGTCTCCCTCATATCCAACCCTGCCTTCGCAACAGCACGAAGAAGGTCAACGTCGACGTCCGCGCCCTCGTAGGCAACATTCAACAAACTCTCCTTCACGAGAGCTTGAAGCAGGTCCCAGCGATTGAAAGAATCTCTCTCAGCAGACGCCAGTTGCAGCTGCTCGGCCTGGCTCAATTCGCGTTCGATGCGTATGGGCGCGCTGAAGCCCTGCGCCATTGAAACGAGTGGACGTGATGATCCGGCGGGCAGAGAAAGACCAAACGTTTCTGACTCCACATCGAGTTTGATAGGTAGATCCTGGATGAGATCACCATCCGGCGATATCAACGCCGCGGCGAGGGGCATTGGCACGGGCATCGGGTCATTTTGACCCTCAATCGTCCGTGTCTCCTGGGAGAGAGTGAGCGTGATCTCGCCGGCATCCTCGTTCCAGTCTTCTTCCAGCGTTACGGTTGGTGTTCCCGGCTGAGAATACCATTGCCGGAAGTGGCTGAGATCCTCGCCGCTCGCCGCTTCGAAACAGGCATAGAAGTCCTCGATCGTTGCTGCATCTCCATCATGGCGGTCGAAGTAGATATCGAGCCCCTTCGCAAATGCATCGTCGCCAACAAGCCGCTTCAGCATACGGATGAGTTCCGCACCTTTCTCATACACTGTAGCCGTGTACAGATTATCGATCGAACCATAGCTGTCGGGGCGCACCGGATGAGCGAGAGGTCCTGCATCCTCCGCAAACTGACGAGCGCGCAGGCGTATTACATCTTTGATCCGCTGTACCGGACGAGAGCGCATATCAGCTGAAAACTCCTGGTCGCGGAAGACGGTCAGGCCCTCTTTCAGACACAACTGGAACCAGTCTCGGCAGGTGATGCGGTTGCCGGTCCAGTTATGAAAATACTCGTGCGCGACGATACTCTCAATCGCTTCGAAATCCGCATCCGTAGCCGACGCTTCATCGGCCAGCACATAGGCAGAATTGAAGATGTTCAGTCCCTTGTTTTCCATCGCGCCGAAATTGAAGTCCCGCACGGCGACGATGTTGAACACATCGAGATCATACTCTCTGCCGAAGACATCCTCATCCCATTTCATGGAACGTTTTAGACAGTCCATAGCCCAGGCGGCTTTGTCGGCTTCACCTTTGTCGACGTGGATGGCGAGGTCGACTTTCCGACCGCCCATTGTCGTGAAATCATCCCGGTACACATCATAATCGCCAGCGCATAGTGCAAAGAGATAAGAGGGTTTGCGGTGAGGATCTTCCCAGCGCTGGGAGTGTCTTCCGTCGGCGAGATCTGCGCTGTCCATTGGTGAGCCATTGGACAGCAGGATCGGATAAGCATCTTTGTCGGCAACAATCTCTACGGTGTAGCGGCTCATCACATCCGGACGGTCCGGCCAGTACGTAATACGACGAAACCCGGTCGCTTCGCACTGCGTGCAAAACCGGCCTCCGGAAATATAAAGTCCGGAAAGCGTCGTATTTTCAATCGGAGCGATCTCAACACTGGTCTCCAGCTCGAACGCGTCCGGCACGTCTTGCAGCACCAGGCCCGTCTCGGTCACTGAGTAAGCGCCAGCAGGTAAACCTTCCCCGTCGATACTGATTGATTTCAGCGTCAGCTCTTCTCCATCGAGTTCGAACGCATCACCTGCATATCCGTCCTTCCGCCGCACTTCCATTCGCGTGGTGACAATCGTGGCCCCTGGATCGAGATCGAAACGAAGGGCAACCCGTTCAATGTCGAATGGGTAAGGCTTGTAGTCTTCCAATCGAACCGTTTGAGGAATATCTGTGCGCATGAATCGAGGGATCCTTGATCTGGAGGCGGCTATTTTGCCAGCTTGAACTGGTGAAGCTATGTGGGGACCGGAGAGTTTCAACGGCAAGAGCCAATATGAGAAAATTACCAGTTTTAGCTTGTAAGTTCCTCTTTCGCATGAGTCCGGTGGCCGCCATAGCTATTGCAGTCGCCATCGCCATATTGTCGCTTCTGCCCCAGGAGGACGTCCCCGGCACGGGCCTCGACGATCAGGTGAACCATTTCATTGCCTATGGCGCGCTGTCCTTCACAACAGCTCTGGCGCTTGAGAAGGCGCGGTGGTGGAAGCTCGGAGCGCTTCTAATCGGCTATGGTGTTGCTCTCGAGGTCTTGCAGGCAGTGATGCCATTCGATCGCTACGCCAGTGCCGCCGACGGCCTCGCAAATGCCTTTGGCGTTCTGTTCGGACTTCTGGCTCAAAGAGCATTCTTATGGGGAAGTCGTCGCTTATTCGAGGTTTAGAAAGGCCATCGCCCTGGCGTGAAAGGCAGGCTTGTACCGGCGCTCGACGGTCTCTCGGCACAGTTTGTCCATATCCAGCGTCGATGGCATCTCCTCATCCACATAATGCCTGGAATAAACAGGTATGCCGGCACCCTTGAGGAGATTGTCGTAGGCCTCGATCGTATAGAAGCGATTGTAGTTCGACTTCAGATCCCGGTCATAAAGATCGAGCGTGACCTCACCTGGAAAATGAAGCGTGTAGTGTAGTCGTCCCCGATAGCCACCATTCTCCCGCTGGTACGCCTCACAGCCTGACTCTATACGTTGAAGAGTATTCAGGGGATGGAGTGTTGATCCCATCTGAAAATAGCCGCTGGTGCGATAACCCTCCAGCGCAAGCCTGCGATAATGGTTGCTGTCGAGCAGGAACAGGAGCGCGACCAAGACAAGCATCGGTCCAGCAACTCGCCAGTATACCAACGCGGATTGGCGCACATAGGATCTCAGAAACGTATCTGGGTCTAGATCGTCCGGCGTTCTATCCAGCACATAATTCTGAAGGCCCCTTTCAGCGGCCTGGTATTGTCCGAAGCCCCGTTGAACCATTGCGATAACCATTGCGGCGTTTTTTACCGGTGAGAAGTACCGGCCCAGAACTTTAGCCGTGATGACACCGCTCAGAATAATTCCCGCAAAAATGCCAAGAAGCGGGCCCCCGATAACAGGCGCGTCGGCAAACTTGTAGGCTCGGCCTGCAAGGTGAACGTCAGACTCAAGGAAATCTTGCAATAATACGCCAGCGAACCAGAAAGCGCCCATGCAGGCGCAGAGCATTAGCCAGGCAAACGTAGTCAGAGGTGTGCCGCGCGTGAATATAGCGGCTTCGTCGCGCTCCGGACTCCAGAAACCCGTCAGTTCGCCAATTCGGTCGCGAACGGCTTCCGACAGAGCATCATATCCTCCATCGCGGTACTTGCGCATTGTCGCAAAGCCTACTCAGCCGCTTGCTTGCTCGCGTCACCGACTTCAAAAATATGACGGAGGATGCTCGTTGCTCTTCGCGCCAAAGGCATCAACTCATTGGGCATATTTTCCGGATGGGCACCGGCATACTCAGCAAACTGGCGGATCAGCCGCGTCATATGTGGTGCGGTGGAGATCATCCTCGCCTGATGTTCGATCCGGTTCGGATCGCGGTCATATTCAGCGCCCGGAACTCGCCATCCGCCCCAGTCCTGCTCATCGGTCATAACCACCGGAAATGTTCCGGGGTAGGGGTGACGCTCGGAGCTTTCCTGTCCCTGCCAGCGATTTTTCATCCGGAAAACGCGCCAGTGCTCGATTTCCAGGTCGTCTTCGCCCTCCTGGGTGTCGCGGCCATTCATCGAGGCTTCCGACACCAGCTCTCCGGCTGTGAAATCTCGTCCCAGACCCAATTCGTAGGTAACACGCAAAGGTTCGGCGACGTCTTTAACCCAATGGGGGACCACATCGTGAACGATTGCCCATGTACCTACGGGCTTAACAAAGACGCGTTGCCCCTTATGAAATATCGCTTTTGCCACGGGTTATGCTCCTCAAGCCCATATACCTTACCCTTCCTCATGTTCTCACAAGCGTATTGGAGTCTGGTTCATGGGATGGGTGAAATTTTATCAATCGAAGTTTCCGTTGGGTGACGGGTTTCCGTTTACGTAAAGTGCGCTATGCTTTTCAAATTACAGGCAGTCGGCATTAGACCAG
>JBCCIW010000240.1:0-4958 GCA_039028055.1 Pseudomonadota bacterium | reverse complement strand
GTGGATGCCCTGACACAACTCCTTGCATGGGGATGGTCGCGCCGTGGACCTATCACGTTTGTTCCGCCGGAAATAGTCTTACCATAGCGGAAGTAAGATGCGCCGGCGCTCCTCTTAAGTTGCTTTCGACGAGAGCCGGCCTATTGCTGCCGTTCGCTCGACAACTCGATCGCTGCGGCGCGGCCTATCAAACCGGACGTTCGCCCCAGATGCACAGTTCCGTGGAAGCTATAGGTCAGCTTCGCGGACTTTCCCTCCGTTCGCCGTCTAACGTCCGCTTCACCGATCGTACAGTTAGAGTATACACGGCGAGACGTTCATCGCCCTTGGGGCGGCTCGATCAATGCGAGCACGCTGTCGGCATCGAGCCAATCGTCCTCAATCCGAGCCCCCAAACGCTCCAGCACCCGGACGGACCGTTCGTTCTCCCGTTCGGGCCCGACGACAAGGCGCGGTAATCGGACATGATCGAAGGCGAACCCAACCCAGAAGCGTGCGATCTCCGTCGCATACCCCTGGCCCCAGAAAGGACGTGCCAGCTTGAACATGACCTCGAACTCCACCGTTCGCGTGCCGTCACGGTGGTCGTAGACGTATGGGTTGAGACCGCCCTGTCCGACCAGCTTACCTTCGCCGCCATCCGGCGACGGCAGGAACGCAGCGCACGGACCAAAGCCGAATTGGTCGTGTAGGGCATTGTATCGAACGATGTTCGCGCGGCGATCCTCTAACATGGGCGCATGTCCAGGATCGAAGCGCCAAACCTCCTCCTCCGTGTCGAGAACCGCATGAGCGGCGTCGGCATCTGCGAGCTGGTAGGGCCGCAGCAGGAGTCGCTCGGTTCGCCATGGCGCTGGCGGAAGGTCGGCTGCATCGAAGGGCGTCATGTCGTCAATCCTAGCTGGGCTGGGAGGTGCCATCCACAACAGAACGGTAGTTGAAACCTGTTAAGGTGCGCTCTTTTGGAACGGCCGATTGGAGCGGATCGGCGGTTCTATTTGCCTCTTTACGTCTTTCTGGCACGCCGCCGCGACCGGGTCAGGACCCATATAGAACAGTATGCCGTATCGCAGCGTAATCCGCCGAAGCTGACCTTCGTGTTTTCGCAGTATCGGTCACAGTGGGCTCGTTGCCGACCTCAGGGACCGCGCAGCATCCGATAGATTGGGCATACTGACGACCAGCGCTCACGGCCCAAAGCCGACGACCTTCGAGCCTCTTTGCTCTCGCTGCAGCGTAAGTCGTCAAAGCGGACGTAGGACAGTTACGGCAGAAACAGCTCATCACCTAATTTTAAGGCACCGCCCCATATCACGCTTCGCCGTTACCGTTCGGCGCGCGAACGAAAAGCAAACTCTCAAACTTATTGGCTCACAGCCCTGAGCATTTGCCCGGCAAAGATACTTCTCGTGACGCTTCAAATTCATCGCTGGTCGGATATCGTATACACGCGACTATCGACAGGACGATGGAGCGAGTCGGCCTATGCGTTCACTCAAGTGCCTCGGCACGGGGACAGGATCTTCGAACTTCTTCACTGGCCATCCGAGCAGCGCTTATCTTCTGCAGACCGCAGGGGCCGAAAACCTGCTTATGGATTGTGGGACGGGTGTGGGGCGCGCGTTGATGAGCGCAACGGGTGGAGCCCTGGCGCATCACATCTATGTCTCACACAACCACAGCGACCACACGGGCGACTTACCGGTCTATGTGGCAACGGCACAAGCCCAAGGCTCACAGCCTGTAAACCTCTACGGCCATCGGGACGTGCTAAGTATCGTCGAAATCCATCGCCTGCATGAGCTCAGAACGCAGGGTCGTTCACTCGCCGTCACTTGGCACGCAGAGGATGGGATAGTACGGCTCCCGGAATGCCGACTGGAGCTCGAGTTATTGCGAACAGGACATTCCTATCTGTGCTACGGCTTCTTAGCGCGGGATTTGGTTTCGGGTGATCCGATATTGGGCTGGACGGCCGATAGCCCGTTTGACAAAGGGCTTTATGCCAAGATCTCGGAGGCCCCCGTTGTCATTGCGCACTGCCGCACATCACAGAGTGACGATCACGCCACGTTTGCCGAGGTGGAGAAATTCGCGCTGACGCGGCCCGCGACGCAGTTCTATCTCAGTCACTATGAAGCAGGCGCATCTGCTCCCGAGGCGATGAACGTGACTTTGCTGAGAGATGGTATGACGCTCGACCTATCCTAAGCGCCCCATTCGCGGCGCAAATTGTACAGCTTCAGCCTGCCCCGCAGGCGCTGATGCAAAACCACCGTGACCTTGGTGGGTCGCACGTCTTCGCGGGCATGGACCTCTGCCAGTGTAGCGACGATGACGTCGAGCAGGTGTTCGTCATCCAGCTTAACTCGCCCGAAACCGCTGCCCACCAGGGGAACAGCCAACCTTCGATCCGGGTCGCGCGTGCTTATTTCTTCGAAGCCCCGCGACAATCCAGCGACGAGTTCAGACAACATCGTCAGGCTGCGAAACGTCGTGTTGTCGGTTTTTGCAACCGAGACGAGATGAAACAGGCCGTCTTGCCCCTCCTTTACATGGGTTCGCGGCAAACTGACGGTCGTGCCCATCGCAGCTTCGCGCTTCGGCTCAATCGGACGGGACGGATGTTGGGCCAGAAAGGCCTCCTGAGGAAGCGCATCGAGGCCTGACGAGACCGCGTCCGCGAACGGTTGGCTGCCTCCGAACTCTTCAATGAGCTTACCGTGTAGGCTGCTTCGTGCCACAGGTGCTGTGGGCCGCCCCGTCCCTTCAAGAAGGTGGTCGAAATAGTTGTTCACCGGCACAAAGATCGACCCGTCGAGCTCAAGCAGATCGCCAAATGCAATAGTCAATTCAGTCCGCGTCCCAGAAATCGTGAAACGGACACCCGATAACACACTTCGCAGCTGAAACGTTGCGAAGGCGGCGGAGGCAAGGACTATCGCTGCTATTGCTTGCAAGCTGAAGATCGTGACCACATTCCGCGCTGAAGCCGAAATCAGAATGAGGTCTGCGATCAGCAGGCAGACCCCCATACACAAGAACATCTGTTTTCCAAAGTACTGCCAATGGCGGCGGATGAAGGCGCTCATCCTTCCCTCCCTCGCGCTTCCAGCGCTCGAACCTTCAACGCGTCTCGAACCACCTCGGCGCTAGCTTTTGACGGAAGGGCGCGGGCCCATTCGCGTTCGAAGATGACGAGCATATCCTTGGAGAACTCGGTGTTGATTTCGAAAACATGGGTGTTGAATGCCGCGACCGTCGCCTGAGTGGCATAGGCGACCGCGATGTCACTCCCGGACCAGCTGCCACACATGAGCGAGGCAAAGCTCGTCAGACTGACTGAATCTTCGGTCTCCGCATACAGCCGCAATTCTACATCGGCGTTCGGGTCATCCAGCCAATCCAAGACATAGGTGTAACGGGCAAGCACGGTGGGGTCGCCTGTGGCGATCTCATCGGCAAGCCTCTTCGCGCTGCATAAGATTCGTGCCTCAGCCCCGCCGCGCAATCGCATCGCAAAGGTCGACGCGCGGGATTTCATCTGTTTTACGACATCCGACGTCCACGTCGGCCACTTTTCTGGACCTACGACTTCTTTGAAGTTTTCCAATGTCGGCGGTGCCAATACCTCGAGGTATTCGTGAGTGGCGAACCCATTCGTCAGGGTTGGCGTGATGAACCGAAACACATCCGTGTTTCGCTCAAAATCGTCTTGCATCTTGAGGTAACTGGGCCGCTCTGAGCCTGGATAGAATGTGCGAGCCACCTGACCGGACCTTGGTTTGAACGTGGGGTCCTGACGAGGAATCTGACTTAGGAACTGCCAGAGCGCCCGATAGCTGTCCCCGTCTTCCGGTTTGTCATCCAGGTCAAATGTCTGAAACACAACGCCGGCGCGCTTCTCCAACAACTCGCGTTCTCGCACCGTGTTCAGCTCTTGCGCGGGAAGCAGGGCATAGTGGGTGCGTCGGTCAGATCCCAACGCATCGCCTACCTTCATTAACAACTGGCGATAGTCTGGATCTTCGAAAGAGTATCCCATGAACAGAAGCGTGTGATCACGCATCACGTTGTATATCATCTCCTCCATGTCACGGCCTAGAGGCGCTGACGGGTCAAAGAGCCCAAGCGCCTCAGCTTGACCCAAGACAATCGTCTGGGGCGCTGCAAGATCTCCGTTCAATTTGAAGATCTTCGGCGCTTCACCTGAGCGAAACAGCGATGCACGATCTGACAAAAGTGCCGATAGTGTGGCGCTGTCGCGATAGGTCAAGACCTCGGGTCGTGGGCGTACGATGAGGTCCAGAACACGGTCATAGTTGGTCGTCAAAAAGATCGGGAAGTTCATCAAGTTCAGCATGACGTGATGCTGTGACGGGCGCGGAGTCGTGCTTCGCAAAAGGTCCCTGATAATCAGTGTGAAATCCTTGGGATCGATGTTCCCGCGAAGAAGTGTTGCGGCTTCTTTGAAGGCCCCTGCCTCGTTATGCTCGTTGATCCGATTGGCCACCTCCTTAGGCAGCCCCGCCCTCAGGGTAGACGCGTGTGTCACCGTCGCTATCAGTTCGCCGTATCCCGGAAGCTCTGTCCCAACGACAGCGCTTGAGAGCCCTGCACCAATCCAGGGAACCACCCTGCGGTTCTTGAACGCTCCGATTAGATCAGCACTTGGCTCTGGCACTCTTATGCGTTTCGAAATGACGTGACTCCCCACACCAGCAGGTCAGCAGAGGCTGAACTCGCATTAAGCTAAATTCCCACCCAACTCGGATCGTAGCCATTCCGTCGAACTGACGAAAGGACAGGCTGGCGTGGCAACGTTGGACACAGACTACTGCGCGCCAAAGCGGCCCAAAGCCGACATTCGCTTGTGATCTAGATTGCTGCATTGCAGCTTCACCGAACCGGACTTTCGCTGCGGTGGTAAGATCTAGCATCGGTTGAACTCACAGTTT
>JBCCIW010000239.1:0-4992 GCA_039028055.1 Pseudomonadota bacterium | reverse complement strand
TGTCTCGCTCCTCGAGACGACATCTGGATCTCCTTACTGGTTTTCATTCCATGACGACCGCGGTGTTGGCAATTTCACGCTCGTTGGGCCGACTGGCTCTGGTAAAACCGTCCTTCTCACGTTCTTAACGGCGCAGGCGCAGCGTCTGCGCGCAAACACAATCTTCTTCGACAAGGACCGCGGGGCTGAGATCTTCATTCGCGCCATTGGCGGTGAATACCTTCTCATCCATCCAGGCGAACCGACAGGCTTCAATCCTCTTCAACTGGCAGACACGCCGTCAAACCGGGCTTGGCTGCGCGAATGGATTGGTCAGCTAGCAACAATCGGTACGGAACAAGTTCTCACCCCGAGTGAGCTACGCATCATTTCCGACGCCGTGAAAGCCAATTACGAAGAACCTGTCGAACACCGCCGACTATCTGTCCTCGCTGAGCTCTTCAAAGGTTTTGAGGTTCAAACCGATTCAAGCCTCTCATCCAGACTAGCCAGATGGCATGGCGACGGCGATCGAGCCTGGTTGTTTGACAACCCGGTAGACAGGCTCGCGTTCGATAACTCCACGGTGGCTTTCGACACGACGCGGATCTTAGACGACCCAATTTCTCGGACCCCCTGGCTGAGCTACGTCTTTCATCGAATTGATAGTCAGCTCGACGGCCGGCGATTGATGATCATGCTCGATGAGGGCTGGAAACTCCTCGACGATCCTGTGTTCGCATACAAAATCAAGGATCTCGAAAAAACGATCCGAAAACGGAATGGGCTGCTTGGTTTCGCAACTCAGTCCCCGCAAGATATTTCTAAGTCCTCAGTCGGGGATGCCATTATCGAGCAATCAGCCACGAACATCTTTCTACCCAACCCCTACGCGGACGAAGATACATATATCAATGGATTCGGCCTATCGCGGCATGAACTGAACCTCATTCGCGAGACTGATCCGTCATCACGCTTGTTCTTGCTTCGGCATGCAAGCGACTCTGTCATAGCCAAACTCGACCTGTCGGGCATGGACGAATTCATCGCCGTTTTATCCGGTCGAGCCACCAGCATTCAAGAAGCCGAAGAGCTGAGGGCAACATTCGGCAGCGACCCCAAAAACTGGCTTCATCATTTCATGGAAAGGCACAAACAATGAGAAATTGGATCATGCGAGGATCCGCAGCAATCGCTCTAACTTTTGCTGCGCAGTCCATGACAGCCCCAAAGGCTCACGCACTCTTTGGTATCGGCGACATCGTGTTCGACCCCGCAGCGTTGGCTCAAGCTGTCGAGAACGGTATTCACATGGCAACGCAGCTCGAGCAGATGTATCAAGACTACGCCAATCAAGTTGAACAGCTGCAGAGACAGGTGGAACAGCTCGACGCGATGACTGGCGCCCGAGCGCTAGGTCTTATCGCTTATGAGGCGCGAGATTATCTACCTGAAGATCTCGCCTCGATCCTTATCCTGGATGATGGATCTGAGGCTGCTTACATACGGAATGAGCTGGAGGATCTTTTCCAGCCCATCACTTCCAATCCATATGTCGATGCTGAGCTCTTCGAAGCCACTTCACCTCTGGCGCTCGCCCTCGACCGCCAGACCAACACGATGTTGGCAAATATGTCTGCATCTGAAGTCGCTTACGGTGAAATACAAAAGCGCGTCGCATCGATCGAAGAGATGATGACGCTGCTAGACGAATCTGAAGACCTCAAAACGTCCACAGACCTCAACGCTCGGATAACAGCCGAGAATTCACTGCTGCTTGCCGAGATGATGCGTCTTCAAACGCTGCAAATGCAAATGGAAACTGCGAATGCAAACCTCTCCTCTGCCAATAAAGCAGCGGCGGTTAGAGCGCTTGAATACGACGCAGCGACCGTAACAACGACCATCCCAGAAATCGGAGTAAATTAATGAAAAAGCTGATGCTGTCGATGACCGCCCTCGCCTTCCTAGCGGGCTGCGAGACTTTGGAAGGACACCAGGAGCTCCAAGCCCCCTGCGCGCCTGGCGCCCAGATTGCCGCTTTAGACAATCCTTGCGAACGGAAACCGATCAATCTCGCTAGCACAGAAGAACTGGGACTCTTATGATAAGAGTTTTTGGAACGGCAATCTCTTTAGGGATTCTTTCCCTAGCGGCGTGCTCAGCGCCCGCGTGGGAATCCTCATTCACTGAGGACGAACTACGTACCGCTGTTTTCAACGAAACCAGAAGCGGCGACGACTGTTTTCAGGCTGCCTTCGCTGGCGATAGAGCAGCCGAGGTTCGCGCGATCTGTGCAGCAGATATGGAAGAAATGCGTCAAAGCTTCGAGTTTGAGCTAATTGAATGCACACCCGAAGTTCCGCAATACTCTGGGCTATCAGGCCCTGACTTGCGCTCAGCTGAAGTCTGTCTCGTCAAATACAAGCATATCGAAAGACCCGCCAGCGTCCGTGCTCATGCTCAGGCAGAAGCGGAGGGACGATCTATCCTTGGTGGACGTCACATTCCGGAGGAGGTTCGCATCTCGTGGATCGTCTATCGGGTCGAAGGTGTGCCAACGCTGCACAAGCATTTGAACTAAGAAAGTGATGGCATCGTGAACGACGTAACCCGCATTCTCAATAATGTAGACAACATCACGCAGAACTTCGTCTTCAATTCGTATCAAGGCTTTGGAGCTTTTGCCGATACGATTTGGACGTTGATGGCGATCACATACATTGCGTTTACGGGATACAAAGTCGTTCTCTCTGGCAATTTCGATATTCCAACTCTGTTCGGCGACTTTGCCAAAGTCCTTCTGATCCTCGTTGCCGTCACACAATGGGACTTCTTCGGGCAAGCTTTTTACGATGTGGTCATCGGTGTCCCCAACGATATGGGCGGCAATCTTATCAATTCGAACGGCCTGCTCAACGTCACTGCCTTCGGCATAAACTACGAAGTAACGGGCGATTCCGCGCTCGGTCTATTCTGGACCCAAGGACAAGAAGTCGTAACAAAGCTATTTGCATTGGCCGGTAAAGGGTTCTTGTTTGATATCGCGATCGCATTTCTCGCCGTAATCGTCTGGATTGCAATCGCGGCTCTGACAATCGCTGCACTCCTACTCCTCATCCTCGCAAAATTTGCTGTCGCGATTTTTATGGCAGTAGCTCCGTTGTTCATCCTGTTCGCCATGTTCCAGACAACCCGGCCCTTTTTTGAAGGATGGCTCCGAATGACCGTGAACTATGCGCTCATTCCGCTGTTTGTTTATGCAGTGCTAGCTCTCATCCTTTCGATGCTATTCGAGCCGTTGGCAGAGCTCTCCGCAAATATCAACGACAGAACTCCTCTCTTCCCTCTCGTATCGCCCCTAATTCTGATCGCCATCGTCGGAACAGTCATTCTAACACAGGTCCTCCAAATGGCAGCTGGTGTCGCTGGCGGATTTGCATTGGCGACGAATTCACTCATTTCCCGCGTGGCCTCTCCGGTCACCAACTTCGCCCGAAATTCTTACAGCCGCGCCGTCGGTCGTAACTCCAACCTTCGACGCGCCGCAAACGATCGCCGCGACCTTCGCTATCTGAGAAACACGGCGCCAATGCAACGCCAATTGGCAGACGCCCGTCGGGGCAACGATCCGCGGCCAACAAGAGGCTCAGGACCATCCGGCGGCGGCCGAGGACGGTCTTCAAGTTCTGGTCCCGGGAACCTCGCCGGCACGCCGACAGGCGCACGCAGTTAGGATCGTTCAACCATGCTTAAAAGAACCAAAGACAAGCAACAGCAACCGCAAGGCGCCGATCGTTACTACGAAGACGCAAGGGATTGGGACTACGATCGCTATGGGCGCATGAAATCCTCCCGCGATCGTGCCTGGCTCGTCGCTGGCGCGAGCGCGGTCATCGCGTGCCTCAGCCTGGCGGCCGTCCTAGTGATGCTTCCGCTAAAAACGTTTGAGCCTTATGTGATCACGGTCGATCAAGCCACTGGCGCGGTCGAGATGACCCGTGGCCTGCAAGATGGTGACCTCACACAAGATGAAGCCATCACCAAAAGTTTTCTCGTTCGCTATGTTGTCGGGCGGGAAAGCTATAACGCAGCGACCACGACAGATAACTATGAGAAAATAACGTTATGGTCTGAAGGCGAAGCCTTGAACCGCTATCAAAGCCTCTACGCCCGCGGCAATCCGAACAATCCGGTCAAACAGTACGGGACAGACACACAGGTCCGCATTCGCATCAAGAATGTCCTGTTCTTGAATGATCGGACCGCCGCCGTCCCATTTATCCGCACAGAATCCAGACGCGGCATAGAATCCGAAACGCATTGGGTTGCGACACTCACTTATCGATACGTCGCTAAACCCAGCAAAGAAAAAGATCGCTTTATCAACCCTCTGGGCTTCCAAATTGCGACCTACCGAACTGACCAAGAAACTCTAGGGGAATAGAATATGAACCTGCTCAAATCCGCCGCCGCCGCACTGGCAATCACTGTATGTGTGGAGTCTGTAGCATTCGCAGAACGCGAAGTCGTTTCCGGCCCGCTTGACCATCGCATAAAGACAGTGAACTACGCAGAGCGCGACGTGGTGGCGATTCATGGCCATTACGGCTTCTCGACGACGATCGAATTCGCTGTCAACGAAACCGTCCTCACTGTTTCAATCGGCGACAGCGAAGCCTGGCAGGTTGTGAAACCAAAGCAACCCAACTTGCTTTTCATCAAACCTATCGAACCTGAAGCGGCGACGAATATGTCTGTTGTGACGGACAAGCGGATCTACGTCTTCATGCTTGAAGCCCATAAAGCTAGATCCAAAGCACCACATGATATGACCTTTCACGTGAAGTTTCGCTATCCGAGCGACGCTTCGGCGATGATGGCTTATCAGGCCCGAGAGAGAGAAAGACTTGAAAAATCCATAGGCTCGGCCGCGAAATCCCCGGACGAGTGGAATTTCGACTATACCTATTCTGGCGTTGAGCGACTGCGGCCAACTAGAACCTTCGACGA
>JBCCIW010000238.1:0-5012 GCA_039028055.1 Pseudomonadota bacterium | reverse complement strand
CCCGCCATGATCTGCTGGTACAAGTATAGCGCCAAGCAGCACGATAGTTGCAATTCAGAACAGGCAATCCCGGGAGGCCACTAACATGTCCGCATCTTACGAACGAGTGAAAAAAGATATCTATGAGCTGGGAGAGATCCCGCCGGAGTTTCACGTTCCGAAGAAGATGCATGCCTGGGCGATCCGCCGGGAACGCCATGGTCGTCCAGCAACAGCCATGCAGGTTGAGCAGGTTCCCGTTCCGGAAATCGATTCCGATGAGGTCCTCGTCCTCGTTATGGCGGCTGGTGTTAATTATAACGGGATCTGGGCAGCCCTTGGTGAGCCGATTTCTCCTTTCGACGGCCACAAAGAAGATTACCATATTGCGGGCTCCGATGCTGCCGGAATCGTCTGGGCCGTCGGCAAGAAAGTCACCCGCGTGAAGCCCGGCGATGAAGTGGTTATCCACTGTAATCAGGACGACGGGGACGACGAAGAGTGTAATGGCGGCGATCCCATGTTTTCTCCGTCCCAGCGCATCTGGGGATATGAAACGCCGGATGGATCCTTCGCTCAGTTTTGCCGGGTTCAGGCCCGCCAGTGCATGCCGCGTCCGAAGCATCTCACCTGGGAAGAGAGCGCTTGCTACACGCTGACCCTCGCGACCGCTTACCGGATGCTGTTTGGCCACCGGCCACACATTGTGAAACCCGGTCAGAATGTCCTTGTCTGGGGTGCCTCCGGCGGTCTTGGATGCTTTGCCACCCAGCTTTGCGCAGTCACTGGAGCCCACGCAATCGGTGTCGTCTCGTCTGATGACAAGAAAGACTATGTCATGTCCATGGGGGCGAAAGGCGTCCTCAATCGCAAAGACTTCAATTGCTGGGGCCAGTTGCCCACGGTGAACGGGCCGGAATTCAATGACTACATGAAAGAGTGCCGGAAGTTCGGGAAAGCGATCTGGGAAGTTACCGGCCGGAAGGACGTTGATATCGTCTTCGAACACCCGGGCGAAGCGACCATGCCGGTCTCGGTCTTCGTTGTGAAACGCGGCGGCATGGTGGTCATTTGTGCCGGAACAACCGGCTTTAACCTCACCATGGATGCGCGTTTCCTCTGGATGCGCCAGAAGCGGGTGCAGGGCTCCCACTTCGCTCACCTGAAACAGGCCGCAGCGGCCAATCAGCTCGTGATCGATCGCCGGATCGACCCGGGCATGTCTGAAGTCCTTCCATGGGCAGACATTCCGGCCGCTCACGAGAAGATGCTGGACAACAAGCACTTGCCCGGAAACATGGCCGTACTTGTCTCAGCACCGCGTCCCGGCCTTCGCACGGTCGAAGATGTTCTCGAAGCTGGACCAGTGATGGCCTAAAACGGGGATAGTTTAGGAACTATCCCACGCTTTTAGTTGCGCTCGCAGCTGTTCGGTGAGGCCGACATGGAGGAGGCTAAGCTCGGGCCGGAAGCCATTCGGGAATGGCGAGGCCACGAGGAAGGGCTTCGGCTCTCCGGCACTGCGGATCCGGTGGAGCGACCTTGCGAGACGCTTGGCGTGCGCCTCCGGGGCATCGAGCACTTTCTGCAGCGCGACGATCCGTCGGGAGAACCGCCGCGCCATGATGTGGACCGGCGTGGTGTGCTGGGAGAGCTGGGAGAGATCCACGCCCTCTGCAAAGTCCATCACTGGCGGCAGGAGGGAGAGGCGCGGACAGCGGACCTTGGGAAAGGTGATTTCATCAATGCCATTGGGGGTTTGAGCAGCGTCTTCGCATCTCTCGTCAGCGGGCACAGCGCTCGGTCTAGGCCGCGGCTTTACCGGCGCGAGATCAAGCTCCAGCGCCAGCACCATGATCAGCTTGCGGACGAGCCCTTCGAGGACTTTCAGCTTCGTGCCTGCCCGGCGGAGCTTCCACTTTACCGGCCGTCTCAGGGACAGGTGAATGCCCGTCCAGCCGATGAGGCTGAACACAACGAGGCCGATCTGTTCGATCGCCATGGGGAGAAGTGGATCGTCCGTCCGCATAGGGAGAGTATGCGCATGGGGTGAGATCGGTCGGATAGAAAGCCGGTTTATTCTTCAGTTGGCTACTCAATCTCTGCTTCCGGCTCGGGCGGCTCAGGCCGCATCAGTTCCTGTCCGCCTTTTACCCGTCGCGCTATTCTGGTGAACGCTGCGAGGTCGTCGATGGGATTATCATCAAGGACAAGAAAATCGGCTTCACATCCTGCATCAAGGCATCCAATGCGGCGATCTTCGAACAACGCCGGACCCGTGGCAAACATAGCGCTTAAAGCCTCGACGGGGGACATCGCGCCAATATTGATCCAGTGACTTGGCTCATCCAGCGCACGCCCTGGGAAGAGATCTGTTCCGACCATGATCTGGACCCCAAAAGCCTTAAGCCGGTTGAGATTCTCAGCCTGTAACTCATAGCCCTTCCTCTCATCTGCGGCGAGCGTCTCAAGCGCCTCTGAACTCGGGGCTGGGTCTGCCTCGCGCTTCCGCTGAAAATTTGCTGGTCCCAGCCCGTAAGTGGGTATGACACCCACATTGTTTTCTGCCAGCAGCCGGGCATCGTCATCTGTCAGCCGGACGCTGTCTACTCCCCGCATGGGAACGCCATAATAGCCGGGCAGGTGCCCGAGAAAATCGACACCCGCCCTTGCACACACTTCGACATCGTAGCGTGACTCAACATGGGCGATAACGGGCAGGCCGCGGGCGTGGGCTTCCTCGACCAGAAACGCGATGTTTTCCGGGTTGAGGCCTGTCGTGCTTGTTGGATCGCCATTCGTATCGGGCGGGGAATAGTCTTCGGAATTCAATAGATAAATTTTGACGAAATCGGTGCCCTGGCTTGAAAGCCGATCAAGCGTCTCAACGATTTCCTCCGGCGTCCGGCCATAATGGAAGGCCTTCTGGTAGAGATCGTCAAATGTCGCGCCATTGTAGACATAGGGACCGAGGCTATCGACGTAGAGCGGTTCAGGATGACTTTTCGGTTCGGTGACGCCGCCGAGGCTGGTTTCCACATCCACAGTGTCCGTCCGGCCGTAAAACGCCCGCGATTCAGCGGACAGTCCATCCGAGTAGAGATTGGGATTCCAGACATAGTAGACGCCCACATCGAAGAACTGCCATGTGTTCTGCAGGTTGGCATTGGTGATGTGCTGGTGGCCATTGGCGAGGGCGGGTGTCAGGAACTTGCCTGAAATGTCGGTTTCGACAGTCAGCTCACTGGTCCTGTAGCTTGCCAGAATGCGGCCATTGGCAACGGCAATATCTGAGATTTCAAAGCCTTCGCCAGTCCAGATTTGTCCACCCGAATAAACCGTTTCGGCAATGGGCAGATTTCGTTCCGATGTTTGGCAGGCGGCGAGGTATAGCGTCCCTAAAAGACAAGCTGATGTGCTTCGCATATGGCTTTTCAGTCCCTTCGTTTCGTTAGCCAATATACTCGAGCCCAACGCTCAGTTGGGGCTCGTCAGTGACCGGATCAAGTAGGTGACTGCTGTTCGAACAGATGCGCAGCCAGCGATCGATTGTCAGTACAGTTCCAATCGCCCTCTTTGTCCGAGGGGCTTTGGGACCTCTGTGGAAAAGGTCGCGGATAGAGCTAAGGCGCGAAAGGCGCTCTGCGGCGTTTGCCTCACTCACCACTCCAGAATGATCTTGCCCACATGGCCGCCTTTGGTCATCAACGCCTGGGCAGCCTCGGCCTCCGCAGCTGGGAAGGCCGTATCGAGAATAGGTTTGATGTCACCAGATGTGACTGCCGGCCAGAAGTCGCGTTCGACGGCGGTGCGGATGCGAGCTTTCTCCTCCACGGGCCGGGCGCGAAGTGTGGTGCCGGTGAGGATAAGCCGCTTCAGCATTAGAGGCATGAGGTTCAGCTCGACCTTCGGCCCGTTCATATAGGCGATGTTGACGATGCGGCCGTTCACTCTGGCGATGGAAATATTTTTCTGGACATAGTCGCCGCCGACCATGTCGAGGATGACATCAACGCCGCCTGCGCCACTCACTACGGCTTCGAAGTCTTCTGATTTGTAATCGATTGCACGGCTCGCACCGAGCTCGGTGCAAGTTGCGCATTTCTCATCAGACCCGGCTGTGGCGTAAATCTCGCTCGCACCCCAGACCTGCGCCATCTGGATCGCCATGACGCCAATGCCGCTGGTGCCACCGTGGATCAGGAAGCTCTCGCCGGGCTGAAAGGCGCAGCGGTCGTAGACATTCGCCCACACGGTCATCATCGCCTCCGGCAGGCAGGCGGCGTGGGTAAAGCTCATGCCGTCCGGGACAGGAAAGAGGGATCCGGCATCAACTGCCGTGTACTCGCCATATCCGCCACCAGCGAGGAGCGCGCAGACCCGGTCGCCCACCGCCCAATCCGAAACGCCTTCCCCGAGCGCGGCGATCTCCCCAGCGCATTCAAGGCCCATAATGTCCGATGCACCGGGAGGTGGAGGGTACATACCCTTGCGCTGAAGGAGATCAGCCCGGTTCAGACCCGAGGCTGCTATTCTGATCAGCACTTCACCCGGCCCAGGGGCCGGGCGCGGAACGTCTCCCAGTGACAATGGCGCATCACCCGAAACACAAACAGCCTTCATCGTCTCGGCCATGGTGAAATCCTTCATTCGTGACTTGATTTTAGCCGCTGAAACCGGCTCCATGGCGGTCGTAGTTTATTCGGGGGCCGACGACAATGAGCGAAGATGAACCGGACATCAGGTCTCCGGCGAAGTTCGATCTGGAACTTCTCTCAGAAGACGAATTGACCGAGCGGATCGCAACGCTGGAAGCGGAGATCGAGGCCTGCAAAGCCGAACTGGCGAAGAAACAGGCCCATAAGTCTGCGGCGAGTGCGCTTTTCGGCAGCGATTAACGGATCGACAAGGCCCTTTGCGTTAACCCTTACAACTCTTTCACTCTAGGGATTTTCCATGGTTCCCAAGAAACCTGCCCCAAACCAGACAGCCCTGTTTCGCGCCTTTGCCGGCGGCAAGGTGTTCGAGCGCGT
>JBCCIW010000237.1:0-5014 GCA_039028055.1 Pseudomonadota bacterium | reverse complement strand
CGTCGGCCTGACGGGCTCAACCGAAGCCGTAAAAGCGGCGGCAGATGCCTTCAAAACCGGTTATCAGAAGGTCGAGATCCCGGATTCAGCGGCCGGATATACGATGGATCACACCTCGATTGTCTACCTCATGGACGAAGACTGGTCTTTGAAAACATTCTTCACACATGAAACGACATCGGCGCAAATGGCCGACTGCCTCACCGAACACCTCAGCTAAATCACTGAAAAATAATACTTTAGTGCTCTTGGGACTTGTCAGGCAAGGCGACTCCAGTTCTGTTCGAAGCTGTTTCAGAAAAGCGGCAACCCCTTTGCTCATGGCCTGAGGCATGCATATGTTGCAATGCAGCAAATGGAACGAAGTCAATGCTTTACACGCTTGTCGAAATGAATCGTGCCGCAATGGCACCGCTGCGCATGACTGCAAAAGCGACTCGCTCCTACTGGGCTTCTTCATTGAACCCGCTCTCAAAAACCGAGTTTGGTCGGTCAATGATGGCAGCCGCGGATGTCTTTGAGTCAACAACACGCTATTATGGCAAACCCGACTGGCAAATTGAAACGACCCGCATAAATGGCGTCGAAATAGAGATCTCACCGACTGCAGATTGGACGAGCACCTGGTGTAATCTTATGCACTTCCGGAAGTCACCGGACGACCTCAAGAAAGCCTTTGGAAAGAAATCGTCCACTCAACCGAAACTGCTAATCGTTGCGCCACTCTCGGGTCACTACGCCACGCTGCTTCGCGGAACAGTCGAAGCGTTCCTACCGACCCACGATGTCTACATTACGGATTGGGTCGACGCGCGCATGGTGCCAGTTTGGATGGGTCGCTTTGACCTCGATGACTATATCTCGAGCATTCGCGATATGCTGACCCATCTGGGCGGGGACACCCACGTTGCTGCCGTTTGCCAGCCAGGGCCGCCTGTTCTTGCGGCGATCGCCATGATGGCCGAGGACCAAGATCCGAACCAGCCGATCTCCATGACGTTCATGGGATCACCAATTGACGCTCGAGAATCTCCTACCGTTCCGAACCAACTCGCCGAAGAGCAGAATTTCTCTTGGTTTGAAGAAAACATGATCTTCTCTGTACCGTGGCCCTGGCCCGGAGCCATGCGACGCGTTTATCCGGGTTTTGTTCAGCTATCTTCATTCATGAACATGAATTGGGAAAACCATGTCCATGCCCACTGGCGGTTCTTCAGCCATCTGGTAGACGGCGATGGCGACAGCGCCGGAAGGCACCGAAAGTTCTATGATGAGTACCTGTCCGTGCTTGACCTGACAGAAGAATTTTACCTGCAAACGATTAAACGGGTATTCCAGGAACACCATTTGGCGAGGGGAATCTTCAAGCATCGCGGACGTCTAGTAAAACCAGAGGCGATTACCGATGTAGCTCTGATGACGGTCGAAGGAGAGAAAGACGACATCTCCGGAATCGGCCAGACGCAAGCAGCGCATACGCTTTGCAAAAACATCCCGGATGAAATGCAGCTCGACTACATCCAGCCGGGTGTGGGGCACTATGGCGTGTTCAATGGATCAAGGTTCCGCACGGAGATCGTCCCCCGCATGGTTGAGTTTCATAAGAATATCGAAGCAAGAAAACGCCGTTCAAAAAGCAAGACCAAACTGAAGCTTGTGAGCTGATATCAGGTTCTTCGAGTCTGGCTCCGAGAGGTGATCAACTCGCCATTGCACGCATCATGAAAAGTGGAACAGACCCCTGCTCCGTTACGGCCCAATCGAGCGGTTCATCGTGCGCTTCCAAAGGCAGCGCTTCGAGCATCTGCGCTTTGTAGCCAACGCCGCAGGCAAAGATCCGGCCATTGCTGCGCAGAGCCTTGAGGGCCCGGTCATAATGGCCCTTTCCGTATCCCAACCGGGTTCCCGCAGAGTCAAAGCCGAGCAGAGGCAAAAGTATCAAGGTTGGGTCCGCCAGGGGTGCGTCCGCCGGTGGTTCCATTAACCCAAAATTGCCTTCAACAAGAGGTTCACCCGGTTCCCAAAGATGAAACTGGATACCATGGTGTTCGGTGATCCTGGGCAGACACAATGCCGCTCCGGCAAGAGCCAGTCGCTTCATCAGAGGCCGCGGACAGATTTCATCCTTGATTGCTGAATATCCGGCGACGACGGGGCCGTACCGTTCAAACAGTTTCATCGGGAACACATCTGCGAGCTTCTCCCCTGCGTCAGGGTCCCTTGCGGCAACCTCCGCGCGGATATCTCGCATCGCTTTCCTGATGTCGTCTTTGGTCGTGTTTGTCACGGCCAGACCTTTCTCTGCGGACTTTCGACATACTTCACCGGCCAAGTACTTACACCGGGAGCACGACAGCGGGATGACGACAACCGCACAACTCGCCGGACGGGCTCGTTCATTCCCATCGACCCAGCAAGCTAGGTGGGCACCGTGTGTCCGGGACCACGATCCCGGCCAGGGACAGTTCCCTGATGGTAATGTAAGGTCGCTGGAATAAAAATCCCGCGCCGAGCGCCGCAGCTGCCGCCGCCTCTAGATGTAGGAGATCGACGTTAACAAGGAAAGTAGCAGCATACCGCTTTCGCTGACATGCAGCTAAGAGAAAAGGTCATCGTCCGACGTGAAAGTCGAGGTTCAGCGATTCAAAAACATCCTCGGGATGCCGCTGATAGGAAAGCTGAAGTGTCGTCTCTCCGGGAGCAGTGGCGCCGAAGGTGAATTTTTGCCTGCCACCGCTGCCAGTCAGGCCCTCGGGGGCGGGATCAGCGAAGTACGCCTCATTCAGCAGTTCGATAGAGGTCCCTTGAGTCCCGGTAATGTACCAGTAATAGCCAGTGGTTGGGTTCGATTTCAGAACCAGCTCGATCGCCCCGCCGAGCTCCAGCTCAAAAGATGTACCAGTATTCGGATCGACAATAGATTGAACGACCGGCTCATCAGGCTGATCTTCTATTTGTTGTGCAGTATGGCAAGCAGACACACCAAAAAGCGTTGTTGCGAAGAATACGGCTGGAATATTTGTCCTCATCGGTTCATCCACGGCATTGAAAGCGCGCGTTCCTCCTCAAATCGATCGATTTCATCTCCGCGCGCGAGACTTTGACCAATCTCGTCCAGCCCGGCAAGCAGGTTCGCTTTGCGCCCCTGGTCGACGTCGAAGGAATGAACGGCTCCATCCGGTGCTGTAATTGTTTGTGCCTCCAGATCCACATCGAAAACGTGATTCCCCCCGCCAGCCATTTGGGCAAGCTCTTCAACGGTGCTGCTAGGCAGGGCGATCGGCAATATTCCATTCTTGTAACAGTTATTGTGAAATATGTCCGCAAATCCCGGAGCAATCACACAGGTGATCCCCTGATCAAGCAACGCCCAGGGCGCATGCTCGCGCGATGACCCGCATCCGAAGTTCTCGCCTGCGATCAGAATTCCCGCACCCTGATAGGTTTGTTTATTCAGGACGAACTCCGGATCGGGAGATCCGTCTTCATGGGTCTTCAATTCATAGAATAATCCCTTGGAAAGGCCGGTGCGCTCCGTTGTTTTCAAGAATTGTTTCGGGATGATCATGTCTGTATCGACATTGGCCATCGGCTTTCCACCCTCAAGGAGGGGCGCCGCAGTGCTGGTGAGTTTGGTAAAAGCCTTCATAGGTCTTTTTATCGAGGCTCGTGAGCGATGAAAAGTGTTGGAACACCGAGGGTCCCATCCCGAACTGTGAACACTTGGCTTCCCGGTTTTCGACCCTGACGAACTTCGGAAACATCGACCCCCAGGCCGGAAACGCGGGCGTGGGCCCGCTCAAGATTGTCCACCGCCCACGTTAAACCCCAGATCGAGTCGTCACTATCCGGCGGTGGTGACTGATCGAGTCTGTGTATGACTTCGAAGGTCAACCCACCGGTACGAAAGAACAAGAACCGCGTGTTCCATTGCTGCGCGGTACGGTCTAGCCTGAAATCGAGTCCGAGGCGCGCACCATAATGGGCGATCGCCCGGTCCGGGTTCGGCGTTGAGATGACAATATGGTCGAGTGCGTGGACGCTGTCAGCGCTGATTTCGGTTTTGGTCGCAGGTGGTTCGCCATGTTGGAGCACAAACGTCTTCACACCGCCGCAAACGTCGTCAGCGCCACGAAACCGCTTCCAGATGCGCCTTTCGTCAGTTCTTTCGTGCGTGCTTGATCCCTCAACGATATCAGACGGCCGGAAGCCTCTTCGCACGAGACTCCTGTGGTCAGTTTCGATCTCATCAGAGCGGAATGCGAGGCTGGTCAACTGCGGGCCTTTGGTCGACAACATCTCACGGACCCGATCGCCCACGGGGCCATCCCCGGCCGGTGCCAGTAATTCGAGCGCTGTATTCTGAACACGAAAGAGGGCTGTCGCCGCACCGTCCTGTTCGGCGCTCACCCAGTCCGGTGGTATGCCAAGCAGCGCCTCATAAACGTCTGCCCCGGCCTTGAGGTCGGGGCAGATTAAAACGAAGTGGTCGAGTGCCGTAATCAAGAGCCCGAAGGAGCCGATGCTTCTATGGCAGTGATCGTGGCAGTGCCGCTGGTACCGGTATTTGTCGTATAGGCCGAACTTACCCCTACTGCAGGATCAGTTTCAGTGTCCGCGAAGGTCGCGCATATCTCACCGTCCGGAGACTGGCCGCAGATCGTGGCTGCTGCTTCGTCGTAGGTAAAGGGAATACTGTTTCCAGCTGCATCCGTCGCCATCCCGGTTTCATCATCAAACGTCATCGTAACGGTCGGGCCTTCGTCCGGCACGAATTCAATCGTGGTTTTTGTTGCGAAGGCCGGTGCGGCGGCAAATGCCAGCACGGTTGATACTGCGATTAGTTTCTTCATTGATCCATCGTCCCTTTGGTTCTTTTCCTCCCCCGGCGATCACCGAGGACCTGAGAAGATTAACCATGCGCGAGCCCGTGGCAATGGAGCCGCAGCGATTACCTCGGAACCGGGACAGAAATGTCTTTACCACCATAATCGTGAACGAGATCCCTTGCGCG
>JBCCIW010000236.1:0-5020 GCA_039028055.1 Pseudomonadota bacterium | reverse complement strand
CCTTTTCGGAGACAACAGTTGAATATCGCGCGGAGCTCCTAGAGAAAATCGCAGCCGGTTATCAAGCGCGTCTAGGCGACATAGCCGGCGCAATTTCAAACCAGATGGGGGCACCTATGTGGCTGGCCAATGCGGCCCAAGCCCCAGCAGGGCTTGGGCACTATGCCGCTACGGCTCAGATCCTGCGAAACTATGAGTTTGAGGAGTTGAAGGGTTCAACGATGCTGCGCAAGGAGCCAATCGGCGTCTGCGGATTCATCACACCTTGGAACTGGCCAGCCAACCAAGTCGCTTGCAAGGTAGCTCCAGCCATCGCTACCGGGTGCACCATGGTTTTGAAACCGTCGGAAATTGCACCGCTTGATGCAATGTTGCTGGCGGAGATCATACACGAGGCCGGTGTTCCTGCTGGCGTCTTCAATCTGGTCAATGGCGACGGCCCGGGTGTTGGTGCTTATCTATCAGCACACCCTGATGTCGACATGATGAGCTTTACCGGTTCGACGCGCGCTGGCGTGCTCGTTGCCCAGGCCGCCGCACCCACCGTAAAACGCGTGGCTCAAGAGCTCGGCGGTAAGTCAGCGAACATCGTCTTGCCGGATGCTGACTTGCAAAAGGCGGTCGGCGGCGGCGTCATGCAGATGATGACCAATTCCGGTCAGTCTTGTAATGCACCATCGCGAATGTTCGTGCAGAAAGACCAACAAGCGGAAGCAATCGAGATTGCTCGGGCAGCTGCAGAGAGTGTTCAGGTCGCAATGCCTGCAGATGCTCCGAAAGGTGCGATCGGGCCTATTTCAAACGGAAACCAGTACCAGAAGGTTCAAGACCTCATTCAAAAAGGTATTGAAGAAGGTGCAACTCTTGTGGCAGGCGGCCCCGGTCGTCCAGAAGGCTTCAATAAAGGCTATTTCGCCCGCCCAACCGTCTTTGCCGACGTGACCAACGATATGACAATCGCAAGGGAAGAGATCTTTGGACCAGTGCTCGTCATGATTCCTTACGGGACTGAAGAAGAAGCCGTCGAGATGGCAAACGATACGGTCTACGGACTCTCAGGGTACGTACAGTCATCCGATATCGAGCGGGCGCGTAGCGTGGCTAAGCAGCTACGAACGGGAAATGTGCATGTAAATGGTGCCGGACCAGATTTCGCAGCGCCCTTCGGTGGTTACAGGCAGTCAGGTAATGGCCGAGAATGGGGCGAGTTCGGCCTTGAGGAATTCCTCGAAGTCAAAGCCGTTCTTGGATACGAGGCTGCTTAAACGCACCCCATCGGCCGATCGCTAGCTGATCGCGTTTACATCTGATCTCGGGCGGCCTCTGAAAACCGGATGTCGCCCGTTTCTATCTGTTTTGCCAGGCGATTGAGCTCATGCACAGCCAGATCCGTTTCCGATTTGACGCAGTTTCGTCCCATGGTTTTCGCCAAGTATAGAGCCTGATCTGCGCGTTTGAGTGTACTTGCGAGATCTTCCGTTGATCGATGCTGAGCTACACCGAAACTTGCTGTACAGCGAAGGTTGTCGCTTGCAACCCGGAGATCAGGTATCGCGCTTCGAACCCTGTCAGCCAGTGATACGGCTTCGACCAGATCGAAACCTTGAGTTATAATCACGAATTCCTCACCCCCTATCCTGCTGACGATTCCTTCTGTGCCGACCGTGTCGGTGAGCATTCTTCCAACTGTAACGATCACCTCGTCACCTACCGAATGCCCATAAGTGTCATTGACCCTCTTGAAATGATCGATGTCGATTACAGTGAGGGTCAGGCATTTGTATTGGTGGCCTTGTATGTACCGGGCCGCTTCAAGTTCAAAGCCGCGCCGGTTCAAGAGACCCGTCAGTGGATCGGTGAGTGAACTTACTTTCAGATCTTCGAAGATGTCTCGGCTTAGTATGATCAGGAGGATCATTCCTGTCGATACAGCCGCAAAAGCAGCAACCAGATGCAATGAAACCACCAAGATCTGGTCATCGTGACTTGTATTCGTCAATGTATCTCCGGAGAGGAACGCAATCAGAATGGGCCTCGCAAAACACAGGATACAACTGGTTAGATGCAGCATGTAGAATGTGGCATCCAAATTTTGCCCGCGCTTTCCATGCATTGCGGCGAGACCGAATATCAGGATGAGCCCGCACCCAAAGTTTGCGCTGAAGGATCGCATCCAGGACCATTCAAGCGAAAGCAGCGCTGCATATATGGCCATATGGGCGATGAGAATTCCCACGAGCGTCCGCCACGGTGCCGGGCCGCGATAATGCCGCCAAATCCCGCAGACCAAAAGCAAAACTGTGATTGCATACAATCCTGCTATAATTGTTCGGATCGCAATACTCTCGCTGTTCTGGAAAACGATGTCCGCAAGAAAAGCTATGGCACCAACCACATAGCTAGCGGCGAATACGAGAGCCGCACGACTTGATCTCATCTTGTGAATACAGACGAACCCGCCCGCAAAGATCAGAAATACAAGAGGGTTTAGAAGTTGAAAGTACCAGTCCATCTCAGCCACGCCGCAACACCCGGCCCTCGACAAAAGGGCCCAGCTTCACGTTAAGGCGAAGGCGCTAGGAATTCGTAAGCGTCAGTTCGTAATTCTGATTGGTTCGTTAACGGGGTGGCCTCATCGGCTAACTTCGTTCAGCTAGGGGCCAAAACGTGTTTATGTATTGTCAGGTCGCGATCGCGTTTTCATCGCGCTCGCCGGTCCGAATACGGATTACGGTGTCAAGACCACGAATGAATATCTTTCCGTCTCCGATCGTACCCGTGTTCGCAGCTTCCATTATGGCCTCGGCCACGCGATCAGCTGTATCGTCGGAGCACGCCACATCAACTTGAACCTTTGGCAGCAGGCGGACTTCATACTCCGCGCCGCGGTAAACTTCTGTCTTTCCCTGCTGTCGACCGTAGCCCCGCACCTCGGACACGGTCAATCCGGAAGACCCTACAGTTCCAATGGCATCGATTACAGCGTCCAATCGACTCGGCTTAAAAATGGCGGTCACGAGTTTCATAGTATTCTTTCCAGCTCTTCTTTCTCAAAATTACGATGGCAATCGAAAAAAAATCAATAGTCTCAGTGTTCGGGCAGCCAGCTGACCTGACATTGCTCAATCTCTAGGCAACCGCGCCAAGCCTTTGCGCGTACGTACTGGACGCACTGGAGCGAACTGCAACTTTCGATGACCCGTATTAGCATACAAACGTTTAACCGCCTCTATGAGGACAACCCCGCCAATCACTCGACTGAACGTTTCCCCCACTTTCTCCAACCCGTCGGCCATGGTGAGTACAGGTTTCCATTGGCTCGGTGGCATGTACAGGCTGTGTGTCCACGCGGCCGTCTGATACATGGTTTCTTCAAGCAGGTGAGCCAATTGACCGCGTGTCCATGGCCGACCATGGCCGAATGGAGTAGACTCAGCCCGGGCCCAAAGCCCGAGACGATTGGCAGCGATAACGATCAACCTCCCCTCCGGCGCAAGAACCCGCCAAATCTCTCGCAACAGACCAAATGGCGCTGGTGACTCTTCAAGCGCATGCATAATGATGATACGCGTGAACGATCCATCCTTGAAGGGCAAATCTCCCTCCTCGGCCAAAACAGTTGAAACGCCACGATCTGTACTCGCCCACGTCAAACCGCCCTGTGCAGCTGGCATTACAGCGATGGAAAAATCCGTTTTGTGTCCAAGTTCGGTGATAAGCGGCGTCGCGAACCCAACGCCCAGCAGCGTTTCCTTGTTTAAATCTCCCCAAAGGTCGAGAATACGCGAAGTTAAACATTCACGAGCTTTTGTTCCGAGCGGAGAGGCATAAAACGCTTCTAGAGAGGCAACGTCCTGACGCATAATGCCCTATATGCTAACGAGTTTAAGAATCTTCAAATCAGGAACCGCCACGATCCATGCTTCAAATTCATCAGTTCCCATGCCTTTCAGACAATTATGGCTTTCTGGTACACGATGCAGAGTCTGGAGAGACCATCTGCATAGATACACCAGACGGCGATGTTTACCTGACTGAGGCGAACACCAAAGGATGGGCCATCTCTGCGATTTGGAACACGCACTGGCACCCCGACCATACGGGCGGGAACCTTTTGATCAAGGACACAACAGGCTGCGAGATCATTGGTCCAGCAGGTGAAGTCGAGAGAATTCCAGGTATCGACCGGACCGTTTCTGGAGGCGATACGGTTTGCTTGGGCAATAAGTCTGCGGCTGTACTCGATGTGCCCGGCCACACTATCGGGCACATTGCATTCCACTTTGGCGAGGACGCATTGGCGTTTGTCGGCGATAGCGTTTTCGCCTTGGGATGTGGTCGTATTTTTGAAGGCACTCCGGAAATGATGTGGAGAAGTATGCTGGAGGTTCGAGCGCTGCCCGAAAATACAACTCTTTATTGCGCCCATGAATACACCGCCGGGAATGCCAAGTTCGCCGTAAGCATTGATCCTGAAAATTCAGCTCTCGCGGCTTATGCAAAAGAAGTTTCAGATAGGCGGTCTCGCAACGAACCCACGGTTCCCACCAGCTTGGACAAAGAGATCGCAACGAACCCATTCCTTCGCGCCGACGATCCGGAAATGCAAGCGGCTATGGGCCATGCAGGTGACGCCGTTGCGACCTTCGCCGAGATAAGACGTCGGAAAGACAGCTTCTAGACGCGCGCAAGTTTGCCAACATTGAAATTTTCAGGGAGGCGATTTGAGATGACAATCAGCTTGTCGGGCGATCTGGCCGCTAGCGAAATTATTCGAATGCTGAACATGTCGCCTCACCCAGAGGGCGGACACTTTGTGGAGACGCATAGATCAACCAAGCTACACGGCGAGCGCTCAGCTGCGACGTCGATATACTACCTTCTTCAAGCAGATGAGGTTTCAGCCTGGCATCGTGTAGATGCAGACGAGGTTTGGCTTTGGCATTCTGGGGGACCTCTGGCGCTCACTATTTCGCCGCCAAACGGACACGGCGCGACGAGTGTGCGCCTTGGTGCAGAT
>JBCCIW010000235.1:0-5029 GCA_039028055.1 Pseudomonadota bacterium | reverse complement strand
GCCAATTGCGATCGGCCTTGTGCTGCTTTGTCTGAATGTTCCGGCACGTCTGCCAATCTCGCTGGTAATCGCAGCCGATCTTGCAGCGCTCGCCCTAGCCGCAATCGTTTGTCATGGCGTGATGGCGGAGACACGCCCCCACGCGAGCCGGCTTACCGAGTTCTATCTCATCATGTCATTTGGTGGCGTGCTCGGCGGTGCTTTCAATGCGCTCGTTGCGCCAGTCATTTTCAACTCAGCGATAGAGTATCCGCTCATTCTGGTCCTCGCTCTTCTCGGTTGCCAGGGTGCGCTGCGAGTCAATGAAGGCCGCGACCGGACCTTCCTGATCGCATCAGTTGGTGTCGCTGTCATTGGTTTGACAACGCTGATCGTCAAAACAGAACTTCCGACAACGGTCGATTTTGCCCTTATCATGGTGCCATTGTTCACGCTGTTAATGCTGCGCAATGAGAAGCTACCAGCCTTCGTTGCTGCAGTATCGCTTGCAGTCTCTGCCCACAGTCTCTTTGTCCTGAAAAGTGATGAAGTGACCCTCGATCGAAGCTTTTTCGGCGTCGTAAAAACCATGGTCGTGGACGATAAGCGGATCATGTTGCACGGAACGACCGTCCATGGTGCTCAGGCATTGGAATTCGAAGATAAGCCTACACCGATCACGTACTACCACCCGAGCACGCCGATGGGCCAGATCTTCGGTGAATGGCAGCAGGCTGGAAATGTTGCTGTGCTTGGTCTTGGTGTCGGGTCTGTGGCCTGTCTCGTGAACCCAAATCAGAAGGTAACCTTCCTGGAGATCGACCCACTGGTTGCCAAACTCGCAGCTGACCCAACGTTGTTCAACTATTTGTCAGACTGCGGGCAAAACTCCCGCGTTGTGCTCGGTGATGGACGCTTCACGCTGCTTAGCGATCCGGAAGGCGCATACAACCTCATGCTGGTTGATGCCTTCAGCTCCGACTCTATTCCGGTTCACCTGCTCACCGTTGAAGCGTTCGAAACCTACCTGTCACGCTTGGCTGACGATGGGCTGCTAGCCGTGCACATCTCCAACCGCCACGTTGACCTGCGCCCAATGCTCGGACGTCTGGCCGCGGAAATGAATCTTTCAGCTCGCGTACGGACCTTTTACGTGCCTAACGAGCCGGAGTATGAGTCCGTCAAATCCAGCCGTGTCGTCGTCCTTGGACGCACCGAAGAGGCCTTGGGCCCACTTGTGAATGACGAGCGCTGGGTAGGTCTTGAATCAGATGGGCAGCGTCTGTGGACGGATGATTACTCCAACCTTCTAGGAGCCATCATTCACAATCTGCGTCACAAGGAAGACAGACGGCCGTCCTAGTCTTCCTGAGACGACCATCTATTGACCTCTTTCATGCAATGCGGCGCTGGCTAGTTCAGCGTCGCCATACCTTTCGCGAAATCGTTGGGCACGCCATTAATTGCGAGACTATCACCTTCGACATCGACTTTGATAACCTCGCCATCCATGATCTTGCCGTCGAGGATCAGTCTGGCCAGCGGATCCTGGAGCTCCTTCTGGATAACGCGCTTCAAAGGTCTTGCGCCGTAGATCGGATCGTAACCTCGGTCGGCAAGCCAGTCGCGCGCCGCATCGCCAAGATCGATGGCAAGATTGCGTGGAGCCAGCAGCTTTCCGAGGCGACCGATCTGAATATCGACAATCACATCGATTTCACTGCGACCGAGTCGCTTGAAGAATACCGTTTCATCAATCCGATTGATGAACTCCGGGCGGAAATGGCCGCGGATTGCTGCATCGACTGAGGCGCGCTGGGCCTCCGTGATCGCATCATCGTCACCGCTCGCGAGGGCATCTGCTCCAAGATTAGATGTCATGATAATAAGCGTGTTTTTGAAGTCCACTGTTCGACCCTGGCCGTCTGTTAGGCGGCCGTCGTCCAGCACCTGCAGCAATGTGTTGAACAAGTCTGGATGAGCTTTTTCGACCTCATCAAATAGGATTACCTGATAGGGACGCCTACGGACGGCTTCCGTTAGCACACCGCCCTCATCGTAGCCAACATAACCCGGAGGTGCCCCGATCAGTCGCGCCACCGAATGCTTCTCTGAAAATTCCGACATGTCGAGACGAACGATCGCCGTCTCGTCGTCGAAGAGAAACTCGGCGAGCGCCTTCGTAAGCTCCGTCTTGCCTACCCCCGAGGGGCCGACGAATAGAAAGGAGCCAATCGGTCTGTTCGGATCCTGCAGACCTGCGCGAGCCCGCCGCACGGCATTCGAGACCGCTGCAAGGGCCTCTTCCTGGCCGACAACGCGTTCACGCAAGCTATTCTCCATACTCAATAGCTTTTCTCGCTCGCCCTCCATCATCTTATCCACAGGGACACCCGTCCATTTCGAAACGACAGCGGCGATATGATCTGGCTGGACGACCTCGGAAACGAGTCCGCCACCGCCCTCTTCACTGCCCTCCACTGCGGCGATTTCATTCTCCAGTTTCGGAATCTCACCGTACTTCAGTTCGGACGCTCTGGTCAGGTCACCCCGACGCTCGGCATCTGCGAGATCCGAATAGGAACGGTCGAGCGCCTCTTTTGCGGACGCAGCGCCTTTGAGCTTGTTCTTCTCTGCCGCCCAGATTGCAGTGAGTTCATCAGATTGCGACTGAAGCTCACCGATCTCGGTTTCGATCGTAGACAAACGATCCTTGGACGCATCATCTTTTTCCCTTTTCAACGCTTCAGCCTCGATGCGCAACTGCATCAGTCGGCGGTCAACCTCGTCAAGCTCTTCGGGCTTGGAATCTACTTGCATCCTGATACGGGATGCAGCTTCGTCCATTAGATCGATCGCCTTGTCTGGCAGAAACCGATCTGTGATGTACCGATGGGACAATGCTGCTGCAGACACGATTGCGGCATCAGACACGCGGACGCCATGGTGAGCTTCGTATCTTCCCTTCAATCCCCGGAGGATCGAGATCGTGTCTTCGATACTGGGTTCATCCACGTATACCGGCAGAAACCGACGCGCCAGAGCCGCATCCCCTTCTACGTATTTGCGATATTCATCGAGCGTGGTGGCACCAACGCAGTGGAGGTCTCCTCGAGCAAGCGCCGGTTTGAGGAGGTTCGACGCATCCATCGCGCCATCGGTTTTGCCTGCACCGACCAGCGTGTGCATTTCATCGATGAACAGAACAACGCCGCCCGCCGCTTCCTCAACTTCTTTCAAAACTGCCTTCAGTCGTTCTTCAAACTCACCGCGGTACTTCGCGCCGGCTATCAGGGCTCCCATATCGAGCGCCAGCAAGCGTTTGCCCTTCAGGCTTTCCGGTACATCTCCGTTTACGACCCGCAGCGCGAGGCCTTCGGCAATCGCAGTCTTGCCAACACCTGGCTCACCGATCAGGACAGGATTGTTCTTGGATCGTCGTGACAGCACCTGCACCGTCCGGCGAATTTCCTCGTCCCGTCCTATAACCGGATCAAGCTTTCCAGCACGGGCATCCTCGGTCAGATCGCGGGCATATTTCTTTAGTGCTTCATAGCCTTCCTCGGCATTTTGACTGTCTGCGGTGCGGCCCTGGCGCAAGGTTGAAATAGCGCCGTCCAGATTTGGAGTGGTGACACCGGCATCACTAAGCGCCTTCGCCGCCGCGTCACTTTTCAGGCTTGCGATGGCCAATAGTAGGCGTTCGCTGGTGACAAAACTATCGCCAGCCGTCTTCGCCCCGGTCTCGGCGTCTGCAAGTACTTTTGCTGTTTCATTCGATGCATAGAGCCGAGCATCCGTACCACTCACGGACGGTATTTTTTCCAGCGCTGATGTTACTGCCTGTTCGACGAGTTCAGGGCGTCCGCCAGCCGCGCGAATTAGATTAGTGGCGAGGTTATCCCGATCATCGAGAAGGCTTTTGAGCAAATGACTGGGACTAAGTTGTTGATGCCCTGCAGAGAGAGCAAGCGTCTGTGCACCTTGCAACGTGTTCCGCGCGCGATCGGTGTAATTATCCAAATTCATATCGGTCCCTCTCCTCTGAAGCAGGGCAAGAATGATGAATCCCGCCGGTGGCCCGCACGGGATGAAGGGCTATAAAACGCCCCGCTTGGCGGCAGCGCCGAACCCTTCGCTTAGTATGTGGGAACGGTCTTTGGTTGGTACAAGTAAAGACCAGTACCGCGTTCAATTGGTCGGAATTTGAGCTGCATCACTAACCAATCATCAACCGTAATATGTCAGAGGGAACTTGCAGAGAAGAGAACAAAACCCCGATGATATCTCGAATGTTAGAGCTCACCGGCTTAAAAAAGCCAATAGAAACAGATGGTAAAGCTGACACAGACACCCCAGCTCGTATCGGCGAGCGGGCAGCTGCCTATAAGGATGCCACCATCAAACTAAAGAGCGGTCAAAGACTACGCGCGATAGCTGTCGATTTTGATGATCAGGGAGCGAGACTGCGGTTTCAGGGTCACCAAAGCTGGACCGGTGACGTGCTTGTTTCCATAAACGGGTTCTGTAACTTCCGCACCGCCAGAGTGGCATGGCATGACGGAACGGACGTCGGACTGCAATTCGTTGAAGAAGCTGTTTAGCTGGCCATAGGTGGCTGGTTTGACGGCAAAAAAGAGGCGTCAGCCATAAGACAGGCGGGTTGAACCTCATCCAAACTATTGGTGATTTCGTGGTTTAAATTGGCGTCAGCCAGGAACGCGCAGCAATCCTGTTCCAATCGGCAGCCTTCTTCGTCGCCGAGATGGCCAGCCTTCACTATGTCCGCGCGAAAGGCGTCACTGATATCGAAGGCTTCGGCAGCCGTGCTGAAGCAGCCAGAAAACAGTTTTCAAATGCGCTGAATTACATTCAGCACTTCGCCCACGATAACTTATGCGAGCATTTGAGGGACAGCATTCAGCTTCTGATCATCGCGGCAGAAGCAGAAACAAAAAGCGATTAGTCGCAGGCTTCTGACAGGGCAATACTCTTTTCTCTTCGGCAATTCATGCCGTCAGGTTCCGCGGTGCAGACCGGAGCGCCGCTG
>JBCCIW010000234.1:0-5034 GCA_039028055.1 Pseudomonadota bacterium | reverse complement strand
TGGTGTTTCCACGCGGGACTATCCAACCGTTGATGGCCGGCGGGCGTCGGAGGTGTACTTCGAAAATGTCTCTGTTGGTGCGGATGCTGTTGTCGGTGAAGTGGATAATGGTCTGCCGCTCGTCGAGCAGGTTGTTGACGAAGCCACGGCGGCGCTTTGCGCTGAAGCCTGCGGCGTGATGGGTGTCGCTCATACAATGACAGTCGAGTATTCTCGCCAGCGGAAGCAGTTCGGAACGCCGATCGGGAAGTTCCAGGTGCTGCAGCACCGCATGGTCGACATGTTCATGGAGCATCAGCAATCTATCTCAATGACCTATATGGCGACCTTGAAACTCGGCGAAGACGCGGTTGAGCGTAAGAAAGCCGTCTCTGGTGCCAAGGTACGGATTGGGCAGGCTGGCCGCGTTATCGGTCAGGATGCCGTGCAGATTCACGGTGGCATGGGCGTGACAGACGAACTTGCGGTTGGTCACTACTTCAAGCGCCTGACGATGATCGACACCGAGTTCGGCAATGTCGACCACCATATGAAGCGGTACACGGCGCTTACTGCCGTCGATCTTGCAACAGCCGCCGAATAGGCGCGTTCGGTCTTATAAGGATGTCTCAAGCGGAGGGAAGATAATCAAATGAGATGTCGTTTCTTCGCTGTGACAGCTGCCGCCTGCGTCGGACTTGGACTTGCGGCGTCGGCTCAGTCTGATGACACCTCTGGTACAGACGAAACTGTTACTATTCCCGAGCCATGTGCTGCGCCCGTCTATGATGATTTCGATTTCTGGGTTGGCACCTGGGATGTGACGGATCGGGCTGGCACGCTGCAGGGCCGGAACGTGATCACGAAGGAAGAGCGGGGTTGTCTGGTACTTGAGCGCTGGACGTCGGCTGCTGGTGGGACAGGGCAAAGTTACAATTATGCTGATCCCGCAAGTGGAACATGGCGGCAAATCTGGATGAGTGCTGCCGCCAACATCGATTATACCGGTGGTCGCACAGCCGCAGATGGTATTCTGCTTGATGGCGAAATCACCTATCGCAATGGCACCGTGTTTCCCTTCCGTGGTGAGTGGGTGCCGAGATCCGACGGCACCGTTCTTCAGACTTTCCACCAGTATAACTTTGAAACGAAGTCCTGGGATGAGTGGTTCACCGGAATTTATACGCGCGTAGAGGATGACACGGACGGCTAGGTTTGCGACACCGGCAGTTGGAAACAAATGCTGCGGAGGTTGTGCTCATGTCCGAAATTATTCTTCTTGAAAAACACGGGCCTATTGCCGTCCTGACCCTCAATAGACCGGACATGATGAACGCGCTCGGACAGGAGGGAGACGGTGTTGCGGCCGCTTCCGTTTGTGCGGAGATCTCTGCTGACCGAAACATCCGTGCTGCTATTCTGAAAGGGGCGGGGCGCGCGTTTTCTGCAGGTGGAGACGTGAAGGCAATGCGCAACCGCACCGGGGCTTTTGAGGGCACTCCTTACGAGGTTCAGGAGGGGTACCGGAGGAATATACATCCGATCGTCAAAAGCCTCTACAATCTGGAGGTTCCACTGATCGCAGCCGTCAATGGAGCTGCAATCGGACTTGGTTGCGACGTGGCCTGCATGGCCGATCTCCGCATTGCTTCTGACAGGGCCAAATTCGGTGTGACCTTTCTGAAACTCGGCTTGATCCCGGGGGACGGTGGCGCGTGGCTACTGCCCCGCATTATCGGTAACGCCCGAGCAGCGGAACTGTTGTTCACGGGCCGCGTGATCGATGCGGCGACGGCAGCGGATTGGGGTCTGATCTCGCGCGCCGTACCTGGCGACGAGCTGATTGGGGAAGCGATGAAGCTTGCCGAAGAGATCGCTGCGCAACCGCCTCAATCGCTCCGCATGGCGAAGACACTTTTACGGCATGGCCAGACTGCGAGCTACGATACGATCATGGCGATGTCTGCCGCGAGCCAGGCGCTGATGCACCATACGGAAGATCATATCGAAGGCGTAAACTCCATCCTCGAAAAACGCCCGGCATCGTTTGAAGGCAAGTAGCCGAAACCGGATTTTCACACCAACAAACACACCAAGAATCGGCGCGGTTGGTGTTTCTCCGGACAGACCGGATTTATGCTTGGCTTTTGCGTCTCCCTTCCGCCAGTTTTCCGATGTCGGTCTGCGCCTGATTCAGTATTGCGACAATGTCCTCGTATTTCGAGGTGTCCGGCCAGTCATTCGCGACGAGTTTGAAGACCGAATAGCGTAATTTTCTGCTGGCAGATTGAATGTCGACTGGATCAATATCGTTCTGGGAACTGGCAAGCTGTTCCAGGCGCTCTTCTATCTTCACGAGTGTTTCTGCATTCGCCTCGAGTTCGGCTTCGCCATCAGGTGTTATGTAAAGAATTCGCTTGCCTTTTTCCTTCTTTGATTTCGCGAGACCGAGATCCTGAAGCGCGCTGAGTGCAGGGTACATGACACCCGCGCTCGGTTTATAGGTGCCGCCGGTCAGATGTTCGATTTCCGTCATCAGATCATAGCCGTGGCGGGGCTGTTCGGCGATCAGGGACAGGATAAGCAATCGAAGATCCCCGTGGTCGAAAGGTCGTCGGCGTCGATTGCCGCTCGTATTCTCTCTCATTCTTGCATACGCGGCGGCGGCTCGTCGCATTCGCTGTCTGTGATACATCGCTGGCTCCATCTTTCGATATATCTAAAATATATTCGATATATCGAATTACAAGGCGCAATCACTTCAAGGTTCGATTCTGCTGCTCCTGACCCCGGCAAGACGGGCGTGTCCTCAGAGGGCGCTGCGTTTCCTCGGATGTTCGGCAACGGGGGCCTGGCTGTAATCATTAAAGGGGCCGTCGCGCTTGATAACGGCGCTTTTGACGCCTCCCGATGCAGCGTCCCGAACAAACTGTCGGCCCTCGGGCGTATTCCGCATGATGCCGTCGAGGATTGGGCCGAGCGTTTGTGTGCTTTGGAGTCCCATATTGTCATACGTTTGATTGACGATCAGCTTCATGGAGATGAGCTGGGTCAGGGGGATCGAAGCAAGTTTTTCTGCCTCGGCTTCAACGCGGGCATCCAGCTCTTCGAGGGGGACGGCGAAATTGATGAGTTCTATATCCGCGGCGTCCTTGCCGGAAATCCACTCACCCGTCAGGGCATAATACTTGGCCTTGGCGAGGCCGAGGCGATAGACCCACATGCCTGTGAGGTGGCAACCCCAAACGCGGGAATAGGGGGTGCCGAAGCGTGCGTCTTCCGAGGCGATGACGATGTCGGCGCACAAAGCCAGCTCGGAGCCGCCGCCAACGCAGTAGCCATGAACTTTCGCGATGGTAGGCTTCTGGCCGCGCCATAGACCCATGAACGTGTTGATGTAAGACGTGTACTGATTGGTAACGGTGTGAACGTCCATACCGGGATCGTATCCGTCTTCCTTGATGTTTCCGTAGTGCTCCAGCCCATCGGAGAAATCAAATCCACCACAGAAACTGTCGCCTGCGCCTTCGAGGATGATGACCTTAATCGCATTATCGCGGTTTGCATCACGTAGCGCGGCGTCGAGGTCTTCAATCACCTCATATCGCAAGGTGTTGTATTTTTCCGGGCGGTTCAGGGTGATGGTGGCGATGGGTCCATTCTTCTTCAGCAGTACGACGTCCGTTGACATTTTATCCTCCATGATGATCTGTACTTACCACTTGGTAAGTAACTTACCTACCAAGTGGTAAGTTGTCAATAGGGAGCAGGTTCGACATGGCGGCTGACACGCGGGAGCAACTATTGGATACGGCCGAAGCGCTATTTGCGGAGCGAGGATTCTACGGGGTCAGTATTGCGGCGATTGCAGACGAATTAGGGCTGACGAAGCAGGCTTTGCTGCATCATTTTGGAAGTAAGGAAAAACTCTACGGAGCCGTTCTGCAGCGTGTGTCTGAAGATTTTGAGCGGAAACTGTCGATGGTATCCGAAGCGGAGTCCGATCCGTTGAAGCAGCTGCGGGCGTATCTTTATGCGCTTGCAACGGATGTTCGCGATGAGCAAATTCGGCCGCAGCTTCTTATGAGGGAATTGCTGGATAATAAGCGCCGAGCTGAAGAGGCGGGGACCTGGTATTTGAAGCCCTATCTGGAACGCCTCACGGATATGGTTCGATGCCTGCCGGGCCGAGACACCACCAGCGAGGGAGCGGCGTTCGCTCTCGTCTACCAGCTTCTTGGGGCGGTGACTTACTTCGCTGTGTCGCAGCCAACTCTCACGGGTATTTTCGGATCAGCCCGGATGACCGAGATTCGCGATGCGTTTCCCGGCCAGCTTTCCAATTTGATCGATGCTGTCCTAGCGGAGCCAACACACTCCGCAGACTAGAGAGCTCAGGAGCCGGCTGCTTCGGCAGCTATTGCGGCGAGGGCTACCGTCACATTTTCAATCACTGGGGCGGGTTCTGTAACACCTGCGCGGCCTGTCACGGCTCGGATGTCGGTCGTCAACACTTTGACGTCACCATCCTCTTCGTAAACGAGAGCTTTGAGGGGTAAATCCAGGCCCAAAGCGGGATTGGCCTGCATCAGAGGTGTGCCGCCCTGCGGGTTGCCGAAAATGAAAAGCGTGGATGGCGGAAGGGACAATCCGGCGTTTTCGGCCCCGGCTGCGTGGTCAACTGTGGCGAAGATCGTCAAGCCTCGGGATTCTATGGCGTTTTGCAACCGGTCCCTGGTTGTTTCGAAGTCTTCTGAGCTGATCCGGGTCATAATATCTGTTGAAGCCTCTTCTGGTGCAGCGGTTTCGGGAATGGGTTGTGCGTAGGTCTCACAGGCAGAAACAGCGATAAGGGCGGCGAATATTGCGCCTTGGTAACGAGACAACATGGCAGATAACTCCTTATTCGTCGGATGACAGCCTTATCGACGCTCGGCCTGCATTTTGCTAGGTTTGAAGCGTCTGCTGGAGAAAATGTGATGAGCAACGCAGCCTTTCAGACATTTATGAGCGGTGGGCTCCTGCTGCTGGTGATCGGTGTGATGGCCGGTGTCT
>JBCCIW010000233.1:0-5069 GCA_039028055.1 Pseudomonadota bacterium | reverse complement strand
GATCTTTGTCGGCGTCAACGATGGCAAGGCGGCTGTCGCGGTCGGCGTGACAAAGGATCTGACAGAGCAATTTTCAGCCGTCGATCTCGTCCGGCTCGCCGCCGCAGAAGTCGGCGGAAAAGGCGGTGGCGGACGCCCCGATATGGCCCAAGCCGGCGGCCCGGATGGCAGCAAAGCAGAAGCGGCTCTAGATGCTGTGCGCAAAGCGCTATCCGGCTAAGCCCGACTAGCGCCCCGGAAACACCGGCTCGACATCGCCCCTGCGCCATTGCGGAAATTTCGTCATGATTGCCGCGAAGCGATCACTGCTTAGATGATGGGCCAGCCAGCGCTGCAAATGCGGAAGTGGTTGGATATCAAACCATGCTCGATCTGTATTCGCGAATTGGCGGATAAACGGCATGATCGCTGCATCGGGATAACGTATAGCTGAGCCAAATAAATGCTCGCTGTTGGCGAGGCGCTCATTCAGCAAGACCAGAAACTCACGCCCTTTTTCTCGATGCGTGACGCCGTCCTCCAATCCGTATCGATTAGGATACTTATAGCGATCCAGCGCCCGCTTAAACGGTCCGTCACAGGCATTAATCAGCGCTTCCGCCTCGTTGCGATCCACATCGAGCCAACTGTCAGGGTCGTGCTTCGCCAGCGCCCATGCCATGATCTCCCGGCTTTCTTCGAGGACCTTTCCAGCATCGATCTGTAAGACCGGGACGGTGCCTTTGGGCGAGACGGCGAGCATCTCGTCCGGCTTATCGCGCAACACGACCTCGCGTAGGCGGTATTCCACGCCCGACACATAAAGCGCCAGACGGGCACGCATCGCATAGGGGCAGCGGCGGAAGCTGTAGAGAATGGGCAAATCGCGGTTGGCGATTTGTGACTTAAGCGCGTTTTCGGGGCTGCATAACGACATCATCGCCGATATGGGTCTCCCCGCGCTGGGCGGCAAGGCGGACCTGTTTCTGGCGTTCACGCAGCCGCGCGAGGCGATCTTCGGTCAGATTATCGTGGCAGTGCAGACAGGAGACGCCCTCTTCGTAGAGGGGTCCACTCCGTTCAGCCGGGCTCATCGGCTGGCGGCAGCCATGACAGAGCTGATAGTCGCCGACTTCAAGACCATGGCGCACCGACACGCGGTCATCAAAGACGAAACAGTCCCCGTTCCAGAGGCTCTCATCCTGCTTGATCTCTTCGAGGTATTTCAGGATGCCGCCTTCGAGGTGATAGACATCCTCCATGCCGGTCTCTTTGACATAGGCCGTGGCTTTCTCGCAGCGGATGCCGCCCGTGCAGAACATAGCGACTTTTGGCGTTCGGCCCTCGGCCTCCAGTTTCGCCTTGAAATCCTCAAACCAGTCCGGGAATTCACGGAAGGTTTCGGTCTTTGGGTCAATCGCACCTTCGAACGTGCCGATGGCGACTTCATAGTCATTGCGCGTATCGATCAGAACAGTGTCGGGATCGGAAATGAGTGCGTTCCAATCGCGCGGTTTGACATACGTACCGACGATTTTTTGCGGGTCGATGCCGTCGACCCCCATGGTCACAATTTCTTTCTTGAGGCGGACTTTCAGGCGCAGGAACGGCATCGCCTCTGCACTCGAATACTTGACCGACATATCTGCACAACCCGGCAGCGCGCGCAGCGCCAGCTCGGCGGCGTCCATGGCCTCAGCTGTGCCCGCAATGGTGCCGTTCACGCCCTCGCCTGCGAGCAGGATCGTGCCTTTGATCCCCAAATCGGCGAGCGTTTCACGCAATGGCGCTTGCAAGGCTTCAGGGGCCTCAAAACGACTAAAGTGATAAAGAGCGGTGACGCGGATATTGGTCATAACGCGCTGCATACTCCATGACGCTGCGCGAACCAAGATGGGGGTGCAGAGCGGCTTTGCATTCCTACGTCTTTGCGCCATGCTGTGTTGGGAGAAAGGTTGAGGGAGGTACGATGCTGCTGCGTCGGATTACGAAACACGTCAAAGATCAGAACTGGTTCGCCGTAGGGATCGATTTTTTTATCGTTGTCGTCGGCGTTTTTCTTGGTCTTCAGATCGGAAACTGGAATGAGGCGCGGGTATCGCATATTCAGGAGTCAGAGTATCTGGAGCAGTTACGAAACGAAATTGCATCCAACGCCGATATGGCCCGCATGCAGTCAAAATTCGTGGATCGTGTGATTGAGGGCGGTCGCAACGGTCTTGAATTTCTGGAAAGCGGTAAGCCCTGTCAGTCCAACTGCGAACGGTTGGTCATTGATTTTTTCCACGCCTCGCAAGTCTGGGGCACAGACTTCTTCCGCGAGAAATATCAGGAAACCAATCGGCGGGGCATTCCGACCCACGAACCGCTGCGTCTCGTCGTTCAGGATTTTTACTCTTTCATTGCGGGGTGGGATACGGTGAATGCAACGCCTCCACCTTACCGGGAGCGCGTCCGCGGGTATATCCCCGTAGATGCCATGTCTGTCCTTTGGGCCGACTGTTATGAGATCACGGATATGGCTAACGAACTCCTGACATTTGGATGCGCTAAGGCGTTGTCAGAGATCGACGTCAGCAAAGCGTTTTCTGAAATGCAAGCCGACAGGGAATTGGCGAATTCTCTGCGCTATTGGATCAGCCAGAACGAATATGCGCGGCTAAACTATCCGATGGTCATTGCTCGATCCAACGCCAGCGTCGACGCGATCAATCAACATTTGGGACAAACGCAATGATCCTCCGCCGCATCAAAGCCCATATTGAGAAGGAGAACTGGTTCGCGGTCGGGATCGACTTCTTTATCGTCGTGGTCGGTGTCTTCATTGGTATTCAAGTGGCGAATTGGAATGAAGCGCGGACCCTTCAGGCGCAGGAACGTTCCTACCTTGTCCTGCTGCACGATGAGCTCGTCCAGAACGCCGAGCGGTCTGCTCACTTGCTTGAATACTACACCAGTGTCACGGAAGCCGGGGAGCGCGCGCTTGATTTCCTGAAGCGTGATGAGGCGTGCGAAGCCAATTGTGAAGACCTTCTCATAGACTTCTTTCATGCGTCACAACTCAGGGCTACCTCATTTGACCAAACAGCTTTTCGTGAGGCGGTTGAGCTCGGATTTCCGTCCAACAATGCTCTGCGACGGGAGCTCTTTACGACCTATGAGTTGGTGGACAGCTTTGGAATCGTCAACCTCGTCTCTCCCCCTTTTCGCGAGACGGTGCGCGAATTTCTCGAACCTGAAGCCGCACGACTTTTGTGGAGTGAGTGCTGGGAGATCGACGTGGCCACCGTAACAGAAACACTGACACGCGCATGTGCGGAGCGACTGAAAACCGTTGACGCCGCTGGGATGCTTCAAGAGATCAAGCGCGACCCGGAAATTGAGGGAATGTTGCGTTTCTCGCTCACCCAGCACATTTTTGCCATGCACAACTATCCCGTCGTGACGGACCGCACCCTCGATGTGGCGGATAAGGTGGCAGCAGAAATCGAGCGCATTCAATGACCCTTGAACAGCTTGCCCTGATCGCCCAGATCATTGGTGTCGTCGTTGTCGCAGCAACACTGATCTATTTGACTATTCAAGTGCGCCAGGGCGCGCAGCAGATGCGATCAGAATCGCGACAAGCCCAACTCGCCAATGATCAGACCGGAGTTTACAAATTTGTTGAGCTTCCCGAGCTCGGAAGCATCGCATCACAATCGGAGACGCCGACCTTCGAGGAGAAAACGCGGCTCCTTTTCTGGATGATCGGGCAGCTTCGGGCGCGAGAATTCGAATATCTGCAATATAAAAGCGGCGCGATGACGCAGGATGCGTGGGAGACCTATCGCGGCGTGATCTTCTTCGTCCTCGGCACACCGAGAACCCGCGCGCTCTGGCAGCTCTGCCAGGTCTATTTTAATCGCGACTTCGCCAATATGGTGGATGAGATGATCCAAGACGCGCCGCTAACGGACCTCTGGAGCCAGCTTTCGGAAATCCAATGAAAGAGGAAACGACACCATGATGTTCCGCCGCATCAAAGCCCATATCGAAAAAGAAAACTGGTTCGCCGTTGGGATTGATTTCTTTATCGTCGTGATTGGCGTGTTCATTGGTATCCAAGTCGCGAACTGGAATGATGCGCGGGCGAATGCAGCGAAGGAGAAGATCATCCTCGCCGCAATCCTTGAGGATGTTGAAGACGATCTGCAAAATATCAATTCAGCCTTTGAGAGTGCCGCCCTAGCAACACAAGCGACAAATGAACTCCTTATCATAGCAGGGCTCCAACCGCTGACCGAGCTCAAACCTCCGATTCCGAACGCTGTTTTGACAGAAACTGATACACTCATTTCAGAATTACCAGAAACGAGGACCGAAGAGATTTGGACGGCGATTATAGTTCGCTACTATCCCAGTCAGGCTGACGCCGCCTTTGCCGGCTTGATGTCGGCCGGGGACTTATCGATCATATCGGACCTTGAACTCGCCAATAGTCTGCAGCGGTATCGGGCTGTTTGGGACGCCACAGAGATTTCTCAGATCAGTACATTTCGTCAGATGCGGGACCGGCTTGTTTTTGTGGGGCAGGAATTTGGCTTGAGTCCCTACAAAGAAATCGGGAAAGACGAATTAGCAGCACTCATCGCACAAAATCCGGAATTTGAAGGCGCTGTGCGTACGATGCAGGAATACGGGATACTGCACTGGCAGGTCCTAACGACACTTCGCGACGATGCAGAGGCGCTCGCTTCCGATTTGCGCGAGGAATTGGGGATAGATAAATGATCTTCCGCCGCATCAAAGCCCATATCGAAAAAGAGAACTGGTTCGCGGTTGGGATCGATTTTTTTATCGTCGTGATCGGTGTGTTCATCGGTCTTCAGGTCGCGAATTGGAATGAGTGGCGCGCGGAACGCGATACAGAGCGCGAAATCCTTTTAAACATCTATGGCGACTTGGTAGAAAGTTCCGCGGCGCAGGCGCGGGATGTTCGATTTCTAGAACAGCAAATTAGCGATCAATCGCTTGTGCTTAGGTCTTTAGATGCGTGCAAGGTCGAGCCAGAAGATGCTGCGATTTTTGAACGAGGTATTGCGACGCTC
>JBCCIW010000232.1:0-5103 GCA_039028055.1 Pseudomonadota bacterium | reverse complement strand
TTTTTGCAATCTGCCAAATCCATCTATGGGGAAATGGCCAGCTTGAAGGCGAGGAGGTGGCACTGTCATGTGCGGGATTATAGGCATATTGGGTAAAGACCCCGTTGCGTACCGTCTTTTAGATTCACTCCAGCGCTTGGAGTATCGGGGCTACGATAGTGCCGGCGTTGCAACACTCGATGCCGGAAAGATCGTCCGTGTTCGGGCTAAGGGCAAGCTGCAAAATCTGCGCGAGGCGCTCTCGGCCAACACGCCCGCGGGAACATCCGGGATCGGACACACCAGGTGGGCGACTCACGGAGAGCCCACGATTACAAATGCTCATCCTCACACCGCTGGGCCCGTCGCCATTGTCCACAACGGAATCATTGAGAACTTCCGCGCGCTTCGTGAGGAGCTGGAATCTGCGGGTCATTCTTTTGAAACCGAGACAGATTCTGAAACCATCGCTCATCTGATCGCGGATCGTTTGCAGGTAGGAGATTCCCCGGCGAAGGCTGTTGAAGCGACTTTGTCGAGGCTCGAAGGGGCGTTTGCTATCGCAATCCTTTTTGAAGGTGAGGACGACCTTATGATAGGCGCTCGGAAGGGGTCTCCGCTTGCTATTGGCGTTGGCGAGGGAGAGATGTTCCTCGGATCTGATGCTTTGGCGCTTGCCCCATTCACGCGGCGTGTCGTCTACCTTGAGGAAGGCGATTGGTGCGTAATCTCGCGATCTGGATTTGATGTATTCGACGTTTCGAATTCGCCAGTGTCGCGCGCTGAATCGCTCATAGAAGGTGCGGGCGCAGTCGTGGAGAAGGGCAATTATCGCCACTTCATGCAGAAGGAGATCTATGAGCAGCCGGAGGCCTCAGCGAGAACCATCGGAGCCTATCTCGACCCGTTGAATGAGAGGGTCACACTACCGAGTGTTGGTGACGTCGATCTATCGGCCATCAAGGGCATTCAGATGGTGGCGTGTGGTACGGCCTATTATGCCTGTGCCGTCGCTGAGTACTGGTTCGAACAGATTGCTGGTGTCCCAATCAAGACGGATATCGCGTCCGAATTTCGCTATCGCGAGCCCAAACTGCTGCCGGGTGGGCTTGCCCTGTTCGTTTCCCAGTCCGGTGAGACCGCAGATACGCTTGCCGCACTTCGTTACTGTAAAGACGCCGGCCTGAAAACGGCGGCGGTCGTGAATGTGCCGACGTCCACGATCGCACGGGAAGCGGATCTCGTTCTGCCTATTCTTGCCGGACCTGAGATCGGCGTTGCTTCGACAAAAGCTTTTACGGGCATGCTCTGCGCCTTAGCAGCACTCGTCATAGAGCTGGGAAAGGCGCGCGGCGTCGTATCAAGGGACGACGAGATTCGGATGATCCAGGCCCTTGAGTCTGTGCCTCGGCTCATGGGTGAAGCGCTTTTGCTGTCGGAGCCCATTGCGACGCTTTCCCGCGACCTCGCCCGCGCGCGCGACGTTCTCTATCTCGGTCGCGGCATACACTTTCCGATCGCCCTGGAAGGTGCGCTCAAGTTGAAGGAAATCAGTTATATCCATGCAGAGGGCTATGCCTCGGGCGAGCTGAAGCACGGTCCTATCGCCCTTATCGATGAGTACACGCCTGTAATCTTCGTCGCACCTCACGACCATCTTTTCGAGAAATCGCTGTCTAATTTGCAGGAAGTCTCTGCCCGACGTGGCTCTGTGGTCCTGCTCTCGGATTCCCGTGGTATCACCGCAGCGGCTGATGCGCCGAAGCATGTGATCGAGTTGCCCGCGTGCGATCCCTTCATCGCGCCAATTCTGTACGCTTTGCCTGTGCAGCTGCTGGCCTATCATATTGCTGTTGAGAAAGGCACCGACGTCGATCAACCCAGAAACCTGGCGAAATCAGTTACCGTTGAGTAGGCGACCTTGTGTTCTTGCAATCTCGACGAGATCACCGCATCAAGACGTCCGTAGCGTGCTGGGAACATGTAGATGATTATTTATCCTGTCCTGATGGTGGGAGGCGCAGGTACACGTCTTTGGCCTGTGTCGCGTAAGGCAAAGCCGAAGCAATTTCAGAATCTCATCGATCCGGATCAATCCCTTTTTCAGGAGACGGCCACCAGAATGGGTCGCGAGGCCGGGAGCATCAAAATTGGCGCACCCGTTGTCATCGGTGGTGCGGATTATCTTGGGCTTATCGAGGATCAGTTGAGAGAAGTTGGTATTGAGCCAGCAGCGATTGTTCTGGAGCCCGAACCGAAAAACACGGCTGCCGTGGCCGGCGTCGCCGCGCGGATCGTGGGACAGCTACCCGGTGATAGCCTTTGCTTGCTGATGCCGTCTGACCATCATGTGCCGGATGCCGACGCTTTTCGTTCGGCGGTCGCGAACGGTGCGATGGCTGCGAAACACGGCTCAATCGTGACATTCGGCATCACCATGACGCGGCCTGAAAGTGGCTTTGGCCATATAGAGCCGGGCGAGCAAATTGATGATTTTGCAAGAAAGGTTGCGAGTTTTATCGAGAAACCCCAGCCACCTCTTGATCAGGAGCTTTTTGACGGCGGACGGCATGCCTGGAACGCAGGTATATTCCTCTTCAGCCCCGACAGTATGGCGACGGAGATGGAGGTGCACTGTCCTGAAATTCTCCGAGTTGTTGACGCCTCGCTTCCTAATGAACTCCCGGGAGATGGTATTGTTCGGCTCGACCCATCGGTTTTCAGCACGTGTCCTTCCGAACCTGTAGACGTCGCAGTCATGCAGGAGACGTCTCGTGCGGCCATGGTCGGGCCTGTGGCGTGTGGTTGGAGTGATATTGGCGGCTGGCTCGCGCTTGCCGACATGGCAACACCTGGGACGATTTCACCTAACGTTCTGGCGTTGGATAGCGATAAAAGCTACATCCGGTCTGACGGCTCGGTGCTGATCACTGGCGTTGGTCTGGACGACATGATCGTGGTCGCTCATGAAGGGTCGGTGCTCGTGATCCCCAAGGCGCGCGCTCAGGAAGTTAAACGGATCATTGGAGAACTGAAAAATCGTGACATGGATGACAAGCTCTAGAGCTCGCTGATGACTGATTACTCCTCTCTTCTGACCCTCGCCGAGCAAGCCGCAAGATCAGCTGGTGAGCTCCTCGCAGAGCGGGGCCTAGAAACGCAGGGTGTTCTCAGCAACGCTGGCCGCGATATAAAGCTGGCTGCAGACCGCGCTGCGGAAGCTGCCATCCTGGACATCCTGAAATCCGGATCAGACATTCCAATACTTGCGGAAGAAAGTGGTCATCATTCGGGAGCCGAGGACGGCCATTTATGGGTCGTTGACCCTCTTGACGGTTCAGCCAATTACAATCGGGAGATCCCCCTATGCGCTGTTTCCATAGGGCTTTTGCGAGGCGATGAGCCCATTCTTGGAGCGATCTACGACTTTAATGCGAACGGGACGTACTTGGGTGGTGAGGGTATTCCGGCTAGCCTGAACGGACAGGCCATATCGGTCTCCGATGTTTCCGCCAAAGACAAAGCAGTTCTTGCCACAGGCTTGCCTGTGCAAGGGGATTTCTCTCCTGAGGGACTCGGGAAGATGGCCGCTGGCTTTGCCGACTGGAAGAAGGTTCGAATGCTTGGCACATCCACAATGGCCTCAGCCTATGTGGCTGCTGGGCGACTAGATCGCTACGCCGAGTCGGGCACGCGCCTCTGGGATGTTGCCGCTGGCATGGCGATCGTTCGGGCCGCCGGGGGACGCGCTGTACTTGGCGATGGCCCGATTGATGGCTCACGACCAATTCTCATCGACAATGGGTGTTTGCCCCTTTAACTGCGGGTATGGCGAATTCAATAGCAACTCACGAGTATACGGCGCAAATTGCCTGGACCGGCAATCGCGGCGAAGGGACCCGCACTTATTCCGGTTATGACCGAACCTGGAACGTTGAGACACCTGGCAAGCCCGTGATCCAGTGCTCCAATGACCCACTGCTCGGCGGGGACCCCGCGCTGCCAAATCCCGAAGATATGCTGATCGCATCGCTTTCAGCCTGTCACATGCTCTGGTTTCTCCACCTCGCGAGCAGGGAAAAAATTACAGTTACGGACTATGTCGACGACCCTGTGGGTATTGGTGAAAGCGAACCATCTGGCGCTGGGCGTTTCCTTCGTGCGACGCTGAAACCTCGAATTCGACTTGCTGATGTTGATGATGCGGACCGCGCTGACGCTCTTCACGGTGAAATACACAAATACTGCTTTATAGCTCGATCTGTTGCGTTTCCGGTCTCCTGCGAGGCGACGTACCTCGCCGCGGAATCCTAGTTATCCTACTCTTGAAGGTAACACTGCCGATACGTCGAGCGTCACATTAGCAGCTAGAAAGCGCGCCACCATTTTCTGCAACCGCAAATTCCACTGGCACCAGATCTACACACCCGTTAGAGCACACTCAATTTTCCACGCAGGGAGTTCCTTATGCCGCTAACAGGCGACGTTCTGGCCGAGATTGCGCTGAAGGCCGGCCGCATAATCATGGATGTTTACGAGACGGACTTTGATGTGGGGCAAAAGGGTGATGCCTCTCCCGTTACCGAAGCAGACCAGAAGGCGGAAACCCTGATCCTCGCTGCGCTTGCGGAAGCCGATCCGGATCTGCCCGTTATTGCGGAGGAAGCCGTTGATGCGGGAGACATTCCCGAGCATGGGCACCGTTTCGCCCTCGTTGACCCGCTGGATGGCACAAAGGAATTCATCAACAAGCGCGGCGAGTTCACGGTCAACATTGCTATTATTGAACATGGGCGACCCGTGATGGGCGTGGTCTACGCGCCTGCGCTTTCAAGGCTCTTTGTTGCCGATAGCGTTTCATCGGCCTGGCAGGCTCAAGCCGTTCCTGGTGGGGCTGTTCCGGCGGTCGAGGATCGCCGACCGCTTCGCATCCGCCATGTGGACGGAGCGCTCACTGCCATTGCCTCAAAATCTCACCGCACTCCTGAAACCGATGAATTTCTCCATAAGTACGACATTGGCGATGTCATTTCCGCAGGATCTTCGCTCAAGTTCTGCCTGATCGCGGCAGGGGAGGCTGACCTCTATCCCCGCATGGGTCGCACCATGGAGTGGGACACCGCC
>JBCCIW010000231.1:0-5187 GCA_039028055.1 Pseudomonadota bacterium | reverse complement strand
GATGTACGACGGGTCTACTGCCTGCGCAGAGGCTGCTTTAATGGCGTGCCGCGCGACACGGCGAAAAAAGGTTGTGCTATCTGGAGGGCTCCACCCTCACTATGCTGCTGCCACGCGGACACTCTGCGAAGCGCAGGGCATTGAGATCGTTCAGCTGCCTGCTGCTGTGGACGGTGAGCTTGATCTAGCGGTGGCCGTAGACGATGAGACGGCGTGTGTGATTGGCCAGTCGCCCAATGTGTTCGGTACGATAACGGATCTGTCCCCCGTCGCCGATGCGGCCCACGCGAAAAAGGCGCTACTCGTTTCCGTGTTTACAGAGGCGGTCAGCTTGGGCCTAGTCACCCCGCCCGGCGAAATGGGCGCTGACATCGCTGTGGGTGAGGGGCAGTCAATTGGCAATCCGCTTACCTTTGGTGGGCCCTATGTCGGCTTGTTTGCCTGTACGCAGAAACTCGTCCGCCAGATGCCGGGCCGTCTGTGTGGGGAAACGCAGGATGCGGACGGTCAGCGCGGCTTCGTGCTTACACTGTCGACCCGTGAGCAGCACATTCGCCGGGATAAGGCTACGTCGAATATTTGTACGAATGCTGGCCTTTGTGCCCTGGCTTTCACAGCGCACATGACCCTGCTCGGCGACGCGGGCTTCTCAACGCTCTCCAGACTGAACCATGAGGCAGCGTGTGACCTTGCAGATGCATTAGAGGTGATTGATGGCGTTGAGTTGTTAACCCCACGCTTCTTCAATGAGTTTGCCTTTCGAACCTCAAAACCAGCTGCTGATGTGCTTGCGGATCTGGATAAGCGCGGTGTAGTTGGTGGTGTTCGCGCCTCTCGCCTGATGCCGCGGGCGGGCCTTGACGACGTGATTATCTGTGCAGCGACGGAATGCACGACAGCTGAAGATATTGATGCGTACGCAAATGCGCTGAAGGAGATTGTGTAATGGCGATGAATACACAAGGGCGTCCGACGACGCCGACAATTGTGGCAAATGGTACCGGGGCTGATACCGTTTCCGGGTCCCGCGGGCTCATGCAGCGTGAAGATCTCATTTTTGAAGTTGGTTCGCCCGAAACTAGCGGCGTTGACCTGCCGGAGCCGAAGGGCAGGACGGATCGCTTAGGCGGTGTTACCCGAAAAATATCTACGGGCCTGCCTGGATTATCTGAACCAGAAACCGTGCGCCACTATGTTCGGCTCAGCCAAAAGAACTATGCGATCGATCTCGGTGTCTTCTCTCTTGGTTCGTGCACGATGAAGCACAATCCGCGGCTGAACGAGAAAGCGGCGCGCCTGCCAGGCTTCGCCGATATCCACCCGCTGCAGCCTCAGTATGAAATTCAAGGCGCGCTTGAGTTGATTAATGAGCTGGCGACCTGGTTGAAAACGCTGACAGGCATGCCCGCCGTTGCGATGAGCCCAAAGGCAGGAGCCCATGGTGAATTGTGTGGCATGCTGGCGATCCGTCAGGCTTTGATCGCCCGAGGTGAAGAGGCAACGCGGAAACGCGTGCTCGTCCCGGCTTCTGCTCACGGAACCAACCCGGCGACGGCGATCCAGTGTGGCTTCGACGTCGATGAGATCAAGGCCAATGATCGCGGCCGCGTCGACATGGACGACTTCCGAGCGAAGCTCGAAGATCCGTCGGACATCGCTGGCATCATGCTGACCAACCCAAACACCTGCGGTCTGTTCGAGACGGACATTCGCGAGATTGCAGATCTGATCCATGAGGCAGGTGGCTATTTCTACTGCGATGGGGCGAATTTCAACGCGATCGTCGGCCGCGTGCGCCCCGGTGATCTCGGCATCGATGCCATGCACATTAATCTCCACAAGACGTTTTCAACGCCTCATGGCGGCGGCGGGCCGGGATCTGGCCCCACAGTGCTCTCCGAAGCGCTCGCGCCCTATGCGCCAGTGCCCTATGTGGTGAAGGGCGAAGATGGCTTCCGGCTTGTCGAGGGCATAGAGGAGGAAGCCGCCGAGAGCTTCGGTCGGATGTGCGCCTTCCACGGCCAGATGGGCATGTTTGTGCGTGCGCTCACCTATATGCTGAGCCACGGTGCCGACGGTCTAAAGCAGGTCGCTGAAGATGCCGTGCTAAATGCTAACTACGTTCAGGCACGGCTCAAGGAGGTTATGACACCTGCCTTTGATGGCTACTGCATGCACGAGGCGCTCTTCTCCGATGCTTTCACTGCGGAGGGAATTGAGACGATCGATATCGCTAAAGCCATGATCGACGAGGGTTACCATCCGATGACTATGTATTTCCCGCTGGTCGTCCATGGCGCGATGCTGATTGAGCCAACGGAAACAGAATCCAAAGCCGAGCTTGATCGGTTTTGCGATTCAGTGATCTCGGTTGCGAACCGGGCAGCTGCTGGTGAGGAGAGTCTTAAAGGTGCTCCATATCACGCGCCGATGAGGCGATTGGATGAGACGCTGGCTGCGCGTAAACCGCGATTGAAGTGGACGCCGCCCCAGCCCGAAGCAATAGCGGCGGAGTAATAACACCGCCTTCGAGTCCGCTCTCTGTCTATATCAAATTCGTGCTCTACTCTTCACAACACTGTGGGGAGGGTGGAAAAGGGTGCGAGTGTTCTAGTTAATAGAGAGATGACGGATTATCGGACGACAGAAATACATGGAGCTGGTGCTTCGCAACCTGAACGCCGGATTGGCGTTGGTGTGGGTATGAAGATATTGTTCCGGCAGGCGCTCGCTTTATTGGGCTTGTTTCTGGTGATCCTGTCAGTGCCGGTTGGCTTTCTGACGCCTTTTCTACCAGTGGGGCTTCCGCTTGGAATACTCGGTTCCGCGCTGTTGGCTAGAAACTCTGTCTGGGGACAGCAACTTATCCGCTACCTGCTGAATCGGTATCCGAAGCTAGATAAGCTGACGCCAGACTGGTTGCTCAAGCTCATCACTGGGAGCGGGCACAGTTCGGGCCGGGAAACCGGCTGATCTGCCGCTGAAGCGCGCGAGCTTTCCGCGTCTGTTAGTTGAGCGCTTTTTCGATTTGCGATGCGGCTGCTTCAAACTGCTCTGAACCGTCTGCCGCCCCCAAAATCTGCTGGGCAGCGCGAGTTGCTGTATCTGCAGCCGCACGGCGTACTTCATCTGCGGCGTCTGTTTCAGCCTGCTTTATGCGGGCTTCGGCGATTGCTTCGCGGCGGGCGAGACGCTGCTCCAAGGACTTACGCGCTTCCTTGCGGAATACCTCTGCATCTTTTTTCGCCTGATCGACAATTGCAGCGGCTTCATCGTCGGCTTCGCGCTGCTTGCGCTCGGCTTCGGCGAGCAGTTTTGCAGCCGCTTCCCGCAGATCTTTGGCTTCCTCAAGCTGAGCTTTGATTGCAGCAGCGCGGTTATCAAGCGCGTCGGTAATCAACCTGAAACCACCCACGCGCCAAACAATTGCCAGGAATACGACCATGGCCAGAAAGGCGGTGTTGGTGTCTCCGTGGGACAACCACTCTGGAACAAAGCCGCCGCCGTGACTTTCGTCTGCTGCATAGGCGAACGGGGCCGCTGCTAAAACAAGGAAGAGCGAACGTGCCATCATCTTATCTGCTCTCCTTCAGCACCGCAGTGACGGCAGCCTTTGCCTTATCGGCTTTGGTGGTCACGCCGAGCTTCTCGAGGATCGCCTGAGTGGCTTCGGTGGCAACTGTCTGAACATTGTCCATCGCCTCGGCGCGGAGCTCCTGAATGCGGGCTTCGGCTTTTTCGAGTTTCGTTTCGAGCTCAGCATCTGCGCGCCGTGTCTCTGATGCGATTTCGTCTGCCATTTCAGCTTCTGCTTCCGCTACGGTTTCTCTCGCACCGGAACGGGCCTTGGCGAGATTAAGCTCTAGCTCTCGCTTTGCCTCCTGGGCTTGCTCGTTCAGTTTTGCGGCTTCGTCGAGGTCGTCTGCGATTGTGTCGGAGCGACGTTCCAAATTGTTGGAAAGCCGTGGCAGTACAATGCGTGACAAGACGAAGTACAATCCACCGAAGGAGATAAACAGCCAGAAAAGCTGAGACGGATAGTGCCACGTGTCCAGTGCGGGGAACGATACACCCCCGGCATCTGTCGTGGCCGCGTCTGCAAGTAGCGCTGATAGGATCATGAACCCTGTCTCCTAAGGCGGGGAGGCTATTATCTGATCCTAGAAGATACCGAGAAGGATAAGGATAGCGAGCACGAACGCAAAGATACCAAGGGCTTCTGCAAGCGCAGCACCCACGAAGAGGTTACCTGTTTGCTGTGGAGCAGCAGAAGGATTGCGCATAGCAGCGTCGAGGAATGAGCCGAAGATGTTGCCCACACCAATAGCAGCACCGATCATGCCGAGAGTTGCGAGGCCAGCGCCAACGTATTTCAGGCCTTGGGTGATATCGCCTTCCATGGGAGTCTCCTTAAAATTGGAATGCTGTTCAGTAAGTGGCCGCCCGTGAAGCGCGAATGCCAAGGGGCGTCAAGGTTCAGATTAATGTCCTGGGTGCATGGCGTCGTTCAGATAGACGCTCGTGAGAATTGCGAAAACGTATGCCTGAAGGCCTGCAACGAGAAATTCGAGCGCGTTGAGCGCGATCCCCATGGCGAATGCGAGCGGGGCAAGGACCATCGCGGCCGTTCCTGTCGCTGCAAGCTGAATCGCAAACCCGGCGAAAAGCTTAAGCGTGATATGCCCTGCAAGCATGTTGGCGAAGAGGCGGAGTGCCAGCGTAAGGGGGCGCGCAAGGAAGGATACAATCTCGATCGGCACGAGCAGAAAGTAGATCGGTAGGGGCGCGCCGGATGGAGCAAACAGTTTGAAGAAACCGAAGCCGTTCTTCATCAATCCGTAGACCACAACAATGCTGATCACGAGCAGGGCCAGTGCGCCGGTGACAACAATGTGGCTTGTTGTCGTGAAGGCATAAGGCACCATCCCGATCATGTTGGCCGCGAAGATAAAAAAGAAGAGCGTGAACACGAATGGGAAGAAACGTAATCCGTCTTCGCCAGCCACCCCCCGGATCATGTTTGCGATGAACTCATAACCCATTTCACCGAGTGACTGGATACGGTTCGGTACGAGCGAGGTGCGAGACGCTGAATACCAGAATAGCCCTGCGACAAGCGCAGAGGCTAGTAGCATGTATGCGCTCGCATTGGTGAACGAAAGATCATAACGTCCAAGGACGTTTTCG
>JBCCIW010000230.1:0-5192 GCA_039028055.1 Pseudomonadota bacterium | reverse complement strand
GCCGCAACGGGCTAAGCGCGCCGCGGTAAATCTTTTCTAATCAATGTCAGATTGGACCGCGCTGATATCTTGGCGCGGTCCAAAGCCGTCTATATACCGTCGTGTTCTATAAGACCTGACAGGACCCGACATGACCGGTGTTAACGATCTTCGCGAATCCTTCCTCTCCTATTTTGAAGGGCAGGGACACGCGCGCCGGGCCTCTGCGCCGCTGGTGCCTCAGGACGATCCGACGCTGATGTTTGTCAATGCGGGCATGGTGCCGTTCAAGAATATTTTTACCGGTGTCGAGACGCCATTCGCGCCACGGGCGGTCACCTCGCAGAAGTGCGTGCGAGCGGGCGGCAAACACAATGATCTCGACAATGTCGGCTATACAGCTCGGCACCACACATTCTTTGAAATGCTGGGTAACTTCTCGTTTGGCGATTATTTCAAAGAAGATGCGATCAAATTCGGCTGGGATTTTGTCACGCGTGAGCTTGGTTTGTCGCCGGAAAAACTCCTTGTCACAATCTATGCGGACGATGACGAGGCGGCGCGTCTTTGGACGAGCATATCCGGTCTAACGGATAGCCGGATTATCCGTATCGGGACGTCCGATAATTTCTGGTCCATGGGTGATACAGGCCCCTGCGGTCCGTGTTCCGAGATCTTTTACGATCACGGCCCCGATGTTCCGGGCGGCCCGCCGGGGAGCCCGGAAGAAGATGGCGACAGGTTCATAGAGATCTGGAATCTCGTTTTCATGCAGTATGATCAGGCGTCGGGTGGTGTCCGGACTGACCTGCCAAAGCCCAGCATCGACACGGGTATGGGCCTCGAACGCGTCGCCGCCGTACTTCAGGGCGTTCACAACAATTATGATACGGATCTTTTCAGGACGCTGATTGGTGCTGCAGAGGGCGTCTATAATACAAAGGCTTCCGTGGAGCAGCTGGCTTCATTTCGCGTCATTGCAGATCATTTGCGAGCGTCTGCCTTTTTGATTGCTGATGGTGTGTTGCCGTCCAATGAAGGCCGCGGTTACGTCCTTCGCCGCATCATGCGCCGGGGCATGAGGCACAGTCATATACTCGGCGCGCGCGAGCCTGCCATGTTTCGCCTGACGGGGGCACTTATCGATGAGATGGGCGCAGCCTATCCAGAGCTTGTTCGTGCGCGCGCGTCCATTGATGCGTCGCTAGAGCAGGAAGAGGCCCGGTTTCAGCGGACGCTTGGGCGCGGACTATCCCTCCTTGAAGACGCTTTGGTCGATGTTGAGGATGGTGGCGCACTCCCTGGTGAGACGGCTTTCAAGCTCTATGATACCTACGGCTTTCCCCTCGATCTTACCCAGGACATTCTGCGCGGGCGCGGCATGAGTGTTGATGAGGCCGGTTTCGACGCTGCCATGGAAAAGCAGAAAGAGGGGTCTCGAGACGGCCAGTCGGCGTTCGGGTCGAAGGGGGCGGGCAAAATCTGGTTCGATCTGTTGGAGGCGCTCGGTCCAACCCGGTTCATCGGTTATTCGGAAATGCATGGGCGGGGCACACTCAAAGCCATTATCGTAAATGATAGCGCAGTCGACAGCCTCGCCTCAGGTGAAGCGGAACTCGTTTTTGACGAGACGCCATTCTACGCTGAAAGCGGGGGACAGGCTGGCGATCATGGCGAGGTTAGATTTGCCAATGGCGGACACTTCATCGTCCGGGATGTCCAGAAGCGCGCCACCGGCCTTTTTGCTCATATTGGAGAGTTGATTGAGGGACGCATTGCTGTTGGAGAGACAGCTGACCTCCAGATAGATTCCAACCGTCGCAACAGCATATCATCCAATCACTCTGCAACGCATCTGATGCATGCGGCGCTGCGCAATGTTCTCGGCGAGCATGTTGCGCAGAAAGGGTCGCTGGTGGAGCAGGACCGCTTTCGGTTCGACTTTTCCCACGGCGCACCTGTCACCTCGGCTGAAATCGAAGCCGTGGAAGACGAAGTGAACGAAATCATCCGTCGAAATGCGCCCACTAAAATTCAACAGATGCCCATCAACGACGCAATTGCATCTGGAGCGCTGGCGATGTTCGGAGAGAAGTACGGCGATGAGGTACGCGTCGTTTCCATAGGTGGTGAAGAGGTCGCAGGCGAACGCCCTTATTCGCTTGAGCTTTGCGGCGGAACGCACGTTAAGCGTGCCGGAGATGTGGCCATGTTCATGGTCACGACGGAGGGTGGCGTGTCAGCGGGAATTCGCCGTATTGAAGCCGTGACTGGGGCTAAGGCACTGGCATATCTAAGGGGTCAGGCTCAGGTCGGTCTCGATATTGCTCAGCAGCTGAAAGTGCCTCTAAAAGACGTCACCCGCCGCGTGAACGTATTGCAAGAAGAACGGAAAACACTTGAAAATGAACTGGCTGAAGCAAAACGCAAGCTTGCCATGGGCGGGAGTAGTGGTTCGCCAGCAGGCCCGGAGGACGTCAACGGTGTAAAGCTTGTTGCGCGCATTGCCGACGGCGTAGGGGGCAAGGATCTGCGTGCCCTAGTAGATGAGGCGAAATCGCAACTTGGGTCCGGTGTTGCTGTCTTTGTTGGCGTGTCAGATGGTAAGGCGGGTGTTTGTGTGGGGGTTACGGATGATCTGACCGACCGGTTCTCGGCTGTCGATATCGTTCGTACCGCAAGCGAAGCGGTAGGAGGAAAGGGGGGTGGCGGCCGCCCGGACATGGCGCAGGCTGGTGGCCCGGACGGTTCGAAAGCCAATGCGGCCATAGAAGCGGTGCGGAGCATGCTAGCTGGATAGCGCCATTTTCTGTGTTGGTTATCAGGTAAGCGTCACGGCCATTACGATGTCATCGTAGATCTTGCCACCCACGTTGAAGGCCCTGCTGCCGATCGTCTTGAAGCCGTGCTTGGCGTAAAATGCCATCGCCCTGTGGTTTTCTTCATAGGTTCCCAAAAGCAATCTAGCCGCACCGGCACTCCGCGCCTGCTCAACCGCGGCTTTCATGAGCGCGAGCCCAATGCCCGCGCCATGAAACCGTGACATGGCATAGATGCGTTTTAGCTCGACATCCCCGCGTTGCAGAGGAATGGGTAAGTCAGGTGGGCAGTTGACCGCATAGCCGATTGGTGCGCCTGTTGGTGTGTATTCGGCGATCCAGCATGTGCTTTCAGGGTTGGAAAGATAAGCCTCGTATACCGCTTTTGAGTGCTGAGCTGTGCAATGGGCGACCATTGCAGCGCCTTCGATATCCTCGGTGTAGCTATCGATGAATGTAGCGACACCTATATGGGCAAGCGTTTCCGCGTCGGCCTGGTTCGCTAAACGCACGTTTATGTTGTTTGATTTATTGGACATGCCGATCTGCTGAAACTCCAAACATTGCCTGTCAATAAGCTAGATGGACCACCGGGCATAGATAGCGGTTGGAAGCAGCCGATCACTGTCCTTTTGTGGCAGGGCCATTTCGCCCACTTCCATTGTCCCACCCAGCTCATTCAGCCTATCCGAAAGGGATTGTGCCAAGGCGAGATAGGACAAGCGAACCGCATAAGCTGTCAGAATTACAAATTCAGGCTGCGGGGATAACAAGGCCCGAACGCTGTCCAGCAACGTCGGTAGCCCTTCTTCGAACCGCCATGTTTCGTTCTTCGGACCACGGCCGAATTTCGGTGGGTCGAGAATGATCCCGTCATAGGTATTTCCACGCCGCTGTTCCCGAGCGACAAACTTCATAGCGTCGTCGGCAATCCAGCGGATGGTTTTATTTTCAAGGCCTGAGAGACTCTGATTGGCCTTGCCATATGCATTGGATTTGGGGCTAGCATCGAGATGCACGACATCTGCCCCCGCCGCGGCGCAGGCGAGAGACATCATTCCCGTATACCCAAACAGATTCAGAACTTTGAGAGGGCGACCGGCATCACGAATTTTGTTCATTGCAAATTGCCAGTGAACTGAATGCTCCTGGAAGATGCCGAGATGGCGGAACGGCGTTCTACGAACCTCAAAAGAGATTGGTCCCCATCGCATGGCCCAAGCGTCAGGCGCGTCCGGTGACAGCAGTTTCCAGTTTCCCCTATCATCATCTCCCGATTTCGCATCGAAAATTGCGTCGGCTGACCAGGATTCAGTGGGCTCCGAGGGATTCCAGAAGGCCTGCGGGTCCGGTCGGACAACAGTCTGTGATCCAAAGCGCTCGAGCTTTCTTCCATGGCCACAGTCAAGCAGGGCGTAGTCCGTCCAGTCATCGGCGATCAGCAAACGTGTTTCTGTTTTTATACTCATCGTCCCTTATGCCCCTGGGTAGCCCTGTGACCGCCACGCCTCATAAGTCATAAGGGCAGCCGCCTGGGCCAGATTCAAACTGTCAGATCCGGGGCGCATCGGGATGAGGGTCAGCTGGTCGCAGCTTTTTTCGACATCCTCTGGAAGACCCGACTGTTCGTTTCCCATAATAATGGCAACCCTCTTGCCGTAATCGACCCGGTCGTGGCGCAGGCTTCCGTTTACCGTAGCGGCCACGAGCTTGGCTGAGTTTGCGGTTCGCCACGCGTTGAACGTGTCAAAATCCGCAGTCGCGAAGGGGACATCGAAGACCGCCCCCATAGATGCGCGGACAGCTTCAATGCTGTATGGATCGCAGCATTTTCCCAACAAAACCACACCGCTGATCGCGGCGCAGTCGGCCGTCCGCAAAATCGTACCCAGATTCCCCGGATCGCGGATTTCGTACAGGGCTAGCCACCTGCCGATTTGCGCGCTTGCCAGATCGTCAAGCTGTCGTCGACGCTGCTGAAAGGCAGCTGCGATAGCTCCTGGATTATCTTTACCCGTAATCTGGGTAAGGATACGTTCCGGCACTTCGATAATGCGGGCGTCCGTGGCGGTGAGGCGCTCTGCAAGATCCCTGATATGTGACCGAGTCAAACCTTCAGCCGTGATAGCTACGCAGTCAGGCTCCCAGCCACGATCCAAGCCCTGGTGCACTAATCGCCCACCTTCGGCCATGAAAAGGCCCGTCTCACCCCGGATTTTCTTTCGATGCAGGCCTTTGAGCAATTTTACAGCAGGGTTGGTGCTGCTTGTGACTTTTGTGAATGATAATGACACTGTGCGAGATCGTACCTGCAGGGCTGCCTTGCGCGGCGTTTGGAGTTAATGCATGGCTAAAGCACAAGGTTCGCCTTGAGGGAAAGGTATGATTGGTCGT
>JBCCIW010000229.1:0-5237 GCA_039028055.1 Pseudomonadota bacterium | reverse complement strand
CCTCGCCCATTCTCTCGATTGCTCATCCGCCACTATGCCGTCAGCGCCTTATAGGAGCCCCGATGGACAAGCACCAGCTGCGAGCGGAATCTACTTTACTGCTCCCAGACTTTCCAAAAAACGGACTGTCGCCTCCAGTCTATCCGGTACCGAGCCACGCACCTCTATCCATGGCACGCCGCGGCCCTCTGGCCCCGCCAGTGCCTGCCGGAAGCGGTCCTGCATGTCATGGCGAATATGCTCCCCATCGCGCTGGCCATCATCTTCAAATGGAATTTCGTCGCCGGTGAGAATGCGGGCGAATGGCGCGACATGATTATTCGCGGCGTCACGTACGACCTCGGTTGACCGGCCCATATAACGCTCTTCCCAGAGCACGGTGGCCATGGAGTCCGTATCGCAGACGAGCCAGCCGGTCGCGCTCCGCGCGGCAGCTTCATCCTCGAGCGCATTCTGGCGAGTTGCGATCAGTCGGAATTCATCATGGTACCAGGGTGCTGGCGGACCGCCAGGCCGATCGGCGGTGTATTGGCGTCCATACTCGGGAATCCACTCGCAGCCCAGGTGCCGGGCGAGTGCTTCGGCCAGGGTCGTCGTCCCGGTCGACTCAGCACCAGTAATGATAATGCGTCTGACATGTTGTTCGATGGTCATGCGCGAAGCTCCACCTCCGCTGCGCGTCGCCATTCACGCAGGCCGATAATGCACATGACAAGAAACACACAGTAGAGGCCCGCTGTCAGCCACAAATCCTTATGGATGTATAAGGGGATGTAGATCAGGTCGGCAGCGATCCAGAGCCACCAGTTTGCGATCCATTTGCGCGACAGCATGAACTGCGCGACGAGGCTTAGCGCCGTGGTGATGGCATCCCAACCGGCGACGGTGGAATCGGTCCACCGGGTCAGACCGAAATGAATAGCGCTGGCAATCACCCCCACGGCGACAAGACATCCGGCCAGTTGGGAAAGGGATAGAGAAGCGATCTTGACGCCCTGTTGATCTGTTCCACCGCGCAACCACCAGAACAGGCCGAGCGCGTTCAATGCGATGAAGACCACTTGCAAACCCGCGTCGGCGTAAAGCCCGGATTGGGCGAACAGCACCAAAAACATGGAGCAACTCAGAATACCCGCCGGGAAGTTCCAGATATTGCGTTGGATCAGCAGCCAGACGCAAAGCGCACCGCTGCAGGTGCCAATGATCTCTATCCAGTTCATGGTGTTAAAGTCAGCTCCGCTTGCGTCGCCCTTCAGATCCCCGCACCCAGAGATTCAACGATGGCAAACGCCTTTCGCGTCCCGTTTAAAGTACTTCTCGCCCGCCACACATGCGTAAATCCATCTTGAAACGCAAGTCATGAAGTTTCGACCGTGGCAGCATTGAATTCATCTGACGCTCACCGCGGCAAAAGGGTGATAAGGAATGACCGTTACGCGCCGAAAGTCACTTCACCGCTTTGAACATCTAGGGTAACCACCAGCGGAGCCGAACTATCGTTCTCGGACAATCTCTCCAATGGCATCATGACAGCCTTCAAGAGATCATAGTCACGCTCATCCCCGATAATGGCACCATCTTCAGCGAAGCTTTTGAGAGTGTGAGACGTGGTCAGAACGCCGTCCTCAATGCCCCGATTGCGAGTATAGATGACTGAAACCGCACCGGGCATAGATGCTCTTGCCAGTGCATCTCGCCACTCTGACACTTTATCGAGGTCATTCTCGCTCAAGGCATCAATCCAGCGTAGGGATTCAGGGGAATGAGACCAAAGGACTTCCGAGGCGTGTCATAATCACCCTGTAGAATTTCGTAATGCAGATGAACGACATCTGTGTATGCGCCTGAGTTCCCGATTGGTCCGAGGACATCGCCTTGCGACACGCGAGCTCCTTCATCCGTATACAGATCTTCAATCCGCTTCAAATGTGCGTAACGCGTGTAAATGCTGTCTCCATGATCAATCACGACCATGTACCCATAGTCGTCCCTATACGTTGCTTCCACGACGATCCCGTCCGCCGCAGCCAATACGTCTCCACCTGTCTTCGAGAAGTAATCGATTCCCTTGTGAATGCGTCCGCTCGACCCCCTCGGTCCAAATCCCGACGACAGACAGGCATTGCTTGCCGGCGCGAGAAGAAGCGAAACACCTTCAATGCTGATCTCTTCAGTGAACCCGATGATGTTCAACTCTTCATCGGTCGGAGGTGAGTTGGAGACACTGTTAAGACAGATCTGCATGTCCAGGGCATCACCGGTCTCGTCAGTAACCACAACCGGCAACGGAGCTGAACGCTCAAAGACGATGGCCGGTGGCGGCGCGATCTCTACGCTTGCACCGGAAACTGTCAGCTGAGGAGCAGTGTCATCATCATAGACATGACTGCGATCAAATCTTTCGGTTAGCTCGAAGGCTTCCCGCTCCAATTCAACGATGGCGCGTTGCCCAAGGTCTTCAGTACGTTCAACCCCACGCGCGATCACGGAATCCAGTTGCGCCATAACCCAGTCCGGCAAACCGAACCGCGCACCAAGGACGTACATTCCAGCCAGCAGCACGACGAAGAACAGGTTTCTTAAAGCACCCATTGCAAATCCCAATCACCTTGGAACTGAAAGCGTATCATCAGAAATGAAGCAAGACTAAGACATACCGAGAGCGCCTGTACCAACCGGACACTTTTTAACGGGGATAACAGTATGGCTCCGCTTGGTTCTGAAGGAGAAATTCGTCCTAGAGCAGTGATAAAATTGACCATTCTGAATTCAGCGGCCTGTGGGATAGATGATATCCTATCCGTCAAACCGCCGGACACGATCCGGACATACACCCGCCTGATCCGGACACTCTATCCCCACCCCTCACGAGCGCAAATGTCCCCTTGCCAAGCCACGCAGAATGCGCTTTACCACGCCATCTATGCTCCGGATTTCCGGACATTACCCCCTTATCGGATGCGGGCGTAGCTCAGGGGTAGAGCACAACCTTGCCAAGGTTGGGGTCGTGAGTTCGAATCTCATCGCCCGCTCCATACGTTCAATTTAATAAAACAAGGCACCAGATTAGATTGCGTTTGATTTCCACCCAATCTACTGGCACGTAAATCGCTACCTTACACTCCTTTTAGCTACCTGCCGCTCCTTCTTGGATCTAAGTTTGTGCCAATTTCCCAATTCCAGTACTCGACATGACCGACTTAGCCAATTCGGCATCGATAACATCGACGAGTTAATAGCCCCAAAGTCGACTGCACTACAGGAAAAGCGCAAACTAAATCAGGTTGGATTGTTGATACGTACTTACGACGTAAACGGCAAAATTTTTTCAGCAACCGAACCAAATTGACTTCGAATGCAATTCGGCGCAGTTCTGACTTTACACCAAGCGGTTCATTTTAGAATTGTTTAGTTATAGGCAGCCTAAAAAGCAAATCACACTTGGAGGTATTGGTGGAGCCAGAGCAATTAAGATCGCTAATAGCACCTTACCTGAACTTCACAATAGACTCAGAATCTCAAGGTAACATGAAGCCGTTGCGGAATTTGTTCGCACCAAATACGACGATAAGAATGTGCCACCCTTTTGGGGAGCTTACAGGGTTGGTGGGTCTGTTTGAAAAATGTCTGGTTCCTTTGAAAGAGGCCCTGCCAGATCTCGAACGCCGCGACATGATCCTTCTTGCGGGAACGACACCTGAGGGAGGCAATTGGATTGGCTGCATGGGTAATTATATGGGCACGTTTCTTAGCCCGTTTTTGGATATCCCGCCAACCGGCCATCTCGCTCATATGCGATATCATGAATTCTTTCGGGTTGAGGATGGGTTGGTTGTTGAGCTTCAGGCAATCTGGGATATTCCGGAGCTAATGATGCAGGCTCGGGCTTGGCCGATGGCTCCGCAACTGGGCGCGTATCTTTGCACGCCTGCTCCGATGACCAGCGATGGCCTTACGGTCTCGGGAGGTGGCAGTGAGGCCCAAAGTCACGTTGTCGCAATGTTGGAAGATCTTTGCCGGCACCCAGCAGATCCAGACCCCAGAATTATGCAATTGGAAAAATACTGGCATCCCAAGTTCAACTGGTATGGACCGGCCGGCATCGGCACCGCTCGAGGGATTTCCGGTTTCCGTAACTGGCATCAAATTCCCTTTCTCCGCGCAATGCCCGATCGGAAACTCGACGCAATGGGTGATCTGAAGTCACACTGGTTTGCCGAAGGCAATTACGTCTGCGAGACTGGTTGGCCAAATATGCGACTAACACTGTCAGATGACGGATGGATGGGAATTGCCCCGGTAGGAAAGGAAGTGTTACTGCGCAGCCTCGACTTCTGGCGCACAGAGAACGGGTTGATCCGAGAGAATTGGGTTCTCGTCGATTTGCTCAATCTCTATCATCAAGTCGGGGTAGACGTGCTCGCACGGATGCGTGAGTTCAACAAGGCACGCAATCTTCTGCGTATAAACGTTCCTGACGGGTTGAGCTAACACTATGCCAGATATTCAGTCTGCGAAGGAAATAGTTCGAAGATTCACCTCAACTTTCGATAATGCTTCGGACAAGGACTTGCGCGGCGTCGCCTCCGACCACTTTGCCAGCGACTTTCTATGGCGAGGCATGTATCCTTTCTATGAATTGAGTGGCCCAGAAGAAGTCATGGAGGGCTTCTGGTTGCCATTACGCAAATCACTCCACAGCCTTCAGCGCCGCGAGGACATTTTCTTCGCAGGGCTCAATGATGTCGATGCAGGGAAAAGCACTTGGACCTGCAGTATGGGTCACTTCATGGGGCTATTCGATGCGGATTTTCTGGGGATACCAAAAACGGGAAGACTCACGTCGCTTCGCTATGCAGAATTCATGCGCGTTGAAGGCGATAAAATATCAGAAAGCGCATTCTTCTTCGACCTGATCGGTCTCATGCAGCAAGCCGGCGTCTATCCGCTCCCGCCCATGACCGGCAACTACTTTGTTTATCCCGGGCCGTTAACCCATGACGGACAGCAGATCAGCGAGGGCGACCCGCGGGAAACATCTAAAACGATCGCGCTTGTAAACGAGATGATTGAGGATCTCAGATCGATCAACCACTTGGACGATGAGCCGTGTCCCCCTGACCTTTTGAGGCGGACATGGCACGAAGATATGCTTTGGTACGGGCCGAGCGGTATCGGTGCTACTTACACTATTCCGCGGTATCAGAAACAACACCAGTTCCCATTCAGGATGAATG
>JBCCIW010000228.1:0-5243 GCA_039028055.1 Pseudomonadota bacterium | reverse complement strand
GGCGGACTGGACGGCGCAACATCGCAGTTTGCCGATGCGGTTTCATTTAAGGGAGCGGCTGGCCAGACGGTATTGTGTCCAGATGCGAGCGGCGCATTGGCCGCTGTAATTTTCGGTCTCGGCAATGGGAATGATCGGCTGGCGGTGTCGGCGCTCGCCGCGAAACTGCCTGCTGGAGCCTACTCGATTGTCACGAAGCCTGAGAACTGGACATTCGCTGCCGTGGTGGACGGGTGGGTGGACGGAACCTACCGATTCAATCGCTACCTGTCCGACGACAAAGAGCCGCCGCAACTTGTTGTTCCTGACGCTGAGGATATGGAGGCATTTGTCCGGCTCGGCCAGGCCGTTGATCGCGTGCGGGATCTCATTAATACGCCAGCCGGGGACATGGGGCCCGACGCAATCGAAGCACACATAAGAGGCCTGGCCGAAGCATATTCCGCGGACGTATCGGTCGTGATGGGCGATGACCTGCTTTCGGAGAACTATCCGATGGTGCATGCGGTTGGTCGTGCGGCTGATATCCCGCCGCGCATCGTCGAGCTGACCTGGGGCAATCCGAATGATACGGAACTTGCGATCGTGGGGAAGGGCGTGTCCTTCGATACGGGTGGTCTGAACATCAAGACCGGCGGCTATATGCGCATCATGAAAAAGGATATGGGCGGCGCTGCCCATGCGATTGCGCTTGCCGGGCTCGTCATGGATGCGAGGCTTCCGGTTTTCCTGAAGCTCTACATTCCAACTGTAGAGAATTCGATTGCAGGCAATGCCTTCAGGCCGGGCGACGTCCTGCAGAGCCGCAAGGGCAAGACCGTGGAGATTGACAATACCGATGCTGAGGGGCGTCTGATTCTGGGGGATGCTCTGGCGAGGGCCTGCGAGGGCGACCCCGATCTGATATGCGATTTCGCCACGCTCACCGGTGCGGCGCGCGTTGCATTGGGGCCGGACCTTGCTCCCTACTATACGGATGATGAGGATCTTGCTGCCGCCATCGCTGAAGGATCAGAGGCAAGCGGGGACCCCGCCTGGCGGATGCCGCTCTGGTCGCCGTATCTCGGCATGCTCAAAAGTTCTGTCGCCGATATCGTGAACTCTGGCGGCGGTGGCATGGCCGGGTCGATTACTGCAGCGTTGTTCCTGAAGGAGTTTGTCGACAAGACAAGCTGGGTACACCTTGATGTGTGGGGGTGGCGCGAGGCGAAATACGGGCGACCAGCCGGTGGTGCCGCGTGTGGGCTGCGTGCGATCTGGGCGATGATCGAAAAAAGATACTCTGCATAAAGGAGCCCTTGCGGGCGTTGGCAAATCACTTGAGGATTCACCTGTAACGCGAGGTGAGTACCCATGGCATTGAACGAACGGCAGGCCCTAACCCTCTGGAGACGGACAGTTGTTGCCTCGGTCCGTTCTGACAAGCCAGATCTGACAGCGCGCCAGCAAGCGATTCTTCTGACCGTGTCCATGACCCGCGGTCCACATACGGTGCGCGGTCTTGCCGAGGCGCTCGATGTGGCGAAGCCGGCGATCACCCGAGCGCTCGATACGCTGACACGGTCGAACCTCATCCGGCGCGTCAAGGATGAGTCTGATCTCAGGAACGTCTTTATAGAACGGACACAGGAAGGCGCTGACTACTTGAGAAGTTTCGCCCAGTTGATCCTCGATGCCGAGCAGGGCGAACCCGGTCCTCCGGCACAGGCGGGCGACAACGAGGCCGTTGCCTGATAACATAGCTCCCATGGTTGAGTTAAACGACAAACGAATTGCTGTGCCCGCCGAGGCCGCACCCGTTCAGGCAGTTATCGGGCGACCGAATTCACCGCTTATGGGAACTGCTGACGGCAAAGCACGCCGGGTGAGTTCCGCGGTGATGGGTGAACAGGTCGCCGTTTACGGACAACAGGGGGATTTCTCGCTCATCCGTCACAGCCATGATCACTATGTCGGCCTGGCGAAGACGACCGATCTGCGCCCGCTGCCAGAGCGGGAACTTACCCATTGGGTATGCGCGCCGATGGCGTATGCGTTCTCGGAACCCGATCTGAAATCTGCGCCGAAAACCACGCTGTTTCTGGGCAGCCGCTTGATCATCACGGAGCGCGATAACGGATACAATTATATGGACGGTGTCGGCTGGATTGTTGACGCTCACGTCCTGCCGCTTGGCGAATACCTTTCAGACCCAGCCGATGTGGCGTTCAACCTTATGGGTAGCCCGTATCTCTGGGGTGGGCGCGATCGCTTCGGCATCGATTGCAGCGGCTTGACACAGATCGCCTATGCGGCCTGCGGGACACGGCTACCCCGCGACAGTGACATGCAGTTTGCGTGGTCAGGTATGCCCGTTGAGAACTGGTCACACCCGGGTGCGCTTCAGCGCGGCGACCTCGTGTTCTGGCGTGGTCATGTCGGCATCATGCTCAATGAAAACATGCTGATACATGCGAATGGCTATGCCATGTCCGTCGCCCTCGAGCCGCTGGCACAAGCCGTTGAACGAATTGCGGAGAAAACCGAATACGGCCGACCCATCGGTGCGAAACGGATCCAATTTCCTGATCCCGAAGAGCCGGACTGGTATCGCAACTGAGCGGTGCTGTAGACCGGTGCTTGGGCTCGGCTTACCCTGTCCAGACAGATAATCAGGAGACGGCGATGGGCGTTCGGCGGATATATTTCAATTCGGTTTTGGCCGCTTTGGTGTTGCAGGGTTGCGAGCTGTTGCCAGAAGATGTTGCGGCTGATCCCGCCGAGCCGGAAACCTCTCCTGCGATTGTCGACGAGGCCCAGGAGCCGAGCCTCCACCAGCAGCTTCTGGTCCTCGATTCCCATCTTGATACGCCGATCCATTTTGCCCGGCAGGACTATTCCCTCATCGGCGACCAATCCTTTTCGGAGACCGGAACCCAGGTTGACCTCGGTCGCATGGAAGCGGGCGGCCTCGACGGTGGATTCTTCGTGATTTTCACGCCCCAGGGGCCCCTGACCGATACCGGCTATCAGTTGGCCCGCGACGCTGCCATGGAACGCGCGTTCCAGATCAGGGAAGCCACAGCCCGGCACAACCAGAATTTCGCTCTCGCCTTCGACGCGAGCGACGCGGCCGCTATTGCCGGGGAAGGTAAGCGCATCGTTTATCAGAGCATCGAGAACTCCTACCCGCTCGGGCTCGATGTCAGCCTGTTGCAGACATTTTACCGGTTCGGCGTGCGTATGGTCGGCCCGGTCCATTTCCTGAACAATCAGTTTGCTGACAGTGCAACTGATTTGACCGGCCGGGACTGGGGCGGGCTCAGTCCTCTCGGTGAAGACCTTGTGCGTGAGGCAAACCGGCTCGGCATGGTGCTTGATGGCTCCCATGCCCATGATGAAACGGTCCGCGATATGATGGCGCTGTCGACGACGCCCATCATTCTTTCGCACACGGGCGTCAAAGCCATTTTCGACCATCCGCGAAACATCGATGACGATCTCCTTCGCGCCCTCGCTGAAAATGGCGGCGTGATCCAGATCAATGCCTATGGCGGTTATCTCGAAGCGCTCATCGACCGTCCTGAACGTACGGCTGCGCTTGAGGCGCTTCGCTCATCGATAGATGGCGATCCGGCGGATCTGGAAGGCGAGGCGCTCGCGACCTATCAGGCAGAACTCGAGGACATCAATGAAGCGTTTCCGCCGCCCCGGTCCACATTCGAGAAGTTCATCGAACACTTGCTCCATGCGCTTGACGTGGTTGGCCCGGATCATGTGGGCATCGGCGCGGACTGGGATGGCGGCGGCGGTGTCCGGGGCATGGAGGATATCGCCTCCTTGCCGAAGGTGACTGATGTGCTTCTGGACGCGGGGTACACTGCCGAAGACATCGAGAAGATCTGGTCAGGAAATATGCTCCGCCTGCTGAAAGCTGCAGAGGAGGCCGCTACGGTCGAGGTGCGATCCCTCCCGACAGTAAATTAGGATTTGGCGGCCATAATTCCTTTTATGTCTGCTTCGGGGCAAAGCGGACTACAGAGATTTGCAACTGCAACCTCTATGCGCTCCTATTGATTATGGATTATTCAGATCACCTCGCGCGACTATTCGCCAAATGCTCGGTATCTATAGCCAATATCCCTATGCCCAATCCGGCTCGGACTCGTCGACTGATTTAGCCTGAGCGTTTGTCCAATATGTCAGGTCATCGGATGCGGTATAGTACCAATACCAGGATCGTGTTCGTGCCCAACCGGAGGCTGCGGCAGCGCCTTTCTCTTGATAGAGCGATTTGAAGACAGGATAGTCCTTCTTAAAAGCCTTTACGATCTTTTTGCCTTCTCGCGAGGTCGGGCGAACGACTTTTCGTTCGGTGGTGACGAGCGCCAACTTGGCCATAGCCTCACGGACCGCATCCAGGTGCTCGTAAGCATCGCCGTTGGCCTCGATTGTTCGCCCGCGCCCTTCATCCAGAATCAATTCGATCGCTTCCTCATTGATTTCGCTAACATCAAACTTTGACAGGCATTGCTCGAACACACGGAACAGCACGGCCCGACCGGACAACAATACCAGCCAGGCGGATATCGTTTGCCAGGAAATGCGGTTTCCTGGCGCTTTAACCATCAGGTATTCTAGGAATTCCGGGTCAATAAGACTTACGGCCGTTTCATAGGTGTAGAATTCGTCGAGCGGCTCGACTTTTATCTTATCAGCATGCGGAATGAAATCGGCATAAATCGAGATTGCTTCAGAAAGGGCCCTGAGCGTGTGCGACACACCCTTGCGCCGCCTAAGTATCAAATAGGGTATAGCTCGGGCAAGATACTTGACCGCGTGGGCCTCGCTAATGCGCACAGATGGTCGATCACCGAAAAACATCAAATTGCTGTGTGTATAAATTCAGGTAAATATATTCCACTGCACCGCTAGATCAAAACGCCCAGTCCATCATCGTCCAACGACCTCTAGCTTCGATTTCTATCATGGAATCTGAGTCTTACTAGAAAATGCGGTAATATTCTGAGGCCGCATCAGTATAGAGTGCATTTTCAGAAGCTCGCTAACGTTCTTCCCACCGCCTCGATCAGACATAAAAATCTATCCGACCGGGTTCGGCCAAAGCCCATACTCTCCCCATGCGGACGGACGACCCCCTTCTTCCTCTGGCGATCGAGCAGATCAGTCTTGTCGTGTTTAGCCTCATCGGCTGGACGGGCATTCACCTGTCCTTGCGACGGCCAGTGAAGTGGAAGCTCCGC
>JBCCIW010000227.1:0-5268 GCA_039028055.1 Pseudomonadota bacterium | reverse complement strand
GCGGCATCCCAGTTTGGCAGAACCGGGAAAAATCCCGCAGTTGGCTGTGTCATTATTGGAGCAGACGGGACGAAACTGTCTGAAGGAGCTACAGGGGACGGCGGCAGCGATCATGCCGAGGCTCTGGCACTTTCCGCGCTTAGTAAAGGCTCGGCCAAAGGCGGAACAGCCTATGTCACGTTGGAACCGTGCAGAAAACGGTCTGCGGGCGGCTCTTCATGCTCAGAGCTATTACGTCACGCTGGAATTGTCCGTTTGGTTTGCGCGATTTCTGATCCCCATCCGAACGGTGCCGGAGGCTTTGATCGGCTTCGAGAGGCAGGCGTGGCCGTTGAGGTCGGGCTTCTGGAACAAGAAGCCGCCGCGATGTATGCGGACTTCTTTGCAACCACAAACAATTGAAAAGAGACGCGCGCGGTCATTAGCCAAGGATACTGCGAAGCGGGCAAGGCCTTGAAGCTGAAACTCCAAGGCCAAGGCCATCAGGCACCAAAACCGCCATCAATCGTCTGAAGTGATCCTGTGATCATATCAGCCTTCGACCCGGCGAGATACGCCACAAGCCCCGCAACTTCGTCGGCGCGAGCATGACGCTTGATCGCCATAAAGCTGTGCATCGCGTCCCTCATGGGTCCGTCTGCCGGATTCATATCGGTATCGACAGGACCTGGTTGGACGGAATTGACCGTGATCCCGCGCGCCCCGAAATCGCGCGCGAGCCCTCGTACCATGCCCTGGAGTGCGGACTTGGAAAGTGAATATGCTGCTGCACCTGGAAAGGGAATACGGTCTGCATTAACAGACCCGATCACAATCATCCTGCCGTTGTCATTCATTTTACGACCAGCTTCGACAAATGCATGATAGGGAGCCCGGACATTAACGTCGATCAGATGGTCCACAGCATCGGGATCAAGCTCCAGCGGATCGCCCATGGCGATGACGCCGGCGTTTGCGACTATGATATCGAGTGCGCCCGCATTGCTAACAGCTTGGATGATCTCATCCCTGTTCGCACTGTCAGCCCGAACGGCATTAGCACCTGTCTGCGCTGCGAGGTTTTGCGCCGGTGCTTCAGAGTTGGCGTAGGTAAATGTCACCTCCGCACCTTCCTCTCGCAATTGTTTGACGATTGCAGCACCGATGCCTCGACTACCGCCGAGCACCAGCGCTTTCTTGCCAGATAAAGTCGTCATTTCAGTCTCCTTGCTAATTATTTAGTGATCGCTATATATTATGCTGGAGCGCGGTAGCAAGGATAATTTTTAGTGACCACTACAAAAAAATCGCGTGGCCGCCCGTCGGGGTTTGACAAGGAGAAAGCTTTGGAAACGGCACAACAGCTGTTCCACGCCAGGGGTTTTGATGCCGTCGGGGTTGCGGAACTCAGCGATGCGATGGGTGTCCAGCCACCAAGTCTCTATGCCGCCTTTGGAAACAAGGCGTCCTTATTCGCAAAAGCTGTAGAGCGCTATTCGGCAACAGACGGCGGCTTCATGGAAGAGGCGCTTCGGGGCGCACCGACTGTCGCCAAAGGGCTTGAAAGACTGCTTGTGTCAGCGGCGGAGCAATACTCCGCGGAAGACGAGACACTAGGATGTTTGGTGATGGAGAATACGAGATGCACCTCGGATACAAATGCCAAGAAGCTCTGCTTATCGAAATATGCGGCAACGCAAGACTGGATCAGATCATATCTGGATAAGGCCAATCCGAATGCAGCCGATGCAATTTCACGCCAGGTCATGGTCGCACTCGCTGGTCTGTCCGCAGCAGCAAGAACCGGCTCGGGCCGCGAAGATCTCATCGGGTTTGCAAAGACAGTATCGGTCGCGATGAACGACGCCTTGGTGCTCGATTAGGCGGTGCGCTCCAGCCAGATCTCCGCGGCGAGATTAATACGTGCGTGCGCCGTTTTGGGGATGTCATCGAGCGCCCGAATTCTTGAGAGAGGTTTTGACAGGCCGCGTTGATTGGCGATCTGGACGGCGATGCCGGGCCTCGCATTCAACTCCAAAAGAGTTGGACCCCGCTCTTCATCGATAACGATATCAACTCCCACATAACCGAGCGGTACCGCAGTCGCGATATTTGTCGCAAGCTCCATGACAGCATCCCAACCGGGTAGCTGAAGCCCCGTCAGTTCTGTCAGGAAGTCCGGATGCTGGAGGATCGTCTGATTGTGTTGAACGGCGTGTGTGGTGATGCCGGTCGGCAGGTCAATGCCGACGCCGACGCCGCCCGTATGCAGATTGGCTTTGCCATCGGATTCAGACGTCGGCAGGCGGAGCATCGCCATGACCGGAATACCGCGAAAAACAATCACGCGCACATCCGGAACACCCGAAAAGGCGAGCGTTTTGAAGATCGAATGGGGATAGAGCCGTTCCTCGACAATGGCGACATCGGACCCATCACCGCCAAGGGAGTACATCCCCGATAGAATATTATTGACGTGAAATTTGACCTCGGCCCAGGTCATGCGTTTGCCCGATGCCTTGCGAAGCCCGTTTTCATCGGTTCCGTCGGCGACCAGAATGCCGCCCCCGCCGGAGCCGCGCGCAGGCTTGATGACGAAATCCTTCACCCCTTTCAGCATCTGCGGGATCGATTTTACTTGCCCGGTGTAGTCGATGCGCGTGATCAGCTTCGGCACAGAGACCCCGGCTTCCTGAGCCAAAGCCTTTGACGTCAGCTTGTCATCAACAAGCTTGTAGTAACGGCGGTCGTTGAACGGAGCGACATAGTCGTGATTTCGTCCGTTGATGCCGAGAATGCTGTTCTCTGATAGCCGCCAGGGCATAGCGATACGGTCGAGCAACCCCATCAGGCCGCACTTCCATTATCACCGCCGGGTTTCGCACCGAACATGTTGAAACGAATGTACTCGGAGAGTTTGTAGCCGTTATATCCACCGAGCAGCACGGCCAGGCCGACGACAATCAACAGCAATTCCGGAAATACGAAGGCGAGATATTCAATCCGCTCATTGGAAATGATTACATAGGCAATAACCGCTGAGAGAATACTGCCAGCTCCGCGAATAAGCGCTTCACGCGCACCGACCTCTTCCCACATGATCGACATCCGCTCGATGGTCATGGTCAGGATCACCAGTGGGAACAGCGAGATTGAAAGACCAATGGGAATCTGCGCCGCATTCCCCACCAGCGCAATCAGCGCCATCAGGAGGGTAACAATCGCTAGGACCGCCGTAAGTCGCGGCACCAGCAACAGGTGTAATCGTGAGAAGTAGGCCCTTAGCCCCAGTCCGGCTGCAACGAGGCCGGAGAACAGTGCAATGCCGTTCCAAAGACCGATCTCACGGAATGAAAGGGCGATCAGAACAGGCATGAACGTCCCGAACGTGCTGAGACCGATGACCTGACGCAGAAAAGCGATCACCAGTGCGCCAATAGGTACAAGAAAGATGGCGCGAAACACGAGCTGCGTGTCGGAGGGAAGAGAAAACAGGGACGTCCAGCTCAGGAATGGTGCTTCATTGCCGCTTGTCCAAAGGGCATGCTCGAGGCGATTGTTAACCACGCTGCGAACGCTGAAGCGGATTTCCGGATCCCCCCGCGTCCCCTCACCTGTGACAAGAGGTCGATCACCGTAGACCAGCGGTACAAAGACATCAGCGTCGTCGACTCGGCCAGTGCGAGGTGAAACACGTCGCCACCGTCCATCAAAATAGGCTTCTGCGGCTTGCCGAGGCGTTGCTGAACGAGCATCGTCGCGAACCGTCAGCCCAACGACGCGGCGAGCGGGAATGTCTGCCGCTTGAAGCAGTGTCACGAGTCGACGTTCCGGCTCGCGAAGGTCCGCGCTGGCATCCTCGATAATGGTTTCGACGCGCTCATCTCGCGTATCGGCGAGAATAAGCGCCAGTCGACGAACGAGACTCGAATCGTCGGCGGAACTTCTCTCCGCCAAATCGATTACGTCATCGAGAGCCAGGAGAAAGGGAGTAGGATCGGACCGTAGGGCGCGTTCTCTTAAGTCAGGGGCAAAAGGAGAGTTAACGGTGGGGCGATCTACGGCCGAGCGCGACACATTCGTAGAATCGATACGATAGCCGCGAACGCGGTAAAATACCGTCTGTTCTCCCTGCGCAGAACGCTTTTCGAACAGCATTGTATCGCCATCATCATCGTCCTGTTCCAGCACACCAAACCCTGTGGCAAGCGCATCGGTTTCAAGGACGACGAAATTGCTGGCACTCGTCGGCATGGCCGCCTCGACGGAAACAGGCCCTGTACCGCCGGTAAACTGAACACGCGCCTCGATATAATACTCGGACTGACGGCTATCTGGCTCGGTGGGAAAGCCGAGCTCTACCACTTTGTAGCTGAAAATTGCGCCAGCAGTCGCAATGAGCGCCAATACGACGAACACGACCTCCAAACGCACCATACCGAACCCCTCCAACCGCCATGATATGTGATCTGATCAGGCTCTAAAGGCCTGCTAGGGACACTCGGGCTTCAGCGAAGATGCCCTAACACCTGGCTGCGGCTGTATAATCACTGTCAGGATTAACGGCAATATCGCCATCATCAAGCATATCTCGCCCAATAAGAAGCGGATAATTAAAGCGCGTTCGGTCCGCAAGGCTGACCTCGCCCACAACGGGAATGCCTGCAATACAGAGGTCAAGCTCGACAACGGGCCGGCGCTCCACCCCGCCACTGCGGCGTTTAATCGCCACAGTCCGAACCACTTCGCGTTCCAGAATGCGCTCCTCGCCCTCTTCATTTGATACACGAAACACCACGGTGCGATCCTCGCCCTGAACGTTTGCATCGTCGGGATCAAAATCGAGCATCTCTTCGTCTTCATCCGTTTCAGTGTGCAGCTCGAGCTGCTCTTCCTCACTGAGATCGTCTCTGCTGAGGATCTCGGCGTGAATAGCCGATGTCTTCGCACCCGTATCGAGCTTCGCATCCATGCGGATATCAACGGACTCGATGGTTGCATGTTCCAGCCACCCGAGGATGTGGATTTGCTCGTCGGCAGATACCGACGGCGCGCAGACCATGGTTAACGCGGCGAGCGCACACACTGATTTTCTTAGTGGACGGAACGTGATGCCAGTCATTCTCTGCTCCAATCAATCAATTCGGGAATACGCCAATGCACGAATGAAGCCGGTCGGGTTCGCTTCGTGGGTTATATGTTCCTAATCAACTGATTAATTTGTAATTTTCACCCTGCACTTGAACCGGAAAACTCGAATCCGGCCCTTTGCTCTCTTCGATATTCTCT
>JBCCIW010000226.1:0-5282 GCA_039028055.1 Pseudomonadota bacterium | reverse complement strand
TGCTTCCGTGCGAATATTCGGCCAGTCGGGGTTGCGATTGGACTTCCGGGGTGACCGCCTCGAAGTGCCTCTCGAACTTGGAGACACCGAAATCACCATTTCCGGACAGGAACCGGCTGTCTTCTTTTCGGCGAGTGGAGGGCCGCTCGGATTCGGGGCACGATTAGGGGAAACGCAGTTTGGAGGTAATCTCGTCCCATTTCGTATGATCGCAGATTCATTTGTTTTCGACGCGACGTCGTCTTCAAGTCGAGGCATTCGCGGCGAAATTGAAATGTCCAATGTTGCCATAAACGATCCTCGGCCAGACCCGCTGTTTGAACCGATCCGTTCCGACATTAAGGGAACCCTTGAGGGTTTGAACCTCAGTCTTTCTGCCGAAATCCAGACAGAAGCTAGCGCGCTAGCGATCGCCGATGCTGATCTGGATGTCGATGTCGGAAGCCTCTCCGGTAATGCAAGCATCGCCATGAGGCCTCTAAGTTTTCGACCGGGCGGCTTTCAGCCGACCGTTCTTTCGGAACGCCTGCGGGGGGTGCTTACCGATGCCACCGGGGAAATAAACGGAACCGTCGATTTTGACATCGAAGATGGGGAAGTGATGGGGACGGGATTTGTTGATGTCTCGAATCTCGCATTCAAAACTTTCAATTTCGGAACCATTGCAGGGGTCGAAGGGCGTATCGAGTTTTCCGACGCCCTTGGCGTAAAGACCCCGCCCGGGCAGCAAATTCGAATTGGAGCAATGGACGTGGGATTGCCGCTTCGGGATGGGGTGGTCACTTTTCAGCTTCGCGGCCCAACCGAAGCGAGCCTGCAAGGGGCGAGATGGCCACTTGCCGGCGGTTTCATGACCGTTCAGCCGACTGACTGGCGGCTTGGTGCCCGTACACAAAGCGTCACAGTAGAAGCCGAAAGCATTGAATTGGAGGAACTGATCGAAGTGCTCTCAATTCCGGACATGCAGGTGACCGGAACGGTCTCAGGTATTTTTCCCGTTGATATTGAAGGGGCGAATATACTTGTACGCGACGCGCGTTTCGTCGCCGACCCGCCGGGTGGAACGCTGTCCTATATTGGTGAAGAGACCGATGCCGTTGCAGCTGGAAATGAGTATGCTGAATTCGCATTCGAAGCGCTCAAAGGCCTCGATTATACCCTGATGGAACTCGGCGCGAATGGCAATCTCATCGGTGATCTTCTTGTTACGGCTAATATTCTCGGGCGGAATCCTGACGTGCTTGGTGGAGCGGAGTTCAAGTTCGGTATCAGTATAGATTCCCGACTTGCCGAATTACTGTCATCCCTGCGAGGTGCACCACTGGAAACATATGCCGCAGAGGCTTACGAATTAATCGAAGAAAATCAGGGAAACGGCGAAAGATGAACGATCAAGTCGAGGTGCGTTCAATTGACGTTCAGTCCGCGAAGGGCAATGTAGCCAACAACTGCCGAAGGAGGCGGATAATGAAACATGTTCAGGTTTTCGCTGCAGGCTTTGCGCTGGCGGCATGTTCGCCCACAGTTAAGCTGGAAGCCCCTGATAAACCGATAGAAATCAATCTTAACGTCAAGATTGATCAGGAAGTGCGCGTGCGCCTCGACAAGGATGTCGAGGACTTGATCGCGGACAATCCGGATCTCTTCTAGGGAAAGGTCGATACAATGATTACGAGAGCACGTTTCATCATAGCGGGATTGGCCATGATAATGAGTGCATCAGCTTTTGCGCCGACGGCTTTGGCTGCCGATGCCGTCATCGATGCTGCCAAGGTTTCCGGCGAAGTAGGAGAGCGTCCCGATGGATATCTGGGCCTCGTCGAGAGTAGTGTGACCCCCGCTGTTCGCCGTCGCGTGGATGAGATCAACGCACGCCGCCGCGCGCTTTACGAACGCCTCGCTCGTGAACGGGGTGCGACCGTTGAGCAAGTTGGATTTCTTACGGGGGAGAAGCAGATTGCTAGCACGCCGTCGGGTCAGTTCTACATGACGACGTCCGGGCAGTGGGTCCGAAAGTAACTTGATGTCTGCCAACCGCTCAACAGTTATTATTGTTCTCTCTTCCCTTGTCGGTCTGGCGTTCCTGTTCTGGCTGACCATGCGGGTCGCGGCGATCAACGGCGTCAGCCTCGGACTGCACGGCTGGATCGCAATCATTCTCGGCTCGGTTTTCTCGCTGCTCGTGTCGGCCGTTCTTTTCGGTTTGACGTTCTATAGTGCTAGATCTGGGCATGACGAACGGATCGATCCGCCAGTCTGAAATTTCAGACAGAAACGCCTTTCCCGTGGACAATTACCGGTGAGCTGGGGCAATTCTCGTCAGAATCAGCTAAGCAAACAGAAAAGATTATAGAAGGGCTGCATATCCATGATCGATCCAGCTTATTACACGGCATATGTGGCATCGCGCCTGTGCCATGATCTTGTGAACCCGGCATCATCGGTCGCTTCGGCGATTGGCATGATGGACGAAACCGATCTCGATGAAGAGCTCCGCCAATCAAGCGAAGTGCTGCTCCGCGATAATGCGAAGCGCTTAGAAGCTACACTACTTTTCTTGCGATATGCCTTTGGAAACATGGGAATGTCGGATTCCGTTGCGGATATTCACGAAGCTAAGCGCGTCACGGAAAACTATGTCGCGCTTCACCGCCCGAATGTCGATTGGGACATTGAGACCGCGCATTTCAGCTACTTTCATGCCCGCCTGATGATGCACATGGTCGTCATCGGGATATCTTGCCTGCCTAGGGGCGGGAACATGACTGTCCGGATCAAGGACCAAGCCGGAAAACCATGCATCGCCGTTCATGCAATTGCGAAAAGCGATCGCCCGGGTATGGATGCCGTAGCAGCCGTAAAGCCCGAGGTCGAGGCGGCTATCTCCGCCAATTCATCCGATTTTGACTGGAAAGCACAGACGATCCAGCCGCTATTCGCGGCCAATGTGGCTGAGCAGCTCGGTACAAAGATCACGGTGAGCAGGCTTTCTGAGACCGAAGTGATTATTGCCGCAAATGAAATACCAATTACGGCGACGATCAATCAGGAAGGACTTTCTTAAGACTGGCGCATTAACAGTTTGATGATGATTTCAGCTGCTTGAGAGCCATTCAATGAAAAGTTGCCTGATCGTCGATGATTCCCGGGTTGTCCGCAAAGTTGCCGGCCGAATTGTGTCTGACCTCCAATTCGAGGTGCTGGAAGCGGCTGACGGTGCCGAAGCCCTGGAAAAGTGCCGTGAAACCATGCCGGAAGCTGTATTGCTTGACTGGAATATGCCGGTGATGAACGGGCTCGATTTTCTTCGTGCGTTGCGCCGTGAACCGGGCGGATCGGAGCCTGTCGTTCTGTTTTGCTCGACAGAAAATGATGCAGACCACATTGGCGAAGCGGTGCGCACAGGCGCGAACGAATTCATCATGAAGCCATTCGATGCGGAAATCATCGAGAGCAAATTCGCCGAAGCTGGTCTGATCTAGCTAGCCAATACGTACCTCTCAGTAGTCTTTCCTGATCACGCGCGTGAACAATCTGTTAACGCTTGGCGATTCAAGTGTGATTCGCGCTATTGAAACCGGAGACTCAAATGACAACCGCAGGGTTTGATGAACTTGCTGATCTCGCCCTGCGTGCGTCGGGATACGCTTTCCGTTCGACCCATGCCTACTTAATGGAGTCTCGCCTTGCGCACATTATGCGGCGGGAGAGTTTTTCCACCCTGGAAGAACTCGCAAATTGTTTGCGAGCCCGACCAAACCCCGTTTTTGAACAGGAAATTGTTGCAGCGCTGACAAGCAAGAAAACGCGTTTCTTTTCGGATCGCCAGACACTGTTACGGATTGTTACGGATGTGCTGCCAAAGCTCGGCGGACTCCGTGATGATGGTGAAAGCCTGCGGCTTCTATGCGCTGGCGGAGCAACTGGTCAGGAAGCTTACTCACTGGCCATCCTGCTGGAGGAACAGGGTGCTGAGTTCCTGAATGGCCGGTCGGTCGAAATCATCTCAGTCGATATCTGCAAGACAAGCACTGAACGCGCTCGGTCGGGCCTTTTCAATCATTTCGAAATCCAGACCGGACTGTCTATCCATCGGATGCTCGCACACTTCGAGAAGTCCGATAATTTCTGGCGGGCCAGCGATATACTGCGGCAAAGGATAAGTTTCCGCACGCACAATCTTGTTCAGGAGCTGAGCGGCCTCGGTGCTTTCGATGTCATTCTCCTTCGTAATGTTCTACCGCCAATGGCAACGCCTCTAGCGGGAGATCTCGTCAGCCGGCTATCCAGGCAGCTTCGTCCAAACGGATTGATTTACCTGGCCGACAAGGAAACGCTTCCGGGCCTCATTGAAGGCGTAGAAGCCTCCTACGACGCTCGCGGCGCATATCATCGGCCCCAGTCCGGCCAGTCGAGTTCTGCAGTCGCCTGATCTTTAGGCGGGTGTCTTTGTATCCCAGACGACAGTTTCCACGCAGGCCAGCCGGCAGAATCTAGCGAGTTCAGCGGCCAGTTTTTCGGATCGCGCGGGCGTCCATTTTACCCGGGGCTCATTCCAGAAATTGATCACGCGTAGCTCGCCAGCCTTTCGGTCCGCTTTGACCTCAATCCGCCCTACAAGTCGGTCGCCCTCCAGAAGCGGGAAGACATAGTAGCCCCATTGCCGTTTGGCCGCCGGGATGAAGATCTCGATGCGATAGTCAAAGCCGAATAGCCGCTCGAGGCGCGCTCGATCGCGGATCACCGGGTCGAACGGATTCAGGATGCGCAGCCGGCTTGTGGGGGATGGTATGTTTGCCAGGCGAGCCTCGATATCCGGCAGGGCGAGGGCAGCATAAGAAGTCTGGTCGGCGCAGCTCACTGATACATCAACAAGTTCGGCGCGATTGGTCTCGACCCAGGCTTTCACTTCGGCGGAGGAGACCGCGCCCCAGAAACGCTGAATGTCGCCCGGTGTTCCAAATCCGAGCCGGGCGAGGGCTTCCCGGCAGAGCCAGTCGATCTGCTTTTCGTCTGTCCAGCTGTCTTCCCGATGATGGTCCGGGATTACGCGCTCGGTGAGATCATAGAACTTCTTGAAGTTTACCCGATGCGAGGTCGAGAGCTCTCCCGCATACCACATGTAATCGAGCGCCAGCTTGTGCGGCGGGCGCGCCCACATCTCTTTCTTGCCGACAATCTTTGTATCGAATGCGTCGGTACAAAGCGGCCCCTCTTTTTCAATCCGCTCACGAAGACCATTGCGCCCGTCGGCATCCAGCATGCCGCGATGCCATTCCCAT
>JBCCIW010000225.1:0-5294 GCA_039028055.1 Pseudomonadota bacterium | reverse complement strand
GTTTCGCCTTGAAAGCTTCGCCAATGCAGGCATCGGCTATGCGACGTGCAGTTTTAACCGCGCTGCGCCGTTCCCCACACGCCGGAAGATCCGGGAGGCGATTGCGCGCTTCAAACCGGATGTCATTGAGTACTGGATGGGGCGCGCGGGGCAATTCGCGCCGCCGAAGTATCGCAGCCGGTCCATCGGCTGGTATGGCGGTTATTACAAACTTGAACGATTCAAGAATTGCGATTGGCATGTCGGCCTGACGAAAGACCTGCTCCGCCATATTCGCGAGCAGGGCGTCGCTGAAGACAAGTCCTTTATCGTGCACACATATGCGGACTTTGAAAATGCAGCGCCTGTGGACAGGGCGACACTAAATACGCCGGACCAGGCACCCGTGGCGCTGGCCCTGGCGCGCCTACATGACAAGAAGGGCCTCGACACGCTGCTGGACGCCGCAAAACAGGTGGACGGACTCTATGTCTGGATCGCGGGCGACGGTCCACTGGAGGCCGCGCTGAAAGCTCAGTCAACCGCTCTTGGCCTGGACGATCGTGTGCGCTTCCTCGGCTGGCGGAACGATAGAGGTGCTTTGCTGGCCGCGTGTGATCTCGTCGCGTTTCCTTCTCGATACGAACCATTCGGTACGGTTACCGTAGACGCGTGGGCGGCAGGCAAACCCCTTGTGGCGGCAGACGCTGTGGGGCCAGCCGCATACGTTGAGGACGGCGTATCTGGCCTCATGATCCAGAAGAATGACGATGAAGCGTTGGCTGCTGCAATGCGGCGCGTGATTGAGGAAGAAGGTCTTGCTGAAACGCTGATCGCCGGCGGTCGTGCGGCCTATGAGGCGCAATTCACCAAGGCGGCCTTCCAGCGGGATTCTTTGGCGGTCTATGAGAAAATCGTGTCGATGCAGACGCAGTGAAGCCTTGGCAAATGCTGGCGGGGCGCGTTATTGGCAGTGCAATTGACTAGGAATTGACGGGATCCTTGCCATGGCCGGACATAGTAAATGGGCGAACATCCAGCACCGAAAGGGCGCTCAGGACAAGAAGCGGTCGGCGCTCTTTTCTCGCCTGTCCAAGGAAATCACCATCGCCTCGAAAATGGGTGGGCCTGACCCCGATGGCAATCCCCGCCTGCGCCTCGCTGTCCAGAATGCCAAGGGCCAGTCCATGCCCAAGGACAATATTCAGCGAGCGATCGATAAGGGCCAGGGTGGCGGTGGCGAAGATTATGAAGAAATCCGATATGAGGGCTTCGGCCCGGGCGGCGTAGGCATCATCGTGGAAGCGTCCACGGACAATCGAAACCGAGCGGCCTCAGAGATACGCTCTACCTTCTCCAAGAATGGCGGGAATCTCGGCGAGACAGGGTCCGTTTCCTTTGGCTTCGACCAGGTCGGTGAGGTGATCTACCCGCCCGAAGCGGGTGATGCCGATAAGATTATGGAAGCGGCGATAGAAGCAGGGGCCGACGACGTCGAAAGCTATGACGATGCCCATTATATATATACCGCCCGCGAAGACCTGCAGACGGTCGCCGACGCGCTCGCGTCTCACTTCGGCGAGGACATGCCTGCAAAATCCGCCAAGCTGATCTGGAAGCCCCAGAACACTGTGCCGATTGAAGGCGATCCGGCGTCCACCCTGATGAAGCTGCTTGATGTCCTCGACGATCTCGATGATGTGCAGAATGTCTATGACAATTCAGAGCTGTCAGACGCAGAAGTGGAGCGCCTGGCGGCCGAATAAAGATTCGTTTGATAATCTGATCCAGCCTGAAAAAGGCTTGACCTTCATTGGTTGACTTGCGCTTTGTGACAGCATGAGCTGGGAAAAATCGATTGAAGAGCTCCGACGGCGAGAACGCCTTGCCGAGGAGATGGGGGGAGACGAGCCGGTCAGCCGTCAGCGTGGCCGCGGCAAGCTCACTGTCCGTGAGCGTATCGCCTTTTTGGCGGATCCTGGAAGCTTCCATGAGATTGGCAAGATCGCCGGAAAAGCGACCTATGACGCCGACGATAATCTGACGACCTTCATGGCAGCAAACTCGGTGTTCGGCCGCGCGACGCTTGAGGGGCGTCCCGCGATGCTGCTGGGAGACGATTTTACGGTGCGGGGCGGGGCGGCCGATGCAGCGATCTGGCAGAAGATGGTCCAGGCCATCAAACAGGCGATCCAGTATCGGATGCCCCTTGTCCAGCTGATCGATGGCACGGGCGGTGGTGGCTCGGTCAAGATGCTGGAAGCAGATCCCCGGACCTACATCCCGGAAACGCCGGGATGGGAATACATTGTTGAAGGCCTGAGCGAAGTCCCATTCGTCTCACTGGCTCTGGGGCCATGTGCGGGGTTGGGGGCCGGCCGCGTCGGCTCGAGCCACTATTCGGTCATGGTGAAGGAGCTGTCCCAGGTCTTTGTCGCAGGGCCGCCTGTCAGCCGCGCTCTCGGAGAGGACGTCACCAAGGAAGAACTCGGTGGATGGCAGATACAGGCGCGTAACGGAACCGTTGACGATGTCGTAGACACGGAAGCCGATGCGTTTGCCGCTGCGCGGAGGTTCCTGTCCTACCTTCCTTCATCCGTCCACGAACTTTCAGGGCGCATTGACCCGACTGATGATCCGAACCGTCGCGAGGACGGGCTGATCTCGCTGGTTCCAACCGATGGCGTAACCCCATACAAGCCGCGAACGATCATTGATGCGTCGGTAGATAAAGGCTCCTTCTTCGAGATTGGTCGCCAGTGGGGCAGGGGCATCGTAACGGGGCTGGCGCGCATAGACGGCCACGCCGTTGGCGTGCTCGCCGGTGACCCCTTTTTCCTGGACGGAGCCTGGACAGCAGATGTCTGTGACAAGGTCACGCGCCACATGGATCTCTGCTCTACGTTTCATCTGCCGGTGGTCCACTTCGTAGATTGCCCGGGATTTGCGGTGGGCGTGAAGCACGAGACGGCTGGCGTCACGCGCAAGGGCGTGCGCGCGATGACCTCTGTGTATCAGGCGACCGTGCCAGTCTGCGCCGTGGTGATCCGGAAAGCATACGGCCTGGCCGGATCAGCCATGATGAATCCGTCAAAGGCGAAGTGGCGTTACTGCTGGCCTAGCGGTGATTGGGGTTCGCTTCCCATGGCTGGAGGCATCGAGGCAGCGTTTCGGAAAGAACTCGCAGAGGTCGAAGATCCCGACGCTTTGTTGAAGCAACTTTACAAGAAATTCGACGCCATACGCTCTCCATTTCGAACTGCGGAGAGCTTTTACGCTGAGGAGATTATCGATCCACGCGATACGCGGCCACTGCTCGTCGATTTTGTCCACCATGCCCAGCGGTCCCTCGGAGCGGGGCAAACCGCCTTCGGGCCGCGGCCGTAAGGTCGGCATAAAAAAGATACCGCAAACCCGCCTTAGTTTCGCCCGAAGCGAATACCAAATATGTGAGCAATCAATCACAGGGGACATTTATCGTGATGAAATTGTTGAAGATTGGCGGAAGTGCATTTGCAATCGCTGGAGTGGCGGCGTGCAGTGGCGCGGCAGATGCAGATCAGCGCAGCTTTTCCGAAGTGATAGCGGAAGATGGCTTGAGCGGTGTGCCAGATTGGTCTGCTGCCCAGACCGGCAGTCCTGAAACGGCCTATCTCGCGGGGATGGCAGAAGCCTTGAGCGCGATCGAGCACGTGCTGCAGGTTCGCTATTCGACCTATTCGGGCGAATTGCCGCTGGCCCCCGGCGGCCAGGCAACGATCGACTATAACCCGGATGCGGAATTCGATCCGGCGTTTGTAGAAACGGCGATGCTTGGCGCGCTTGGGCATTTCGCAAGCGCCGAGGATGCGCTCGTCATGGCAACGGGAAAGGACTTCACAGTAGATGTCGATCTCGCTGAACTCTGGTTCGACATTGATGCAGACGGCACGAAAGACGAGGGCGAGGATGCCCTGGCCCAGCTAGGCATTCTTCTCGGGGTGAGTGCGGACGAGGCGCTGGAAGTGGGAAATACAGTTATTCAGTTCGACACGGCAGACGCTGACTGGCTCGCCGCATATGTGCACCTCGCTTCGGCAAGCGCCGAGCTTGTTTTATCGGTCGATCCGACATCGGCGATCACAACAGTCTTCGAGGGTAATGAGCGCATGCAGCAGCTCGGCATCATCGGGCCAGACCCGTTCTTTGGAACACAGAATGAAATTGACACAATTGCCGTTGTGCTGGCGGCGCTAAACGGCGTGCCCGACGCAGCACGCACGCAATCTGCCCTGGCGCATCTCAAACAGATGGTGGAGCACAATCGGAATTTCTGGACACTGGTGGCCGAAGAGACGGATGATCAGAACGAATGGTTGCCAAATGCGAACCAGACCTCGGCCTTTGGCGTCGAAGTCTCCGAGGAGACGGCAGAGAACTGGCAGGCGGTTCTCGCTGAAATGTCCGGCGTGCTGGAAGGCGAGAAACTGATCCCCCATTGGCGCGTGACCGAAGCAGGCAGTTTGTCCGTCGGGATAAATGTCGAAAGCCTGCTGACCGACCCAGGTGACTTCCAGCTCGCGCTTCTGCTGCACGGGGCCAGCCTCGCACCCCACATGGAGGAAGGAGAGGTGGTCGACACCAATGTCTGGCGCGAGTTCTCTCTCGGTGTCGGCGGGCAGGGCATTCCATTCGCATTTTGGCTCAACTAATCGATGCTTATAACAGGGGATAAAACGATGTTCAGAAGAGAGATAGTTGCAGGAGTCGCACTTCTCCTCGCTGCATGTGGCGGTGGAGACAGTCCGCGATCTGAGGTGACAGAGGGCGAGTTTGCTCCGCCTCCCGTTGCCGGCGCGGAGCTTCAAGCCCAGGATGTTGGAGGATTGGCCGAGCGAGCGCGATCGGAGCCCACACCTGAGCCCATTGATGGCGGAGCTGAGGCCGGCGCGGGCGAGCAATACATTGCCTACAGCCACAATCTCGACCTTCGATTGCCATTAGAAGGCGTAGAGCCTGTCATGCAGGGCCATGTCGAGGCCTGTCAGTCCGCTGGGACGAACACCTGCATCGTCATTAATTCCAATCTCAACAAGCAGACGGATGAATACACGTCTGGCTACCTGTCTCTTCGCGCAGAGCCGGATTGGATCGAGACGTTCCTCGCAGGCGTCGATGAGACGGCCGAGAATGCCGGCGGTGAAGTCAGCCAGCGCTCTTCCAGCGCCGAGGACCTCACACGCACAATCCTCGATGCGGATGCGCGCCTGAAGGCACAGATTACGCTGCAGGGAAGGCTGGAGGATCTTCTCGCCAATCGCGACGGTGAACTGTCC
>JBCCIW010000224.1:0-5296 GCA_039028055.1 Pseudomonadota bacterium | reverse complement strand
TGGCCGGACTCGAACCGGCACTCTGTTGCCAGAAACGGATTTTGAATCCGTCGCGTCTACCAATTCCGCCACAGAGGCTCAGTGCGGCTAGTCATCTGCCGGAGACTTATGCTCCGGTCAATAGTGCCCCGCACGACTGCACGGTTACCCGCTGTAACCTCGTAGCTCCTCGCTCGTCTGGTGCCACTATCCCCTATTCATTCTGTTTTCGATGAGGTCGTCGACGACCTCTGGTTCGGCGAGGGTTGATGTGTCGCCTAGGTTTGAGAAGTCGTCTTCAGCGATTTTCCTCAAGATACGGCGCATGATCTTGCCGGAGCGGGTCTTCGGCAGGCCGACGGCAAACTGCAGTAAGTCCGGCGTTGCGATAGGACCAATCTCCGTGCGCACATGACGCACTAGTTCCACGCGCAGCTGGGGCCCCGGATCAACATCCGCCACCGGCGTGACATAGGCATAGATGCCCTGGCCCTTGATGTCGTGCGGATAGCCGACCACGGCGGCCTCAGCGACAGCATCATGGGAGACGAGCGCGCTTTCCACTTCTGCCGTGCCCATACGATGTCCGGAGACATTGATCACATCATCGACCCGGCCCGTTATCCAGTAAAAGCCATCCTCATCCCGCCGGCAGCCATCACCGGTGAAATAAAAGCCCGGATAAGCTGTAAAATAGGTGTCGATAAAGCGCTGATGGTCGCCATAGACGGTGCGCATCTGGCCCGGCCATGAGTCGGTGATGACCAGATTGCCTTCCGTGGCTCCAGTCAGCTCCATGCCCTCGGCATCGAGGAGCATAGGCTTCACCCCGAACATCGGGTGGGAGGCGGCACCCGGCTTCATATCTGTCGCCCCGGGCAATGGCACCATCATGCAAGCTCCGGTCTCGGTCTGCCAATAGGTATCCACTATTGGACAGCGTGCCTCACCCACGGTGTGGAAGTACCACTCCCAGGCCTCCGGATTGATTGGTTCTCCAACCGTGCCAAGGAGGCGGATTGTCGAGCGGGAGTGCTTCTTTACCGGGCCGTCCCCCTCCCGCATCAGGGCACGTATGGCCGTGGGGGCGGTGTAGAACAGGGTGACCTTGTGATCATCGCAGACTTGCCAGAAGCGGGACGCATCAGGATAAGTCGGTACGCCCTCGAACATTAGCGAGGTGGCTCCGTTCGCCAATGGTCCGTAGACGATATATGAGTGGCCCGTCACCCAGCCGACATCGGCCGTACACCAATAGATATCGTCTTCCTTCAGATCAAACACGTATTCATGGGTCATAGAGGCCCAGACGAGATAGCCACCCGTGGTGTGGAGCACGCCCTTCGGTTTGCCGGTGGAGCCTGAGGTATAGAGAATGAAGAGCGGATCTTCTGCGTTCATCGGCTCCGGGGGGCACTCATCGGAAACCGTCTCAGCAACCTCGTGGAGCCATTGGTCGCGCCCTGCCTTCCAGGCAACTTCATTGCCCGTGCGCCGGATGACAAGCTGGGTTTCGACAATGCCGGCAATCTCACAGGCCGCATCAGCGTTCTCCTTCAGGGGGACAATCCGGCCACCCCGCACCCCCTCATCGGCGGTGATGACAAAGCGGCTATCACAATCGGTGATGCGGCCAGCCAGAGCCTCGGGACTGAACCCTCCGAACACGACCGAATGGACCGCGCCGATGCGCGCGCAGGCGAGCATGGCATAAGCCGCTTCAAGGATCATCGGCATATAGATCGTAACCCGATCGCCTTTCTCGACGCCGAGCTCTTTCAGCACATTTGCAAAGCGGGAGACCTCCACCAGAAGCTCCTTATAGGTGACACTCTTAGTGTCGCCGGGTTCGTCCCCCTCCAGCATCAATGCTATCTTGTCGCCCCGCGTCGCCACATGCCGGTCGATGCAATTGGCCGAGACATTTAATACACCGTCCTCGAACCATTTGATGTGGAAGTCATCGAGATTAAAGCTTGTATCCTTAGTCTTCGTATACGGCGTCATCCAATCTAGACGAAGACCGTGCTCACTCCAAAATTTCTCAGGATCAGAAAGGGATGCGTTATAACTTGCTGCATAATTCTCTGCCGAGAGATTTGCCGACGCGGCAAATGACGCCGGTACGGGATAGGATGGATTTTCGCTCATGGGTCGCTGCCCTCACCTGACTAATCTTTCATCACAAAGAAGAGCATTTGGCCCCGATTGTGAAGAGCATATTGGGGAGATGAATAAAGGCTCGGTGGCGGATACCACAGAGCCTTTTCATTTCGTTGATTTGCAGTATCGGCGGACTACAGACCTCGAAACTGATCCCGTAGTCGTCGGTCCCGGTCGAGAAGAATTTCTTCCAGTGTGCTCACTCGAGCACTTAATTGCTCGAGGTCCCGATCTTTTTCTGCCGGACGTTCAGGAGAATGTCTGCGACGGGACCTCGGGGATCTCTGATGCCGCGGGCCGCGGTTCAGGAGACAGATCACTGCCACAATGGCGAGTATGATCCAGAGATTCATCGCTTAATTTCCTTTCGAGTATTTATTGATATTCAATATGTATGAATGGCTGTTCAGTTTTTCAAGAGGTCGCGAACTGAACTCAAGCCATGCGCCGAAATTCGTCGCGAAGTCTCTTTTCATCATCGGTAGCCAATCGCTCAAGCACACGAACGCGCTCCGTCAATCGGTCGATCTCGGTTTGCATTTTCTGAATATCGGCGTCCTGCGCCTGGTTCTTCAGCGTCTTGTTTCGGTGCTTGATGTAGTTATCAAAACTTGATGTCAGGCAGCCGATCACCACGATGATCACGACCATCTCGAACACACCCATATTCCTGTCCCTTCCTTGAAAATATCGATATTCGATATGTAAGGATTGAGGCTCGAATGCGCAAGACTGTCGGCGAAATTATGTCCCGGTGGATCCGAAACCGCCCGAGCCGCGTTCCGTCGCATCCAGAGCAGATACTTCCAGCCAGCCTGCACGGGTGACCGGAGCGACAATCATCTGGGCAATCCTTTCGCCACGCTGGATCACAAAGGGCCTATCGCCAAGATTGATAAGTATGACCTTAACCTCGCCGCGATAATCGCTGTCTATCGTGCCCGGCGTATTGAGGCACGTGATCCCATGTTTGGCTGCCAGCCCCGAACGAGGACGAATCTGCACCTCGAAACCCTGCGGAATCGCCATCGACAATCCGGTGGGAATCAATGCTCGGGCTCCGGGTTCGAGTGTCAGAGGTTCTTCGATCGGCACCGCAGCACGCAAGTCCATGCCCGCCGAACCCGAGGTTTCATATGCTGGGAGATCGAGCCCGCCAAAATGCTCCAGCGCGCACACTTCAATGGTAATGTCATCGACCATGAAAACTAGCTGAAGCCGTCGCGACCAATTGCGTAGAAGCGTTCTCGCCTTTGCCGGATGAGCTCTTCTGCGGACATCTTGGTTAGCGGCTTGAGGAGCTTTTCGATCACTCGACCGGCGTCCTTGATAGCTTTCTGCGGGTCGCGGTGCGCTCCGCCTACCGGCTCCTTCACTACCTCGTCCACAACATGCATTCGAAGCAAGTGGCTACTCGTGATTTTCATGGCTTCGGCCGCGTCTTTTGCTCTGGCAGCGTCGCGATACAAAATTGATGCGCAGCCTTCAGGAGAAATAACCGAATAAATTGCGTGTTCCATCATTGCGACTTTATTGGCAGACGCGATTGCGATTGCTCCACCGGATCCACCTTCCCCGACAATGAGAGACACCATAGGCGTCGGCAGCGTAAGGCATCTTTCAGTCGAACGTGCGATAGCTTCAGCCTGGCCACGTTCCTCACCTGCCTTCCCAGGATACGCTCCGGCTGTATCAACAAAGCTCAAAACCGGTAACTTGAACTTATCCGCTAAATCCATAAGGCGGGCAGCCTTTCGATACCCTTCCGGATGCGCCATGCCAAAATTGTGTTTCAGGCGGGTTTCAGTGTTACGGCCCTTCTCATGTCCGATTACGACGACAGACCGACCGTTAAACTTCGCAAGCCCCCCGAGAACGGCTTCATCATTGCCAAAAACTCGATCCCCAGCGAGTTCCTGATAATCTTCAAAAAGGCCCTCGAGATAATCCGAAAAGTGCGGTCGCTCGGGGTGACGGGCGACCTGGGTTTTGTGCCAAGCGGACAGATCAGCATAAAGATCTTTCAACTGCCGAGCAGACTTCGCGCGCATCTTGTCCAATTCTTCCGAAATGGATGGCGTGCCTTCGGTGGTTGAAAGGGCTTCAAGCTCTTGAATCTTGGATTCGAGCTCTGCTACCGGCTTTTCAAAGTCCAAATATGTCGTCATGAGGCCTCAGATATAGTGCTTTAGGCTCTAGTTAAAGCCGATTCCCCTTAAGAAATCCTCCTATCCACTCATCTTTTCCAACATGGCTCCCATAGCTGCGTGAACCGTTTCCATGGCCTGCAGGGGCCGGACCATCACCTTAAAATCGGTGATTAGCCCCATCGCATCCCATTCAATCATATCGATGCCGTTGACGTATCTGCCGTTCATTTCGCACTCGAACTCCAGGACCGCGCGGTCGTTGCAATCAAAAGCGCGAACATACCGAAACGTGTCCTCACCGAGTGTCGCCCCCGCCGCGCCGAGGTATGCCAGTGTAATAGCCTTGCCTCGTTGGGGTGTAAAAACGACTGGGCTCTGGAACACCACGTCGTCATGCAATAGCTGAGGAAGTCTGCTCGGATCATGCCCCTCGATGTAATCCATCCAGTTTTGGAGATTGGGGGAATAACCAGTCATTGAGATTGCTGAGGCGAGCATCACGAGGTTCCAAAAATCTGATCTGACAAGCAGAAATTATGAACATAAACGACGTTCACACCCTTCGCCAATCGATCGTTGACGCGTAGCGGCTCAAAGGTCGCCTGGGAGACGATTCTGTTAGCCTCGTCGATAAACAGCGGGCTGGAGCAGGCCGCCAAAATATTGCTGGGCAATCCTTGGGTGGATAGATCAAATTTGATCTCACATCGTGCTTCTAATGGAGGCGACAGAGCGGCTTGCGGGTACATTGTATCGGGCAAATTGGACACGCGGACGCGTTGTTGCGTGTTCACTCTCGTACCCCCACCCAATAGCTCATCTTCTGTTTCGGCCTGGCTAACGCGGGACGCCCAACCTGCCGGGTACATAACTTCAGCTTCCTGAGCGTCCGCTGTACCGCACTCGCGAATCTCGCCTGGTCGGCTGCTATCGCCCGTCACCACTCCGGCTGCGGATCGAAAAATGCCGTTGTCGCGATCGCTTGAACCATCCGTCGTGCAACC
>JBCCIW010000223.1:0-5315 GCA_039028055.1 Pseudomonadota bacterium | reverse complement strand
TTATTGCAGCGTTTCTCCCAAGACCCACTCCAAAATTAGTAACCTGATCGGTTAGCGATTTGGAACCCTAAAAAGCAGGTTCGTGTGTTAAAAATACCGCTATGAAATGAATTATTCATTAAAGTCACCTGATTCGTTTCGCATACGGATTGAAAACTGCCTCTAGATTGCCGTGTCCGCGAGTGTTTTAAGTACGTCCTCTGAATGACCGGCGACCTTAACTTTTGGCCATACGTGTCGAATGACGCCCTCTCCATCAATGAGAAAAGTCGCCCGCTGGATTCCCATGAACTTTCGGCCGTACATATTCTTCTCAACCCACACCCCATAGGACTGACAGACCTCAGTCGATTCGTCCGATGCAAGTCGAATGCCGAGGTCATGCTTAGCGATGAACTTGTCATGGCTCGCAGCGCTGTCTTTGGAGATTCCGATGACGCTCACCCCTGCGGCTTTGTATTGGGCAGCATCTTCAGAAAATGCGATCGCCTGTTTTGTGCAGCCACTCGTATCGTCTTTTGGGTAGAAATAGATGACCACGCGACTGCCGCGAAAGTCTGAGAGTTTGATATTTGTACCGCCGTCTCCCGGCAAATCGAATTCAGGTGCTGTTGTGCCGGGCTCTGGCAGGGTGGCCATGACTATGATCCAGTGTGCTAACGAATGTGAAGTGATGACAGCGATATATGTCACCCGTCCGATTTGTGGAGTATGAGTTTGGCCCGCCGCACCGTTTTAAGGATTGCTCTAAGAGCTTTCGCAGGTCTGCTGGCATTGTTCGTGCTCGCTGCGGTGGCGCTTTTCATTCGATTGTCATCGGGACCTATAGAGGTCGCCATGTTCCGGGATGATGTCGTTCGCAACATATCAAATGCTCGGGATGGAAGGGGCGTTGAGGTTGGCGACATTACGCTCGAATGGCTTCGCCAGGAACGGAGGGTCGTTTTTGTCGCCAATGATTTGGTTTTGCTCGACTCAGATGGTGAGGCCGCCGCCGAGACTGATCGCGCTGAGCTACTGGTAAGTTCAACCGGCGTGCTTGCCGGAGAACTGCAACCGATCGGTCTGGCGCTGGACAGCGGCCGGATTGATATCCGACGCACTGAAGATGGCTGGCTCGTTGCTGGTGATCCCGTCGGCACCGTGGATTTGGCAGCAGGCAATGATAACGAACGCCCGGCGACTGTCCGCGCTCTGGTCGAAAGTGCCAATAAGGCTCTCGTCGATGTCTTTGCCATTTTGAGAGACAATGCGGCAGCGGCGAATCTGGAAACGATCCGCTTTGCCGATGTTGAAATCCAGGTGACCGATGAGGTCCGCGGGACAACGGCGCTTATCTCAGCTGCCAACGGCGAGATGATTCGCGGCGTAGATGGTCTCCAGGTGACATTAGCCGGTGAAAGCGACTTCGGAGAGCAGGGGCCGGGGCAGTTCAGAGTATCCGCCGAACTTCCTGCCGACTATTCAACACTATCCGCGTCTTTCGCGCTAAATGATTGGTCCGTTGCATCTGTCCTTCAATGGGTTCCGGGTCCAGCCATCGAGGCGGAAGATATCCCGGCGAGCGTGGTGCTCGATTTCTTCGTAACCGAAGAGGCCGGTCTCGCCAGTGTCAATACAGCCGTGGAGGTTGGCAGCGGCACCGTCTCGCTTTCGGGTCAGACCTATCCCGTAACCGCCTTGACGCTGAGCGGGCAGTACGAACTGGCCTCAGACCGTCTGGTGCTTGACGTGCCGAACCTGGATATTGGGCCGGTGAAAACCAGCGCGCTCCTTGAGATGGACACCCTGCTTCAAAGTGACGGACCGCGAAGCTTCACCTTTGAAGCTCCGGAACTCATAATCGATCTGCAGCCTGTCTTTTCCGCGCCATGGCCTGCTCGGGATTTCCGGCTTTCTGGAACACTTTGGCCAGCTGATCTTCGTATCGAGATAGAAAGGCTCGGCCTATCGACGGGTAGAGCAGATCTCATAGCGAACGGAGACCTAACATTTCTCAGGGATCTTGAGCCCGGTGATATGCCAGTGAAACTGCGGGCAGCTGCGGAAATGTCAGGAGAGCTCCGTCACGATGAGTTCCTGAAATTCTGGCCCGTCCGGCAGGCCCCCGGTGCCAGAAACTACATAGCGAGAAACGTGCTGGACGGTACGGTAACCGATGCGGCTTTTGTTTTCGATTTCGACCGAAACTCCCGCGCCAAAGGATATTTTGAAGACGACGCCATAGACGGCACATTCGCCGCATCCGGGGTGAACCTCAGCCCACTGAATGATGTACCCCCCATCATAAACATGGACCTTACAGGACGGATCACCGGCAACTCTACCCGGCTTGAATTTACGGGAGGTCGTTTCGGACTCTGGCAGCTCGACGGGGGATATGTCTACTATCCAGAGCTTAGTCCTCCGGGGGCGGACATGATGATCGGCCTTTCAGGCCGAGGTCCGGCAAGAAATCTCGTGCAGATCATCAGCGAAAGCCGGCTGCGTTTGCAAGAGCGAACCGGTTTTGATCCTGCCACCGTTAGCGGCGAGGCGCGGCTGGACTTCCAACTTACCCGTCCCGCCCTGCCTGATGTTCCGGCCTCGGAATACCGTTACAGCGCGTCTGGTGGCGTGCGCGATGCTGGCATTGAGGCAATCGCTGTAGGTTACGACCTTGTTGATAGCGATGCGCAGGTTGAGCTTGATCAGGACGGAATTCGTATATTCGGTTTCGGACGAGTCGCCGGTGTACCCCTGCAATATGACTGGAGAAACGGATTCACAGACGAAGCTGGACCGGGGCTTCTGGAAGCGAACGGCATTCTGACACCGTCGGGGCTCAACGAACTCGGTATACCGGCGCGCGCCTACTTTTCCGGTGAAGCGCCGATCGAGTTGAATGCCGAACTCGATGGTAGTCAGCTGCAGGATGTGAACGCAACCATAGACTTCACGGATGCCAGGCTCGATATCTCGGAGATCGACTGGATCAAGCCCCTTGGGGATACGGCCACACTCTCCCTGGAGTTCTCCCAGGGTGAAAATGATAGCACCGATTTTCTTGCAGACTTCCAGGCAGAAAATGCGGCCTTCCTTGCCGACTTGGAAGTCGAGCGAACAGGCCGTTTGCTGAGCGCCGATGTCGACCGCGCCTTTCTTGAAGGCAGCGCCGACCTGATGGGCACCGCCCGTCGAACACCCGAAGGCGGATTGTTGTTTACACTCGACGGCGGATTTCTCGATCTCTCCGAAGTCGTGGGTAACATGTCTCAGGTGGGCGCGGGCGGATCCTCTGCTGCGGCAAGCTTCGGTGATATCGATTTGCGCGCCGAAATCGATCAGCTTCGCCTGCGCGACGGGTTCGATATGTTGAGCGCGAAGATGTCCATGTCTTCGACAGCCGAGGGACTACAAACCGCCGAGGCCGTTGGGATAACGCAGACTGGCGCCCCGGTCACAGCGGCATTTGACGCCAGCGGCCTCGGGGACCCGACATTTCTGATCACAAGCGGTGATGCAAGTTTTCTTGCGAGCGTTTTCTTCGGCTTCGACGCCCTCGAGGATGGCGAACTGGAAATGTCCGGCACCTTCGCTCGGGGCGATCTGCCTACACAGATCAGACTGGGAATCACGGATGCTCGATTGAAGGAAGCCCCGCTGTTCACGCAGATCCTGTCCCTTGCCTCAATCCGCGGCCTCTCGGATACGCTGTCCGGCGAAGGCGTGCTGTTTACAGAGATAGACATTCCACTGGCGATTGCCGGGGGTCGTTACAACATTGTAGGTGCCAAGGCGTCTGGTCCCGCGCTTGGCATGACAGCCAACGGCTGGGTCAACACTGAGTCCGGCGGCATCGATATCGATGGCGTGCTGGTTCCCAGTTTTGGGATAAACTCAGCTCTTGGAGGTATTCCGCTTATCGGTGACCTGTTCGTCAGCCGCGATGGAGAAGGCGTGATCTCTCTTCGCTACGGGGTCAATGGCACACTGGAGCGCGCGCAAGTATCGGTGAACCCATTGTCAGCCGTAACGCCCGGCGTACTTCGCCGAATTTTCGAAAACCCGGACGATGAAGACTTCTTTGAAAACCTCGAGGACGAGACCGCTAGCGCAACCGAATGAGCGCGTGCCGTTTCTTTCCGGCCGACAGCTTTATCGCGCCGTCATCGTTCAGATCAGATGGAAGCATCGTCGCATTCTGATCACTGATCACTTCATCATTCATCCGCGCCGCGCCCTGCTTGATCATGCGCCGGGCGTCGCCATTCGATTTGGTCAGTCCCGCCAGAGTAAACGCCGCCGCCACGAGATAACCCGCATCCAGCTCTGAACGATCAATCTCAGCCGTCGGCAAGGCGTCAGCTGCGCCGCCATCGGCGAATACCTTCGCAGCAGCCATTTCAGCTTCTTTGGCCGCTTCGGCACCGTGCAGGAGTGTGGTTGCCTCGTTCGCGAGACGTATCTTCGCCGTATTTATGTCTGCACCTTCAAGCGCTCCCAGCGCGTCAATCTCTTCCAGTGGAAGCTCCGTGAACAGACGGAGGAAGCGACCCACATCGGCATCTTCGGTATTGCGCCAGAACTGCCAGTACTCATAAGGACTCTTGCGATCCGCATTCAGCCACACAGCTCCGTCCGCTGTCTTGCCCATCTTGCCGCCGGAGGCCGTGGTAATCAGTGGACAGGTCAGGCCAAAGGCGTCTTTGCCATCGGCCTTGTGAATCAAATCAGATCCACCGACGATATTCCCCCACTGGTCCGAGCCGCCCATCTGAAGGAAGCAATCGTAGGACCGCGATAGCTCCAGAAAGTCATAGGACTGCAGCAGAAGATAATTGAACTCGAGAAACGTATATGGCTGCTCGTTTTTGAGCCGGCGCGCCACCGTATCCTGTTTCACCATCGTATTGATCGTGAAGTATTTGCCGACATCCCTGAGCACGTCGATGTAGCCAAGCTGCGATAGCCAGTCGTCATTGTTGACCATGACTGCATCGGTAGAGCCGTCGCCGAACGTCAAAAAGGGCTCAAAGGCTTGTCTGATGCCAGCCATGTTCGCCGCGATTTTCTCATCGGTCAGAATCGGGCGAGATTTTTCCTTGTCAGTCGGGTCGCCAACCTTCGTTGTGCCGCCACCCATCAGAACGATGGGTTTGCCACCCGCCCTCTGAAAATGCCGCAGCATCATAATGCCCATCAGCGACCCCACATGGAGACTGTCCGCGGTGGCATCGAATCCGATATAGGCAACCTGCTTTCCTGTCTTGCAGTAAGCATCCAGTTCTTCTGGATGGGTCACTTGCTTCAGGAAGCCGCGCGCGTCTAGCGTG
>JBCCIW010000222.1:0-5332 GCA_039028055.1 Pseudomonadota bacterium | reverse complement strand
CCCGGTGCCGGACGCGCCGTACCCGTCGAGATTGGTGCGGGCGGGCGCGGCGACGTGGTCTCACAAGCCGCAAAAAGTAGAGTTGCTGCCAGAAGAATACTTGGCGAAGTCCAGTTTCGGCGCGATTGTCGGCGGTATGTCATCAGATCTTCCTTCAGAACCTTCACTGATTCCCGTTTCCGGCGAGACTAGAAAGCCAGAGCGCGAGTCGCAACTCGTGCCTGGTCTCTACATCGTCTCTACTCCGATAGGAAATCTCAGAGACATCACTTTGCGGGCCCTGGACGTGCTCAACAGCGTAGATGAGGTCCTAGCTGAAGACACAAGAACTGCTCGAAAACTGATGTCAGCCTATGGAATAAGAACGAAAATGACTGCGTATCATGACCATAATGGGGCAGCACGCCGCCCGGAACTGCTGGAAAAAGTATCCAGTGGATCGAGCCTCGCGCTCATCTCAGACGCCGGCACACCGCTCATTTCAGATCCTGGATGGAAACTTGCTCGAGAGGTCATCGACCTTGGATCAAATGTCATTCCCGTTCCCGGCCCCTCTGCGATGTTGGCAGGCCTAGTCATTTCAGGTCTCCCAAGCGATCGATTCATGTTCGCGGGGTTTCTGCCGACAAAATCGAATGCAAGGCAGAAAATTCTGTCAGGCTTGGCCGATACGCCGGCGACCCTGATATTTTACGAAAGCGCGAACCGATTAGTAGCTTGCATCTCTGATATGGCTCAGGTGCTTGGAGAAAACAGAAAGGCAACCGTAGCGCGCGAGCTGACAAAGCTGTTCGAAGAAACCCAGCACGGCACACTTCGCGATCTTTCCAACCATTACGAAATTGCTGGAGCCCCCAAAGGAGAAATCGTCATTCTTGTCGGGCCGCCAGACCGTAAGGAAACAGTCAGTCAAGTAGAACTTGATAACGCTTTAATGGAAGCCCTTTTATCTGAACCAACGAAGACCGCCGCGAATAATGTCGCTGCCCGGTTTGGTATAGCCAAACGAGATGTTTATCAGCGCGCTATTTTCCTGAAATCAAAACAGAATGGCTGATCGAAGAGCGGCCGAAAGGCGCGGTCGACGAAGTGAGTGGATTGCGGCTGCAAGCCTTCAAATGAAGGGATATCGCATTATTGCTCGCCGCGTGCGTACACGCGCAGGCGAGATCGATCTCATTTCGAGCAAAGGAGGCCTGGTTGCCTTCGTCGAAGTAAAGGCCCGGGCCGATCTGAATACTGCGCTCGAAGCGGTTACCGCGAGAACCTGGCAGCGTGTCTCCCGCGCCGCCGAGTTATGGATTGCAAAGCGACAGGACCTGGTCGACTACGATTGGCGCTTTGATATTATTGCGGTGACGCCGGGCACTTGGCCGTATCATGCGCGGGACGCTTGGCGACCCTCTCACGACAATTGAATGAGGGTGCCGCGTCTATCGGAATGGCGGCTCATCAAACGCCCGAAGCTTGCGCGAGTGTAGTGCGGCCCCGCCATCAGCGGCGAGCCGCTCCAGCGTTTCGATCCCTATACGTATGTGTTCGCCGATCGCCCTTTCATAGAAGCGGTTTGCCGCTCCGGGCAGCTTGATCTCTCCATGTAGCGGTTTGTCGGACACGCACAGAAGAACTCCGTAAGGGACCCGCAGACGGAACCCATTGGCGGCTATGGTTGCGCTTTCCATGTCAATTGCAATTGCCCGTGACCGGTTGAATCTGCGGGCACTTTCGGAGAAGCGAAGTTCCCAGTTGCGATCGTCAGTTGTCGCAACGGTCCCGGTGCGTAATCGTCTCTTGAGCGCCTCACCCGTTTCGCCCGTCACCTTTGCAGCTGACGCTTGAAGTGCCACCTGCACCTCCGCGATTGGCGGCACTGGAATGTCAGGCGGCAACATTGTATCGAGCACGTGGTCATCTCTCAGATACGCATGAGCGAGCACATAATCACCGATTGCTTGAGAATGACGCAATCCACCACAGTGCCCAACCATTAACCAGCATTGCGGACGCAGCACTGCCAGGTGGTCCGTAATATTCTTCGCGTTAGATGGCCCGATCCCAATATTTACCAGGGTTATGCCCGGGGCACCATCGCTACGCATCAGGTGATAGGATGGCATTTGAAACCGGCGCCAAGGCGAGCCTTCAATATCCGCTCGAGCGTCTTTCGTTCGAGCATCAATCAATACGCCGCCGGTTCCTGACAGGCGATCATAAGGGCTGTCGGAGCGGATCTGTTCGGCGGCCCAATCAACAAACGCATCAACGTATCTATGATAGTTCGTGAACAGAAGATATGGCTGAACATGTTCCGCGGGTGCGCCTGTATAATGCTCAATGCGCTTCAGAGAAAGATCGACACGCGGGGCATCGAACAGCGCCAGAGGGCGTTCATCGCCTGGATCGAACAACTCTCCATCGGCCACCTCATCTCCAACAGCAGAAAGCTGAGCCGTGGGGAACCAACGTGCCAACTCGGCCGGGGCAATCTCTTCGAGTCCTGCAGCTTTTTCAGGGTCCCAAACATAATTATACGGCATTTCAGACGTCGAGCGTCTTACTTCGACTTCGACTGGATAGTCCCTCAGCAACGGATCCAGCTGCTCCTTCAAATAGCTCCGGAAAAAATGCGGACGCGTTATTGATGAAACATATGTGCCAGCCTCCGACAGTTTGCCCCAAGACCGACTAATAGGAGGAGGTGGCCCGTCAGGGTCATAGCGAATGACAAGCTCAGGATAGCAGAATGCCCCTGCTGCGCGGGCCTCGCCGTCAGGCGGCGTTCTATCTTTTAGGAAACGCTTGAGTGCTTCTGTTAGGGCTTCGACTGTTTCAGAGTAAAGTCGTTCTAAAGCGTCTATTATTTCTTCGGACGATTGATAGGTATCTGACATGGCCCCTCATGCCGGAATGCGGATTGGCGGTCAATGACGGGAAGTATGAACACTGTTCACACTTCCCCATCCATATGCACACTAGAACTGTAGGCTTACACCACCACCGAAGAAGCGAGGCTTGCCGGGAATAAATGTCGGGATACCGAATGAGCCTCCAGTGTTTCCGCCGTCAATAACGAACTCCTCTTTCAGCGCGTTTTCGACATAGAAGAACACATTGATGTTCTCCTGCTCTCCCAAACGAAAGCCACCCCTAAAATTCAACAGGCCGAAGGAATCTTGCGACACGCCAGGCACTGCAACAACAAGGTTGCCCGCGGGATCGACAACATCGAAGGCTGGATCGTTTTCGTCAGTAAAGAACACGTCGGACTTCCACGTATAGGTTGGCGTCAGATAAGCGACTGTGAATGGCAGTGGCTGTTCGACTGTGAAGCCGACGGAAAAAGAGTGATCTGGCGATAGCCGGAATTGGTTTCCGCCGAAATCCTGAGCATTTCCGTCGCTGTCTGTCTCATCGAAGCGCCCACGATTGTAGCCATAAGTCGCAAAGATATCGAGCTGTTCATGGACATCAGCGAACAGGCCAAACTCTACGCCAATCGCATCCGCCGCGCCCGCATTTACTGTATCAAAGATTGGCGGATTGCCGGGTCCAGCATCGACGACAATACTCGTCTGGAAATTCTGATAATCGTAATAGTAGACTGCGCCATCCAGCAAAAGGCGATTATCAAAGAAAGCCGCCTTCGCTCCAAACTCGAAGCTGTCCACGGTTTCTTCATCGATTATTTCAAATCCGGGCTCGACGTCACCCGTCGGAAGATTGGCGAAGTCGTCTTCGATGACTTCCGGGCGTCGACCGCGCGAGTAATTGAAGTAAGTGTTCAGATTTTCTGTGACCTGATATTTGAGGACTGCCCGCCACGAAAATCCGCTAAATGTATTGTCGATGTCAAAGTCATCTGACGAGATCTGCCCGTTGGTATTTCCCACCAGAGCAAATGGTGTTCCGAACACAACAGGCGTTAGCGGATTCGGTTGTGTGATGGCTGATTCAAAAAGTGTCTCTTTGTCATCGCGTGTATAGCGCCCACCGAGCGTCAGCGTCAGCTGTGGCAGGAGATCGAATTCGGCTTCAGCGAATACATCCCAAGAGAAATTATCAGCGAAGTGAATGTCTCTTCCTGGAAGAGGCCGGTTGGAATTCCGGCAAGGCCGAGCAGACCGTCGACCACTGCTGGATCGCCGGTCAAGAATGCCCCGGCAAATGCGGCGTTTCCTATCGTTGCTTGACCATCGACGACTGCGGTCGGCTGCGGAAAGCCTGCCTGGAAAAGTAATCCGACATTTCCAAGTTCCAATCCGAGTGGAACTGTTTGATTACCTTCCTCAATGAAGACCCCACCGCCGAAGAAGCCTCGAAAGCGGCCACCGGCATCATAGTTGAAGCGCGTGTCAGCGCTGAATTGTTCACCTTCCGTTTCTTCGGCAAAAACGAATATATTGAATGCGGCACCATCTGGATCGAACACTTCAACACTATCGAACTCACGATAGGAAATTGTTGTCGTGTTGCTCAGGACATCATTGATCTCCCAGTTCGAGATACCAGTAATGTCGAAGATTTCGCGATCGATACCAAGCGGAGCATTGTCAAGGAACCCGCCGAAAGTGTTTAGCGACGCTGCGCTATTAACATCCAGCACGCCGTTCGATGCTGGTATTACACCAGAAACGAAGGCCGTTCCCGGAGGGGAGTCTTCGGAATAGCTTGCAATCAGATCCAGAGTAAGATTGCTCGTTGGTTCGAAACGCAGGCTTCCGCGAAGGGCGAGTGTATTCGTACCCTGAAGAGCATCCCCTCCGGATAGATTCTCCACAAAACCGTCCCGCAGATCATAGGATAAGGCACCTCGGAAGGCGAGTTTGTTCTCTATCAAGGGAATATTGACATAGGCTTCAGCGCCGACGGCTTCGAAGTTACCCCCCTCAGCAGTCACACCCCATTCAAACTCGTAGCCGGGCTTGTTCGTGATTACATGTACGGCACCGATCTGGGCTGAGCGGCCAAATAGCGTTCCTTGAGGCCCCTTCAGCACCTCGATTCGTTCGACGTCGAACAGCTGAACGACAGAGCCGCGCGAGCGCGAGAAAGATACGCCGTTTTGAAAGATCGAAACGCGGGGCTCGATGTTTGACGCACCGTCATCGGATGTAATTCCCCGGAGCACGAAGCCTGGATTGTTTACGGACTGCTCCTGAACGACAAAGCCAGGCGTGAACGCAGACAGCTCGTCGAACTCATCTACGCCGATGCCTTCGAGAAATTCACCGTCATAGGCCGTAATCGCGATCGGAACGTCGAGCGCATCCTGTTCGCGGAACTGAGCGGTGACCGTGATCGTGTTCTGCACCAATTCGGTGTCTTCGTCAGT
>JBCCIW010000221.1:0-5356 GCA_039028055.1 Pseudomonadota bacterium | reverse complement strand
TTTGCTGAAGGTGAACTGCTCGCTGCGTAAGCAGTGCGCGGATTACCGCTCTAACTCCTAAGGCATCAGCGCCTTAGGCGGGGCCCGGAGGCGCCTGGCAACAGAAGCCTCCACTTCAATCGGCTCGCGCGTTACGTTTTTTATTGAGCCGATACACACGGGACAGCAGGCAAATCGCACCCACCTGGACCTTGCTGCAATTGATCGCTCGCCTGCATGACGAACCCCGTTGTGCCTCAAAACACATAGGCTTATGTTTTCAAGGAGGGTTAAGAGGAATGGTCGAGTGACGGATTATATCGGTTACGAGAAACTGACAAAGGCTGCGATGCGCGGCGTCGTGCGAGATGTGCTGCGGAGAACCGTAGATGCCGGGTCTCTCGAAGGAGAGCATCATTTTTATATTTCGTTCCGCACGAAAGCCGCGGGCGTCGCCATCGCCGATCATTTGATAGAGCGTTTTCCCGAGGAGATGACCATCGTCATCCAACACCAGTATTGGGACCTTGAGGTGGAGGATGACTACTTCGAGATAATCTTGAAGTTCTCTGGTGTGCCGCAGCACCTGCACGTCCCGTTCTCGGCACTGACCCGCTTCGTTGATCCATCAGTGAATTTCGGCCTGACCTTTGAACAGGATGAGTCAGGTGATGCCGGCAGCGTTATTGGTCCTCTGGCTGATCCCGGCCAAATGCCGACACCGGATATCGAGCAACCGGACGACGCATCAGAAGGTACCGTCGTCAACCTTGATGCCTTTCGACGCAAGTGACCGAGAAAACAGACGACGCACCGCAGCCTGTCAGCGATGCGGAGATGCTGGCTCGGTTCCAGAACTCGAAGAAGCGTCCACCCTGCTCTGATACGCTTGGCATGCGGCTGACTTCGGTCAACCAGGCCGAAAAGTCGATTACGATGGCTTTCGATGTGAGCGACCGTTTCGCAAATCCGACCGGCGCCGTTCAGGGCGGTTTTGTTTCGGCCATGCTGGATGAGGCCATGTCGACATGCTGCATCATTGCATCCAACGTCACGATGACCGCGCCAACCCTCGAAATGAAAACGAGCTTTCTCCGCCCTCTCTTCCCGGGCCCTGCCAGCGTTGAGGCGCGTATTCTGAAATGGGGCAAGTCCGCTGCGTTCATGGAAGCCGAAGCACTGGACCCAGAGGGCCGCATAGTTGCTAAGGCAACAGCGACGGCCCTCCCCAAACCATTCAAACGGCTTTAACTGCTGCCTAACGGAATGACCTGGCAGCACCGACAGGCTCACCCCTCGTCACTGCTACAAACACGATCAGCGTTCCCACGATCAGAATTCCGGATAGAGCGAACGGTGCCCCCGGCAGATAGATCGGGGCATTCTCGGCTGTGTAAGTCCGAAAGATCTGGGACATCACAAACGGCGCTACGATGGCATTGATGCTCATCACGCTGGCGATCACGCCCTGCAGCTCTCCCTGCTGATCATCACTTACCCGCTCGGTCATCAAGGTCTGCATGATGGGTCCAGCAAAGGCGGACGGTGCCGAAACAACGATCAGCGCGTAGGCCATCCAGCCTTCATTGATGAAGACATAGGCAAAGTAGAGTGCAATCCCCGTCACGATCGACACAATGCCGACAGGCACGTTGCCGAACCGGTTGGTAACGGGTCCTGTGAGCCCACCCTGAACGATCGCGATTAGTAGACCGTACAAGGCGACCGATATACCGATCTCCAGCTCTTCCCAGCCAAATTGTTCAATCGTGTAGTACGGCCAGACGACGCTGAAACTCATCCATGCAAACTGCATCAGCAGGAAAGCAACCAGCACACCTAAAACAACACGATGCTCGCTAATTTTGAGCAAGCCACCGATCGGGTTGGCTCGCCGCCAATCGAAGTCTCTTTTCAGATTTGTCGTTAGAGTCTCCGGCAGTAGAAACATGCCGACAGCTGCCGCTACGAAAACCAGTCCTGCAGCGGCATAGAACGGTGCACGCAAGCCAACAGAACCGAGCAAACCGCCCAGTATGGGCCCGAACACGAATCCGATTCCGGCGGCCGCAGCGACGAGGCCAAAATTTCGTGCCCGGGTTTCATCGGTGGACACATCCGCGACGCAGGCGTTAGCCACTGGCCAGGTGGCGCCCAGAATGCCTGCAAGGATGCGCCCAATGAACAGCCAGACCAGTGTTGGTGCCGTTGCGAGCAACAGGTAATCCACTGCGAGCCCAGCCAACGCCGCCAAGAGAACTGGCCGCCTACCGAAGCGGTCACTCAGCGCACCAAGAATCGGTGCGAACAAAAACTGCATCACTGCATAAGCGGCAAAGAGGAAACCGCCTATGCTCGCCGCTTCTCCCAACGTGACGCCGGTCAGTGAGATGATCAGCTCCGGCATGACCGGAATGATTATGCTGACGCCCATCATATCGATGAAGACGACAAGCGCCATGAAGTAGATCGCGCGATTGGTGTCTTCGGATTCAGCGCGGATATCGGATGTGTCGTCCATTGGACTCCCCCAGACGGAATGGAAATCAATCCCTGCGAAACAGGGTCCGTTCGTATTTTGAATGTGGTTGGTTGGGATAGGTTGGCTGAACGATTTCGGTCAGCCGGCGAGGTCGGTTACCAGCGGGGCTTCTCTACAAAAGAACACATCATGGTGGACCTCCGTCCAATGGCGAACGCTTTGTGTCCGCCAGATCAACTCCGCGCCATATGCGGCGTGCAGCCGCGAAGAGTCAATGGTCGCAACCCTAACTATTTTTCAAAATCGAAATGGGGAAAATAATAACCCAACAAAAACAAACCCCCGGCACTCTTGAACCGGGGGCTATCTTTCGCGGAGAGGTCCGCTTGGGATTTGGTTGAGGCTTAAACGAAGCCTTTGAACTTGTCTTTGAAGCGAGACACGCGGCCACCACGGTCCAGCAAGGTCTGGTTGCCGCCGGTCCAGGCCGGGTGGGTCGTCGGATCGATATCCAGCACGAGCCGATCACCTTCGCTGCCATAGGTTGACCGTGTCTGGTACTCTGTGCCGTCAGTCATCACCACGGTGATGAAATGATAGTCCGGATGGCCTTCCGCTTTCATAGCAAACCTACATATCTACACTGCGCCAAACCGGCGCATGAATTTCCAAGGAGAGGCCACATAACCGAAGCGCGCGGCCTTATCAAGCCCAACGTTCATAGGTATTTCGGGATGCTCTATCGTAGTTTTGCCTAACTGCCGGCATCAGCGAAGTTGTGACCTTCGCGCAAACGATCCTGAAGAGGTTTCATCAAAGCTTCACTCGCCGCAAGAATGCTGCCGGTTTGCAGCACATCACCACCATCGATCTCTTCGACATAACCGCCCGCTTCACGAACCAATACGATCCCGGCCGCGATGTCCCAGGCTTGAAGGCCACGCTCCCAAAAGGCATCGAACCGGCCTGCCGCAACCCAGGCAAGGTCGAGCGCCGCCGAGCCGTAGCGGCGAATTCCGGCAACTCGCGGTGTCAGTGCTGCCAGCTCACTCCAGAACTTCTGATGGGCGGCTTCGGACTTACCGATCCAGGGTGTGCCTGTCGCTACGACCGCCTCGCTGAGCTTCGACCGCGCGGCCACACGCAGCTTCCGGTTTTCGAGCCACGCTCCCCTGCCCGTCTCGGCCCAGAAGATCTCATTCTTTGAAACATCATAGATCACGCCGGTCAGCAGCTGTCCCTCACGCTCCAGCGCTATGGAGACCGCATAGTGCGGTTGGCCGTGCAAAAAGTTCAGCGTGCCATCAAGAGGGTCGACAATAAATCGATTGGTCCTGTCGGACCCTTCGACGATGCCGCGCTCTTCCATGACAAAGCCATATCCAGGCCGAGCCTTGGTCAGCTGGTCGTATATGATCTCTTCAGCCCGATGATCGGCATTGGAGACGAAATCTCCGGGCCCTTTCTTCGAGACCTGAAGGTGTTCAACTTCAGAGAAATCACGAGACAGAGATGCAGCCGCAGCGCGCGCGGCCTTGATCATGACCGATCCGACGGGAGATGGACGCGACATGGAGGCCCCTAGCTATCGGCGCGTTTGAGGTAAGTGGAGTCAGAGGTCTGAACGACTATCTTCTCACCCTGATTGATAAATGGCGGAACCATAATGCGAAGCCCGCCGTCACACTGGGCAGGCTTGAAACTGTTGGCTGAGGTCTGCCCCTTTACGACAGGTTCGGTCTCCAGCACTTCAAGCGTAACCTGCTCCGGCAGCGCAACGCCTAGCGGCGTCGTCTCATAAAACTCGATCTGTACGGTCATGCCGTCCTGAAGATAGGCGGCGGAATCACCGACGAAGTCGCGCTGCAGCTCGATCTGTTCGAAGTTCACGGTATCCATGAAGGTCAGCGTGTCATCGTCGCCGAACAGAAACTGATAATCCTTCTGTTCGAGCCGAACCTTTTCCACGGTCTCGGAGGCCCTGAACCGCTCATTGAGCTTCGACCCATTGATCAGATTGCGCAGTTCAACCTGATTGAACGCGCCGCCCTTGCCCGGTTTCACCGAGTTCGTCTTCATCGCGCGCCAGACACTGCCCTGATGCTCAATCACATTGCCGGGTTTGATCTCATTTCCATTGATCTTGGCCATCGGTGTGGACATCCTCTCGTTTACTGGTGGCGGGGTAGCCGTGGCGGCGGAGCCGGTCAAGCGCCACTGCTGCTGGCGATTGCCTATCCGCGGAGTTCCCTGTTCTTCCAGTGCTTGCGACAGAGGCTGACATAGCTTTCATTGCCTCCAACCTGCACTTGCTCTCCCTCGGAGACGATTTCTCCATCTTCGCCGATGCGTGCCGTCATGGTGGCCTTGCTCCCGCACCAGCAAATCGTCCGGATTTCGCGCAAACTGTCAGCCATCGCCAGGAGTGCCGCGCTTCCAGGAAACAGCTCCCCGGCAAAATCAGTTCGAATACCATAGCAGAGGACAGGAATTCTCTCCTCATCGGCAATCTCGGCCAGCTGCCAGACCTGCTCTTCGGTCAGGAACTGCGCCTCGTCGACAAACACGCATGCCAGCGGCGCATCCCGGTGCTGGTCCAGAATATGAGATTTCACATTCTTGTCCGGCGGAATCATGTCGGCGGGAGCAGACAAACCAATCCGTGAGGTGATCTCCCCAGTCGGACCTCTATGATCGGTCGTCGGACGAAGGAGCAGCACATTCATGCCACGCTCGCGATAGTTATACGCCGCTTGCAAAAGGATCGCTGACTTCCCGGCATTCATGGCAGAATAATTGAAGTAGAGTTTCGCCATCAGCCGGTCTCGTGCGCCGGTAAGTTGTCGGTTATCAGTGCCTGGAATGCCAGTGCGCCAGCGGCGGCACCATCGGGAT
>JBCCIW010000220.1:0-5411 GCA_039028055.1 Pseudomonadota bacterium | reverse complement strand
GCGGCTAAGCTATGTGTTGGCGAGAACACAACACAGTAATCAAATTCAACTTCAACAACAAAGGGCTTCCATTTCCGTTCACGTATTGTAACGGTCTTTGATGTTGATTCGAATCTAAGTATGCGTGCGTCCAAATTCACCAAGAGGAAGTTTCCCAAATGAGCAAGCGTGAAGAGTTAATCGAAAAGTACACGAAACAGATGGAAGAGAAGATTGGCCTTAAGGTCGACAAGGCTCTTCTTGCGGGCGTCACCAAGGCATGTGGCCCAAGCATTTACAACAAGGACTCTTCGCAAGTCGCGGCATCCGACACAAAAGAGCTAGACCGCATCAAGAAGAATTTCTTGATCAAGAAGCTCGAGCTGAAAGATACGCCGAAGCTGGACGAGGGTATCAAAGCCGTTATTGAGACCTACGGGAAGTCCACTCGCCCGAAGTACCGGGCTGTCTTTTACTACCTGCTTGCAAAGCAGTTCCGTAAGTCTGCAGCGTTCAAATAAGTCTGTGAACGAATAAATATTAGAAAGCCGGGCTGCAAAGTCCGGCTTTTTCATTGCTACCAAATCCTGACACGGTCTTCTGGTGCCAGATACAGCTCATTGTCAGGCTGCACATCGAAGGCGTCATACCACTCATCCATATTGCGGACGATGCCGTTGACCCTGAGGGCCATAGGCGCATGCACCTGAGACAGAATTCGTTTGCGCAGGCCTTGCTCAGTTCGCTTGTAACGACGGGCCTGGGCGCGACCTAGAAAGAAACGCTGTGGCCCAGTGAACCCATCAATGACTTCGGGCTCCTCTCCGTTCAGCGATAGAAGATAGGCATGATAAGCTACAGTCACACCGGCTAAGTCACCAATGTTCTCACCAAGAGTTTGTCGCCCATTCACATTCAGACCCGGTAAGGGCTCATAAGCATTAAATTGGTCGACAAGGCGCTGCCCCTGACTGTCAAAGGCCGCGCGGTCTTCGTCGGTCCACCAATTCTCCAACCGACCGTCCGCTCCATAGCGTGACCCCTGGTCGTCAAAGCCGTGAGCTATCTCGTGGCCAACGACAGAGCCTATGGCACCGTAGTTTAGAGCCGGGTCGGCATTGGGGTCGAAAAGCGGGGACTGGATATAACCGGCCGGAATAAATGCCTCATTACGCGTTCGGCTGTAGGACGCATTCACTGTTTGCGGATTCCTTGACCACTCCCCCTCTTCCACTGCTTGGTTCAATCTGGCGAGATTAGATGCTTTATCCGCAGACCTTAGTCTTCGCACATTGCCGAATAGCTCAAAGGCGCTGATCTCTACACCAGAATAATCTCTCCAGACTTCGGGATACCCAATCTGACCAGTCATCGCGTCCAGTTTTTCCAGTGCAGCCTGCTTTGTAGACGCCGTCATCCACGTAAGGTTTTCTATGCGGGTTCTATAAGCGGCCTTTACGTTTTCGAATATCTCCGTCATCTGACGTTTGGCGTCATCCGAGAAATATCTTTCTACGTATAGCCTCCCTATCTCTTGACCGAGCCGGTTATCGACAAAGCTGATTGCCCGCCATTTGCGATCACGCGGCTGCACTTGCCCATGCAGCGTGCGGCGAAAGAAACCGAAACTCGGATCGGAAAACTTGCGCGGCATGTAGACCGCATTCGCGACAACGTAATGAAACAACGCATAATCTCGCCACTGGCTAACTGGGGTTGACCGAAACAAAGCCGCGAGCTCAGGAAGCGCTGATTTCTCGCGAACCAATAGTGCCGATTCGTCCGTTATGCCGTCAGCATCCATAAGCAGCGCCCAGGGATAATCTGGTGCAAACTGTTCAAGCTCTCCCAGTGTCATTGGATTGAATGTCAGTTCGGCATTGCGGCGATCAGCACGTGTCCAATGCAGCTCGGCAATCCGCGATTCAAGCTGGAACACAGCTTCAGCCCGCAATCGCGCGTTCTGTTCATCAAGCAGGGTGAGCACTTCTTCGATGTGCGTGACATACTCGGCCCTTATGACGTCAAGCCTGCGACTTTGCAGAAGATAATAAGTTCTATCGGGCAAACCCAGCCGTCCGTGGCCGACCCTCATAATATAATCTGTGGGACGTTCTGGATTAATCCCGACACCCGCCTCGAACACAGAGGCTATACCCATTTCCGGATCAGCTAACGCGAGCGCGACATCCTCGTGATCCTGCAATCCCTTCAGGCGATCCAGATCGCTTTCGAAAGGCTCGAGCTGCGCAATCTCGATCCGCGCCTCATCCATAAAACTCTTGTAGAGATCTCGGATCCTTTGTTCAGGCGATCCCCTGGCGGCGTAACGATCCTCAATATCAGAAATGATACTCGCCAAGCGCTCCCGCGTGCGGTTTCTCATATCAACGGAAAAGCCCGTGCCTGAGCTGTCTCCGGGAATTGTCGCGTTCGCCAGCCAGCCGCCATTCGCATAGATAAAGAAGTCGTCGCCTGGTCGGGTTGCCCTGTCGAACGCATCCAGAGGGTACCCCCAGGGCTTTATCAGAGGTTCGGTCGGTTGCTCCTGCTCTTCGGACACCTCAGCCGGAACAGGGCGCTCATCAGGCGCATCCTGCTTCCCGCAGGCTGTTGCAAATAGTACCAACCAGCACAGTGAGATGATTATCTGAAAGGACCGCACGTAAACACCCAGCCATTTTCGCACGTCTGCGAGCCGACAAACGTCCAGAGGTCTAGAGATCCTTGCCCATATGAGCAAGGGTCACTTTACCAGCAATTCCCTAGAAACCATGAAGTTTTGCGTAGCGATCTCTATGGAAGCTCTCTCCTCCATAAAGCGCTTCTGCGACCCGCGCCCGCTTGAGGTAGAGACCTGCATCATGCTCATCGGTCATACCGATACCGCCGTGCATCTGGACTGTTTCATTGGACACGAGGTGCAAAGTCTCCCCTGCCCGCGCCTTTGCCAGGCTGGCCAGCGCCGGCACATCCTCGCGGCCTGTATCCACAGCGGAGAGTGCCGCTGATACCGCCGACCGCGTGAGCTCCAATTCTGTGAACATAAGCGCTGCACGATGTTGAAGCGCCTGAAACGATCCAATCAGCTGCCCGAATTGCTTTCGCGTCTGCAGGTATTCAAGTGTCATCTCAAATGCTGCGCTGGCTGAACCCAGCATCTCCGCAGATAGACCGATCCGGGCGCGATCAAGCACGGGATCAAGAACACTCCAGCCTTTCCCAATTTCGCCAAGAACGGCGCTCGCTGTCACGTTTTCAAATGAAACGTGGGCTGCACCATGAGCGTCGAGTGTATTCAGCGTTTGCACGCTCACGCCATCGGCGTCGCGCGGCACGAGGCAGAGGGTAAGCCCCTCTTCGTCTCCTGGCTTGCCGCCGGTGCGCGCAACAACAATGAACATATCAGCGTGGTGTGCGTCCGGCACATAACGCTTCGCTCCGTTCAGCAAGACGCTGTAATCAACGACCTTCGCCTCCGTCTCAATGAGCGTGGGCGCGTGATGCGTTCCCTCATCGGACGCTAGAGCGAACGTCACCTCACCCGCTGCGATCTTCGGGAGCCACTCATTTGCTAACGCATCGTCGCCGGACAGCTGCAAAGCTGACGGCGCAATCAATGCCGACTGCAGAAGTGGGGTCACGGCCAGCGTGCGGCCTTGCGCCTCTAGAATTTGTCCAAGACCCACAAGGCCGAATTGCTCGCCCCCCGGCTCGTCTGGGATTATCACGCCAAAGAAACCAAGCTCTGCCAGCTTCTTCCGCGTATCAGGATCAATGCCATTTGCACCCGCGTCTCTTAAAGCACGCAGATGCGTTGTTGGAAGTTCGTCTCTTGCAAAAGCGAGCGCGGTATCGCGCAGCATTTGCTGATCTTCTGTGAGGACAAAGCTCATGGATCTACTGATGCTCCCGTAGGCCAAGCACGCGCTTGGCGATGACGTTGAGGTTCACCTCCGACGTTCCGCCCTCAATCGAGTTGCCTTTGGCGCGCAGCATTGCGCGTGTGGCACCTATCGCTCGCTCATCGAAACCGTCTCCTGACCAGCCGAGCCCATCCGTCCCGACAGCCTCAACAGTAAGTTCCGTCTTCTCCTGGTTCAGCTTCGCCGCGCAATACTTGAGGATGGAGGTCGTAGCGCCGATGTCATTGCCAGCCTTGGCCTCCTCAGTGCCGCGCCTGACGGTGAGACCAAACGCCTTGTCATACATCAAGTGCTTTGTGATCCGTGCACGAAGATCGCCATCTGTAAGTGCGCCATCTGTAGTGGTTCCAAGATGATGTTTGGCGATGTCCTGCACACCCATCGCGCCGGCACCAGCACCTGTGGAGCCAAATCCGCCAGCCGAGATCGATTGACGCTCGAACTGAAGGAGGCGCTTCGCGATGGTCCAGCCCTTGTTGCGCTCCCCGACCATTTGCTCCTTCGGGACTTTCACATCGTTGAAGAAAGTTTCGCAGAATGGTGATGAGCCAGAAATGAGTTTGATTGGCCGGGTCTCTACGCCTTCGGTCTCCATATCGAAGACGATGAAGCTGATCCCGTTATGCTTCTCACTCGTATCCGTCCGAACGAGGCAGAAAATCCAGTCGGCATGGTTGGCGTAAGACGTCCATACTTTTTGGCCATTGATCAGGTAATGATCGCCCTGATCTTCGCATTTGGTTTGCAGACCAGCGAGGTCTGACCCCGCGCCCGGCTCAGAATAGCCCTGACACCAGCGCGTCTTTCCTTTAACGATGTCGGGTATGAACCGCTTCTTCTGTTCTTCATTGCCGAACTCAAGCAAAGCAGGTCCGAACATCCATATTCCGAATGAAAAAAGCGGGGGGCGCGCCTTTATGCGACCCATCTCTTCCTGGAGAATACGGGACTCTGCCTTGGATAGCCCGCCGCCGCCATATTCAGCTGGCCATTCGGGTGCCGTCCACCCCTTCTCGCCCATGCGCTCCAGCCACAACTTCGCATCGGGGTTCTTGAACTCCTGCTTGCGACCGCCCCAGATCACATCTGAGTCACTCGACATCGGGGAGCGCATTGACTCCGGACAGTTTTCCTCGAGCCATGTACGGGCTTCCGCCCGAAATGCGTCGAGTTGGGCAGTATCGCCATAAGCCATAGGTCGGCTCCCTCTTAGAATAATTTGTCGCTGGCCGACTTTAACCGTTCGCCGAGGCAAGGCCAAGGCGTTACGCAAGGTCAGATTGTTGCAGGCTCGGACGTTTTCAGCCCATCGGGTAGGCAAATTCCTCACGGTGAATCTTGCCCGCGTCGTTGACGTAATATGTTGCCACTTCGCGCATCTGTGTGCGCTCACCGGTATTCTTGTCAGTCACATCCATATTGAAGATCACATTGAACCGATCATCACCGTGGACGAAGGGCCCTTCGGCTTCGGAAGAATGCACCTCGTGGTTTGCAAACCACCAT
>JBCCIW010000219.1:0-5457 GCA_039028055.1 Pseudomonadota bacterium | reverse complement strand
CGGCATACCAAGTTCTTTTAGGCCGTCGTCGTCCTCGCCTTCTTCTGTCAGTTCGGCCCAAAGTAGCGTAACTGCATGTCCGTTGTTGGCGACCCGCGTTTGCTCGTAGAGTTCGAAGTCCGACCTGCCCGTCCAGGGGTGGGGGTCCGCCTCCACAAACTGCGTGAAGCCGGGGTGCCCCTTGGCAATTGCGCGATGCGCGGCTGATGTGTGCGGTATCTGATCGCCTTTATCGAGCGCGACGAAGGGAAGTCTGCACTCTTTGCGAAATAGCGTACGGTCCCGTTGTGCGACCAGACCGCCGCCAATGGTTCGTCACGCCGGGCCACTATGCGCCGCACGCAGGCCTCCAAGCTTACATCGAGATGATCCCTGAGACACTGCGCGTCCCGCAGATCCGGGTCATGCGAATAAAAAGGCTCCATCAGATAATCCGGCGCCAGAAGTTCGATCGCAAACTGGTTGGCCTGCGTCTCCTGGCGCATATGCTGTCGTCCGTCCCGTGTCTCGCGCATGTCCCGCGCCGAGCAGGTGAAACCATTCTCTGCCGATAGCTGGTGCCGCTCCATCAGGAAGTGTCCCAACTCATGCGCGACTGTGAACCGCGCGCGCCGGCGGCCTTTCGAAGAGTTGGCGAGAATGCATCCGTTGCTGCGCACTGTGTCCGTCAGCAACATGCCTTCGAACCCGTCGAAGCGATCGAGCCGCACTTCCGAAATATCCAGTGCCTTTGCAATGTCTTCTACGGGGACAGCTCCCTCCCGTTTGCCCAGCAGCTTGTGGACCGTGCGCGCAAGCAGGGCAGGATGATGAATATCGGAAAGATCAATCCGGTCCAGCTGCACGCGTTTCAGTCGGCGGCTGACGATGTTTGCTGCATGTTCTTAATCATCTGCTCGACGATCTGCCTGTCCCGGTCTGACAGGGCATCGAGGCCGCGATGTATCCGTTCAATCTGCAGGTCGCCTTCGTTCGGTTCCGCTGCTTCACCCGTCAGCACATCGATGCCGACGCCGTAATGGGCCGCCAGTTTACGCACCAGCTCGAAGGAAGGGTTTTTGCTGCGACCCTTTTCCAGCTCCCAGACATGCGCTTTGGACACGCCGACTTTGTCGGCAACCTGTTGCAAGGACTCGCCGCTCTTCTGGCGCAGGCTGAACAGCTTTTTCCCGATGTTCACGGAAACCTCCTGTCTGATGTGTCGAACGGCATAATGCGTCTGAAGTTGACAGATGTCAAATCGTAAGATTTATCGAACGATGAGGGCAGCTGGAATGATTCCACCCGCAAGCAGTACAGGAGCCAAAGATGGCCGAAACGAAGATTGAATATGTCGCGATCCGCGATCTCAAACCCTGGACGAACAATGCGCGGACACATTCGAAGAAACAGGTGCGGCAAATCGCCGACAGTATCGCGCAGTTCGGGTTCACAAACCCGGTGTTAATCGATGAGAGTGGTACCATTATTGCGGGGCATGGCCGGGTTGCGGCGGCGAAGCAGCTCGGAATGGATGACGTACCGTGTCTACGCTTCGATCACATGACGGAGGCCGAGAAACGTGCCTATGTATTTGCAGACAATAAGCTGGCGCTGAATGCAGGCTGGGACGAAGACCTGCTCGCGGCAGAGCTTGGGGCGCTAATGTCAGATGACCTGGAATTTGACATTGGGCTCACTGGCTTCTCAATTGCTGAAATCGATACCCTGATGGAGGCCGTGATACCGGAAGAAGAGGGTGACCCCGCCGATGAAGCCGTGCCGGATGAGGCGCCCGCGCGCGTAAGTCCGGGCGAAATCTGGCAGCTCGGCCAGCATCGGTTGATCTGTGGCGATGCGCTGGACGCAGGCACCATTACATCTCTGATGGGTGGCGAGCTCGCCACGATGGTCTTTACCGATCCGCCTTAAAATGTCCCGATCGACGGTCATGTGGGCAACTCCGGGAAGACGCAGCATCGTGAGTTTGCCATGGCGGCAGGTGAGATGAGCGTGTCTGAATTTGCCGGCTTTCTGCAGCGTGCATTCCGCAACCTCGTTGATCACAGTATCGATGGCTCGGTCCACTTCATTTGCATGGATTGGCGTCACATGGGTGAAATGCTCGAAGCCGGCCAGGGGATCTATGACGACCTCAAGAACCTGATTGTCTGGGCCAAGGACAACGGTGGCATGGGCACCTTCTACCGGTCCCGCCACGAGTTTATCTTCGCCTTCAAGAAAGGGAACGCGCCGCACATCAACACCTTCAAGTTGGGACAGCACGGGCGTTACCGGACCAACGTCTGGGAATACCGAGGCGTCAACACCCTGCGGGCAGGGCGCATGGAAGAACTGGCGCTGCATCCGACGGTAAAGCCGGTGCAAATGATCGCGGATGCGATCCGGGATGTCTCAGGACGTGTCGACATCGTGCTCGATGTCTTCGGCGGATCCGGCTCGACGTTGATCGCGGCAGAGAAAACAGGCAGGCGCGGATATCTATGCGAGTTTGATGAGATATATTGCGATCGCATCATCGCGCGCTGGGAGGCATGTGCCAAGGATGAAGCGGAACAGGTCCTCTGCGGTTGGACACCGCCGGTGAACGCCAAGGCGATGGAGGCAGCGGAATGAGCAGCGATGAGGACGAGCGCGCGCTCGTAGCCCGTCCCGGCTATCACGTGGGGTATGGCAAACCGCCAAAAGACACCCGGTTCAAGCCAGGCCAATCGGGTAACCCAAAGGGTCGGCCAAAGGGATCAAAGAACAAACGTCCGGGTCTGCATGAGGAACGGATGAAGGACCTCATTCTGGATGAGGCATACCGTTACATCACGATCCGCGACGGGCAACGCAGCGTGACGATCCCTATGGCACAGGCGGTCATGAGGTCGCTGGCAGTAAACGTGGCCAAAGGCCAACACCGCGCGCAGCGGCTCTTCTCGGAGCTCCTAGCCTCGGTGGAAAGCTCACGCAGCATTCTCCATGCGGAATACCTGGACAAGGCGCTCACCTACAAAATCAAATGGGAAAAGGAGCTGCGCAGGTGTGCGAAGGCTGGGATCGAAACCATGGATGAGCCTGTCCCTCATCCGGATCACATTAAAATCGACTTCCGAACTGGCGAGGTGCGCATTGTCGGCCCAATGACCAAGGATGAGAAAAAGGAACTGGACTTTTGGCGCAAAAAGCTTCCTGACCTCCGCGCCAACGTCGACGATCTAAGCGAAGCAACGGCCCAAGAAACTGACCCTGATGCGATCGCAGACCTCGAAGGCCACATCCGGACAGGTGAAGAGCTATATGAGCGGATCAGCACAGCATTGGCGGTGGTCGAGCAACCCGCTTTGGAGTGATTAAGAGTCCGCGGCGCTCACCAATGCCTTCTCAGTAACGCAGAGCGGTCATCGGGGAAAAACACTCAGATGACAGCTTCGAGCCCATACCAGTCATTGTAAATCTTCCTTTGACTTTCCGGCTAACTGATCCGTTGCAAGACGCAATTTGGGCTCCCTTGGCGCGCGTTGCTCTGGAAGAATTTCAATTTGAGATTTGGCAGCTTTGCAAAAAGATGCATTTGCAGTGCCCTTCGTAGGGGAGCGGAGATTGACAGTTTGCAGCGAAGCTTGACGGAATTGTCGGCAATCTAGTACCGTTAACGGGTGCTAGGCCGGTTTCCCAGCGACGACTTTGTCGTACAGCATTTAACGCTGAAACTGGGAGAATACTCATGAAAACTATTTTTCTTTCCGCCGTGATTGCCTTGGCTTCCACGGCGTCGGGTGCCGCCACATTTGACGCCACCGATAGTTATTATACTTTTGGCTTTGGTGTTAGCTCGAACCAAGAGCGCTTGCTTGCCGACAAGGCTCAAGAGATTGGTTTCGCCGGTCTTGAAACGATTAGCTTCATCTTATTCGATGTTTCCACTTTTCTGGCGCCTTCACGCCCATACCGCGTTAGTCTTCAACTTGAACAAGACAGTGGGTTAGCAGGCACACTGATCCCAGCTGCGATTGATCGAGAGCTTGTAGTTGGGGCCTATGCTCTCGATGGGACATGGGACCCAGTTAATGGCAACTTAACTGACGCAAGGTATGGAAATGATGGGGATGCCGCTTTCGACCTGCAAACAGTACGAGCAAATGGCGTTTACTCGTGGGATGTGACCGAGCTTTTCCGCGAATGGCTTCAGACGCCAGCCAGCGAAACGGCAATTGTGATTACAGGGTTATTCGGCAACACAGATACGGACGGACGAAATACATATGCAAGCTTCTACGCGGCCAACTCGCTTACCGGTACTGGACCACAACTTGTGGTAACGGCAGTGCCATTACCAGCGGGGTTGCCCTTGATACTTGCAGCGCTTTGCGCGTTGGGATCAGTCAAAACACGTCGGCGCAGGCAAGGGACGTAACCCGCCACAGCCCAGAGTGCTGCAGCCGGAACAGTAAGCGAAATACCAATTCAGGTTGCAAATTCAGAAATGCTTACAAAATTTCTTGCCGCAAGCATCTCTGGGGTGGTCTGGGAATAAATGGCGTGATCTAAACTGAATCAGTATTTGGTCGGCCTAGTCCATCGCTGCGCCAGTAAAACGTTCAGGCCAATGACAGCTTTTGCCTTAGACCAAGCTTTCAATAAGCCTGAAGGCGCTGCAGTGTAGACAACAGCAGCTTGGTCCGCTGAGCGGTAGTTCGAGGCGACTGCAGTGAGTGATTGCAACTAGCCCAGAGCCGAAGTGCTCCGACGACGAAACTCGCGAGTGACGCGACTTTGTGCAACAGGGGCGCTGAGGAAAGAAAAGCTTCCATTCAATCACAGCGCAGCGAAAATTGGGGCACCGGCGTCCGAATTGCAGACCCAAAAGCTAAAGTGCTCTCCACGTTTTGCATTCCAGGTGCGATGCTCCCTCGAATTCAAATGAAGAAATGTTAGATTGCACGTCCAATGTTTGAAACGTCCGCCAACCAACAGGAGGGTTGTCTCTTGGTTGCCTACTCACTCGGTCCAGCCAATGTGATGCGAAATGGTAAGGTGCTCCACGAGGATGGCTTTTTGCCGTTGGATGGAGACTGGAAAAACGTGCTCGTCGCGGACAAGACCGACGATGGCGGCACGCCGATTAGAGAGTCTGCCGTAAATTCTGGCCGCTGGGTCGACCCGACCAACGCGCCGACGAAAGCTCGGTACAAAGGACCTGTCCATCAAGAACCCCTTGACTATAACGTGTTTCCCCGTGGGACGCAGGTGGTTAGCAATAAGTTTCGTATGATCGTCGAGGCATTGGAGCCTGGGGTTCATCAGTATCTGCCCGTGACAGTGCTGCGGAAAGGAAAGCCCATAGCCGAGATGTACATTTTGATCGTAGGCGCTCGGATCGATGCGGCGAATGATGCGCTGTGCAACCCGCCCCGGCGCGGCCGCAGAACCTACTCGCTCAATACGTCGCCGGATTGGCGTTGCGTACTG
>JBCCIW010000218.1:0-5472 GCA_039028055.1 Pseudomonadota bacterium | reverse complement strand
TCCGTCCGCATGGGGAGAGTATGCGCTTTAGGTGAAGCCTGTCGGATAGATTTTTATGTTGGCTGGGGGCGGTGAAGGTATTGCACCAGTACCTCAGCGTTCCTCGATATTTCCCATAACGAAAATTCTGCGACCGCTTCGCCTAGATGTTAGCGGGTAAATTTGGGGGCGCTTATGTCTCCCTATGGTCACTTTTTTCCGGAATTCACATTGGAATATCTAATGTGAAATAGATTGAGGAACTTTGCTGATGCCTTACCGAAAATTGAAAGGACAACAGGTGTAGTCAGAAGAGCGTAGAACGGGCCTGAATCGCCGTCGAAGTTAAGAATATCGCGCTCCTCTAGGTGAACGACGGAACCAAAAAAGATCAGTCCAAGAAAACTAACAAGCAGCGCCCAGATCGGGAATATAACAAGGTGCCACCATATGCGTCTACTCAAAGCCCACTTCGTGTAGGCTAGGGGGATAATTAGCGGGACTGGAAAAAACTCAACCAAATAAACGAACCAGTGAGGCCCTAATTGTGTGGCAAGAATAACTGACACGACCGCAATAACTAGTAAGCTCTTCCAGTAGTGCTGATAGAGTAGGTCGAGCGCACCAAGCCTATCTCGGAAGTATGTATCGTAGATCGACCGCCGAGGCTCTGAATAACCTACTCGGTAGGACGCATTTTCCTTTGTGGAAGACACTTCAGGCTCATTAATGTATCGCCGGAGTTGGAGCCCTTTAATCATTATGCCCAGATCGTTTTCGAAGCTTTCAGCTCGTATCTTCACTCCTTGGCGTTCAGAAAGTTCGTTAATTTCGTTGGGAAGCTCGTGTGCCTCTGGCACTTGGACGCCGTCCAGCAGGACGGGCACGACAGGGATTCCCCTATCCAGCGCGGCAAGCACCTCAGCCCGAACAAAATCTCTTGGGTCATCCAGCCTGCGAGCACCGGTCTCAGCATTCTTTGCTTTCAGCCATCTTTGCCCGATTACCACGAGCATTACATCGCATTTCGCCACGCTTTCTTCGATCTGGTGCCGGAAGTTCTGACCGATGGTCATTGAGTCCAGATCATAGAAGATATCAGTTTTTGGATCAGCGACGTATCCAGAGAGGGCTTCGTATATCGCTTTGGTCTGCCACTGGCTATCCTCGCGCCTGTATGAAATAAAAATCTTAGACATTGGTAGCCCAAACCAATCCGGCCAATAGTATCTACATAGCAATCACAGCCGCGTGGACTGTCAAGTATCCCGGTATTCAACTCTGGGTCGGTTAGAATTAGGCCTATTCGAAGTGTCGATATTCAGATCGGGCCCATCGCTTACATCGTTTGCAGCCTCCACATTTCTGGTTGATCTCCGGCCATCAGGCAACAACGTATGCGCGGATACAACTACGCTTTGAACATCAGAAAAGGTGATGAATGAATGAGATTAGCTGACACGCGATGCTGCTCATATCTCCAATGCCGCCGAAAGCAGACATGCCAATATAGGTATAATTTCCCATAATCTCTCTTATGGGAGCCTATCCATCGTTTGCTGTAGACAGCGATGTGATTGCCGAACCGGCGTCCGCCCTCTACAGCCACCCGATGACCGATGCCGAGCGCGCCCGTATCCAGACACTGTCGCTGGTCGCAGTGCTTTTGCTGATCGGTTTGGCAGCGCAAATCCTCTATCCCTATTACCGGCCGGTGTGGGCGACGGCGGGGCTGTTCGCAGTGTTCACCGTGCTGATCTGGTATGATTTCCGGAACATGATCCTGCCGGATCCGATCACGCTTCCGCTGATCGCCGCAGGGCTCGGCTGGACGATCTGGAGCGGGGGGTCGCTGACGGTTGCCATTATAGGAGGAGCCGTCGGGTATCTACTCGTGCGGCTGATCAATGTGATCTGGCAGGCGCGCAGCGGTATGGATGGGATGGGCCTCGGCGACGGGAAACTGCTCGCCGCTGCGGGCACATGGCTCGGCGCATTCGGGCTGCCTGCGACCATTCTGATCGGTTCGGGCACGGCCCTCTTGCTGGTCCTGCTGTCCGGGGGCGGCCGCGCGCCGAACCGCCACAAGCGGATAGCCTTCGGTCCTTTTATCGCGCTGGGCTTCTGGGCCTGTTGGGTGTTCCCGATCGTGCCAGTGATCTGACCGGGCTCAGCTCACCCGCTCGACGAAGACAGTGCCCGCCGAATAACCGGCACCGAAGGAGCAGATCAGGCCCTTATCACCGGACTGGAAGTCTTCGGAATGTTTGTGGAAGGCGATGATGGATCCGGCCGACGACGTGTTCGCATAGGTGTCGAGGACGGTCGGGCTCTCATCGTCGGAAGCTTCGTGGCCGAGGACTTTTGTCGAGATGAGCCGGTTCATATTGGCGTTGGCCTGGTGCAGCCAGAGGCGTTTCAGATCCGTCGAGGCGAGGTCCAGCCGGTCCATCTCGCTGCCGATCATCTGCGCCACCATGGGCACGACTTCCTTGAAGACCTTGCGGCCTTCCTGGATGAATAGCTTGTCCTTTTGGCCAATGCCGTCGGGTGCCGCATTGTTCAGGAAGCCGAAATTGTTACGGATATTGTTGGAGAATTTGGTCTTGAGGTGGGTGCCGAGAATTTTCCAGTGCTCGGCGGGTGCGACATCCTCAGCTTCGAGCAGGATAGCGGTGGCAACGTCGCCGAAGATGAAGTGGCTATCGCGGTCCTTAAAGTTCAGATGGGCCGAGCAGACTTCCGGATTGACCACGAGGATGGATTTCGCACTGCCGGAGCGGATCATGTCCGCCGCCGTCTGGATGCCGAAGGTCGCCGATGAGCAGGCGACGTTCATGTCGAATCCGAAGCCGTCCTCGATGCCGAGAAGCTCCTGGATTTCGATGGAAATGGCTGGGTAGGCTCGCTGGAGATTCGAACAGGCACAGAGCACGGCGTCGACGTCTTTCGGGTCGCGGCCCACGGATTCAAGCGCCTGCGTCGCCGCATTCACAGCCATTTCAGCGAGGAGGCTCGGCTCTTCATTGGGGCGTTCAGGAATGTCTGGCCGCATGGTAGCCGGGTTGATGATCCCGTCCTTATTGATCACGTATCGCGCCTTGATGCCCGACGCTTTTTCAATGAATTCAACGGAGGAGGGTGACTGTGCTTCGACTGAACCGGCCTCGATCTCGGCGGCGTGCTCGGCATTCCAATTCTCGGCCCACTGATTGAACGCTTCGACGAGTTCTTCGTTGGAAACGGAGTTCGGCGGGGTCCAGAGCCCCGTCGCGGATATAACTGGTGTGATCATGGTCTTGGATGGCAGGTGAGCCGCCATTACTCCCGGCAACTAGCTTTTATGGGTTAATGGTTAAACCTGTTCCCCGGCCGGGTCGAGCCTTGAGGCGCGCATAGCTCAGTTGCCAATTCGCTCATTGCGCCGTTCGCTTCGACGGACCTGACGGGATTCGACCTGATCGAGCCTGCACTCGGATGCCCGGGCGGGGTCAAATATCTCATCGCACTGCGTGACAGCTTCTCCATCATAGAGGGAATCACCGAGAACGCAGGCACTTAGGGTAAGCGCGGAGGCGATAACACCGACAATTAATTTCATCGCGCGAACTCCTGGACAGCTTTGTGACGCGGGCAGCCTATCTCATGGTCATTGATAACTCCAACAGCCTGCATGAACGCATAGACGATCACCGGACCACAAAACTTGAATCCCCGCTTTTTGAGATCCTTTGAAGCGATCTCGGACATCTCCGATTTCGCAGGCGCGTCCTTGTAGTATTCATAATGGTTTACGATCGGTGCGCCGCCTGCAAAGCCCCAGATATAGTCCGTGAAGTCCTCACCGGCGTCGGCCATATCGAGGAAGGCCCTCGCATTGCCGATCGTGGCCTCGATCTTTTTGGGGCTGCGAATGATGCCGGGATTGGTGAGCGCTTTGTCGATGCGTTTCTGATCCCATCTGGCGATCTTTTCCGGATCGAATTCGTCGAACTCCTCACGCATGGTCTCTCGTTTTCGGAGGATCGTGATCCAGGATAGCCCCGCCTGCATGCCGTCAAGTTGAAGCTTTTCCCAGAGTGCGCGGGCATCATATTCCGGGACGCCCCATTCCGTGTCGTGGTAAGTCCTGTAAAGGGCGTCGTCTGCCGGAGCCCAGGCGCAGTGGATGTTGCTGTCAGGCATTTTCGCCAGCGGTCAGAGCCGTCATTTCATCTCGGAGCCAGTCCGGTAGCGGTACCGATACGACCATGTCGGCAGCGGTGATCTCGGTGTTCGCTTCGAGACCCTTGGCGAGGTTGTCGATGCGCAGGATGGCGAGGGCATTCTGCTCGCTGGCGCTTGTGACTTTGCCGATCAGTTTCTTGCCAACCCGGACATCCATACCTTTTTCCAGACCTTCACCTTCGAGAATCACTGTCCGTTTGCGGATTTTGCCGCGGCGATACATGCGGCTGACAACTTCCTGGCCGACAAAGCAGCCCTTTTTGTAGTCAATCCCGCCGAAGAGATCGAGATTGACATCGGTGGGGAAAACCTCGGCATCGGTGAAGTCATATCCATACACTGGCTGACCAGCTGCGATGCGGGCGGCGTGGTCCACGTCAATAGCGGGGATCTCGTCTCGGGAGATATCCACATCAGCTCGTAACCGGAAGAGTTTCAGCCGCTTCTCGAGAATGTCCACGACATCCGAGTGAACGGCCAGCGAGCAGCCGTTTTCAGTGCGGGTCAGGGAAAAGTCGGCAATGATCTTTCCCTGGGGCGTCAGTAGGGCACCCGGCCGCGAGGAGCCCGCATCGAGCCGTTGCACTGAGCAGGTGAAAATTCGATCGACGAGGTCAATCGTGTCCGGGCCTTCCAGCTTCAGGATAGACGTGTATGGCAGGTGAATTTCCATTACGGCTGATATGGCGGTCTTCCTTAAGTCGTTTCAAGATAAAAAAGAGCCGGCGAGACATCAGCCCACCGGCTCCTTCTTTCGATACGATGTTTTTGTGGGGTTAGAAGCGAAGTCTTAATCCCGCTGTCCAGGACAGTGCATCAAAATCCGGTCCGTCAATCCAAATCCGCGTGTAACGGCCCTCTGTATAGAGATCCAGTTTGTTTATCGGCAGGGTTACACCAATTGAATTGTTCGTCACGAATTCGGTTTCAGAGCCACCGAACCCGTCCACGTCAACAATAGCAACGCCAAGCCCGCCCCCGATATACGGGATCAGTAACGGATCGTCGCCAAACTTCAGATCCGCATAGGAGTTTCCCTGTATGAATAGAAGGTCCACCGATGCGTCCTCCAGATCATCAAAGTCAAAACCTGTGAGGTCATCGAGAATGTCATCATCGATTTCAACCTGAACTTCCGAATAGCTGACTTCAGCTTCGAGACGGGTGTGAATGAAGCCGAGCGTCTCAAAAGGTAGCTTTGCGCCGATTGCACCGCCGAAATAAACGTCATCGTCAATATCAAACGTATCGTCGAGGCCTGTGATG
>JBCCIW010000217.1:0-5531 GCA_039028055.1 Pseudomonadota bacterium | reverse complement strand
GCCGTAAGTAAAATGGGGCGAAAAGTCGTCAAGCTGCAGGCTTTCTCTTGCAATCGGTGTCCAAACAGTGTCCCTGACGCCGGTTCTCATCAAGTGGGAGTCTTTCAAACATGTCAGGTGTGGTCGTGGTCGGTGCCCAATGGGGCGATGAAGGCAAAGGCAAAATTGTTGATTGGCTGTCTCACCGCGCAGATGTCATCGCCCGATTTCAGGGCGGTCATAATGCCGGGCATACACTCGTTATCGGAAACAATACCTACAAGCTGAATCTTCTGCCGTCCGGCGTCGTGCGGGGGGGCAAGCTGTCCGTGATCGGCAATGGCGTTGTGGTAGATCCGTGGCAACTCCTGTCCGAGATAGATACGATGGCCGAGGGCGGCATCGCGCTCGGCCCGGACGATCTTTTGCTGGCCGAGAATGCCTGTCTCATCCTGCCTTGGCATCGCGACCTCGACGCCGCTCGTGAAGGCGCGCTCGCCGAGGCGAAAATCGGAACCACCAAGCGCGGTATTGGTCCGGCCTACGAAGACAAGGCCGGTCGACGGGCGATCCGAGTCGCAGATCTCGCCGACGAGGCCGCGCTTGATATGAAACTCGCCCGTTTGATCGCTCACCACGCACCGCTGCGTGCTGGCCTCGGACTGGATGCGCCAGATGCAGACAGCTTGAAAGCCGAACTTCTCGCCATCGCACCGCGCGTGCTTGCATATGCCGGTCCAGCGTGGAAGCGCCTGAATGAGGCTGCTCGTCTCGGTCGTCGGATCCTGTTCGAAGGCGCGCAAGGTGTGATGCTCGATGTGGACCATGGTACCTATCCCTTCGTGACCTCCTCCAATGTCGTTTCTGGTCAGGCTGCAGCTGGCACAGGTTTGGGGCCGCGCGCTGTCTCCTACGTGCTGGGCCTCGCCAAGGCCTATACGACGCGGGTTGGCGCTGGTCCGTTTCCGACGGAACAGGATAATGAAATTGGCGAGCGCCTGGGTACGGCAGGCCACGAATTCGGCACCGTTACGGGCCGCAAGCGCCGCTGCGGCTGGTTCGATGCGGTCATGGTACGTCAGGCCTGCGCCGTATCAGGTGTTACCGGGCTGGCGTTGACCAAGCTCGATGTTCTCGATGGGTTTGAAGAGCTCAAAATATGCACCAGCTACAAGCTTGGTGATGAGACGCTCGACTATTTGCCCGCTACGGCAGCCGCCCAGGCAGCTGTCCAGCCGGTCTATGAAACTATGGACGGTTGGACCGAAAGCACCAAGGGTGCCCGCAGCTGGAATGATCTTCCGGCCCAGGCTGTGAAATACGTTCGCCGTCTGGAGGAGCTTGTCGGCTGTCCAGCGGCGCTTGTCTCAACCTCACCCGAGCGCGAGGACGTCATCCTGATGCGGGATCCGTTTGAGCGCTAGGTCACAGCGAGAATTATTATTCCGGAGGTCGCAAGGCTACCTGCGGCCCCCAGCGTTGCAACGAGGCGCTGGCGCAGAAACCAATTCGGAAAGTGGCCCGCATTCGTTGCCATTCGGTCCCAAAGGTAGTGCAGCAAGAATAGAAGCGCGAAGGAGATAAAAAACCATCCTCCCCGGGACTCAAGCGTAAAGATATAAGCTCCGAGAAATGCGCCCCATCCAGCAAAAAATGCAATAATGGACGCCGCAAAGTCCGCCGTTCGAATCGGACTGGAGACCGCTGCTATCCCCCAGCGAATACCATTTAGAAAGCTGAAGATCGTAACCGCGTATAGAAGAAGCGCGCGCGGTACGATGTCCGCCAGTGCGAACAGGCCTTCTCTCACAATGTAAAGATGCGCAGCTGCCAGAAAGAGAAATGGTAAAATCCCTGCATAGGTTAAGATTCGGGGCAGGGCAGGTGTGCGATCTGTCATATCAGTCCTATTGCGCACAATCCGTTCGCGGTCCATTCGATCGCTGGACTTAAAATCCGCGCTTTGCGTCATTACTTGATTGAAATGGCTCGTTTTCGTCCGCTTGATGCACTCCGTTTCACCATTCCTGCAGCCCTCTGCGCAGCCATGGTCTACATCTTTGTTATCGTTCCGCTCACGGCTCCAAAGTTCACCGTGAAACAAGGCGAATTCATTGGGGTCATAGCTGCCCTTGCAGCCGGCATGGGGCTCGGGGCGCGCATAGAGCAGCGTGCATTGATCGAGTTGAAGGATGGTCGAGCCTGGTGGCTGAGCATACCGGCGGACAAGGCCCTGGCGCGCGGAAGCGAGGTGAAGGTCGAAGTCGTCTGTACAACGGATCAGTTCGATCACTGCACGGCGCGCTATTCCGGCCGCCCCTGAATACAGTCCTGCATAAGAAAAGGCCGGATCCGCCAATGGACCCGGCCTTGTCGCACCCGATGCTTGCGCATCCTGGAGATGTTCGGATTTAGGAGCCTTGCGCTGCTGCGGGCTCCGGATTGAGGACAGTTGGCCACTTTTCATCAGCGGTTGCGATGAAGCCAGCACGGTCCTCGTTCCAAGTTTCCTGTACTTCGGCGTTGTAATTAAGGTACAGACGGCCATCTACGACGGCATAGACTTGTGGATCGCCGGGGTAAGCGCCACCCTGAGACGCACCCCAGGCGCAGTATCCACCATAAGCCGGTGCATATTTCGCTGGCTCAGCAAGAAATGTGTCGAGATTTTCCTGGCTTGCGAAGCGGAACTCTGCGCCTTCATAAGTTGTTGTAAAATCAGCAGAGCCTTCAACCGGTGCCCCGGAGAAGTATGAAACAGAATCGTATCCTCCAACGGCGAGATTGTTGTCTTCAGCTGTGAAAACCGGGGCGACAGCGTCGTCGGCAATGGCGGTTGATGTGAAGACGGCTGGTGCAGTTACCAGTGCGGCGGCAGCGATAAACGTGCGCAATTTCATGGGATACTCCTTGTGGATGGCAAGAACCGGATTAGTTTGCTGAGCTCATGTGAGAGATATTGCGGGCCGAAGCCACGCACAAAAGCCTCACTGCAGTTCACGGGTATGAGAGCTATTTTCCAGCCCCACACGTATCCTGATCTATCCGTACACCCACTTTTGTGACCTTGCCGCTTGTATTGTCGACATCGAAATAGAAGTCGCCATAATCGTAGCTTGTCTCGGTTTCCATATTGATTACGCAGATCGGTTGACCTGCAGCCGACCGCGCAAAAATCTGCTCAACGCCTGGCGCAATGCCTTCGGCTGTCCGGAAGCGCGGATCGTGCGCGATAATCCAGTACACTTCATCTCCCGCAGCCACAGCGAGGCCGTCAAAGGAATAGCTCGTCGCCGCAGATCCCCTCATTGGCATTGTTTTTTGTGGCGTACCCTTGAGCGCAAGCAGCTGGCTGAGTGACATGCCGATTTCCACATCACCGATGCGTTCTCCAGCAACGATGCGATCATCGTTCAAGGTGAGCGGAGGCGGCGTAACCGTGCAGGACGCCAGGGTTACCAGAATTGGGAAAACAGGAAGTACGGTGAGTTTGCGCATGAGAGCCCCTTCAACAGGAACGCCCCCGCAGCGCCTGATGCATATGAGAGCACGATTGCGGCGAAGTCTAGGCTATAAGCCGATGAGGAGATTACTGTTTTGATGAAAATATCTGGCTGAGCGCGATTGCCCCCGCCGTCGCCACATTCATGCTGTCAAAACCGGTGACCATCGGAATGCGCACGAGCCTTCCGCGCGCCAGTAAGTGATCTGGCAAGCCCGGCCCTTACGCACCCAAAACCAGCGCAAGTCGGTCCGGCGGCTTGCTAGCGTCAATTGCAACGGCATCTGCACGCGGGGTCAGGCACCAGACGTCGAAACCTTCGTCCGAAAGAGCCGTTAGTAATTCGTCGCCGGTGCCGCCATGCACAAAGGGTAGGGTCAACGCGGTCCCCGAAGAGACCCGGATAGACTTTCGATAGAGTGGATCGCACGATGGGCCGTTCAGCAGAATGCAATCTGCCCCCAACGCTGTTGCGTTGCGAAAGCAAGCGCCGACGTTGTCATGGTTGGAGAGGCCCACCAGCACAAGCACGGTGTTCGCAGTCTCCAGAAGGGACCGGACACAGAGGGGCTCTCCCTTGATACCGCAGGCAAGCACGCCGCGATGCACCGGAAACCCGGCCACCTGATCCATCAATGACTGTTCGACGACGTAGATCGGTATTCTGTCGCTTACATCTTCGAGAATATCGCGAACTGGCTCTAGCCTGCTTTCTGCTAGGAAAAGGCTTTCCACCTCAAACAGCGACCGTCTTATCAAGGCTTCGAGGGTGACCTTTCCTTCCACGATGAACCTCGCCCCATGCCCATGGGTCAAATCCTTCTCACGGATCGAAACATAAGGGGCGAGACGAACATCGTCTGGATCGGTGATCGAGATTAAAGGCATGGGGTTTCTATGTCCGGTGATGGCAACTCTTCAATCTCAAAAGTCGTCTGCCTCTTGAAATTAATTAGCGTAATTGCTAATTAGCTAATATGGAAATAAAGGCTCTCAAAGCACTGGCCCATCCGATACGGCGAGAGATCATGGAGGCACTCCGGTCTGGAGCAAAGACGTCCGGCGAACTGGCAGACTTGTTTGATGCGAGCTGGCCTACGGTGTCCCGCCATCTGGCGACGCTGAAAGAGGCTGATCTAATAACGGCCGAGCGTCGGGCAACGTCTATTCTCTACCGCGCCAATACCAGCGTGCTGGAGGATGCAGCAGCGGCGGTCATGGCGCTCATCCGAGCGGATGACGGCCAAGAACTGGACGATGACATGAAGGAGGCAGCAGAATGAACACGGTAAAGCGGCATGGATTGATCTCTACGGCAATCGCCTTCCTTGTTACGGGTGGCTTGGCGCTTTGGGCACCGACCCAGTTCGAGGCCGGCAGTCAAATCCCGATCCATTGGGGCCCTGATGGCGCAGATCGGTTTGCTGACGCCAGCGACGCGGCGATCTATGCCTGGATGATGCCCGGCGCTATTCTTCTGGCTGGGTTCCTGTTCACCTTTATGCCGTTTCTCGATCCGTTTCGGGCCAATCTCGACAAGAGCCGGAAAGCCTACCGCGCCGTCTGGGTTTCAACTGCGGTGCTGTTCTGTTTCATTCAGTTTGGCTTCGTCATGGGGATGACCGGGAACATTACTGACCAATGGGAAATGGTCCGCTGGATCATGGCGGCCGTATCGCTCATGTTCGTGATCGCAGGTAACTATCTGCCAAAGACCCGAGCGAGTTTTGTATTTGGCATCCGCACGCCATGGACGCTGACCAGCGACACCAGCTGGGAGAAGACCCACCGGCTTGGCGGTATCCTGTTCATGCTTGCAGGCATGCTGGGCATCATAGGTGCGTTCACGCTGAACGGGGTCGAGCTTGCTATCATGCTCCCGGCCATGCTCTTGCCCATCCTGTTCGTATTGGTGGTCTATTCATTTCTTGTCTGGCGAAAGGCCGAAGACCGTTACGTTACGTCAGATTACATCGTCTAGCGCGGAGCGCCCATGGATAACGCTCTTTTATGTTTCCCCCGCTTCTGGTTATGCTGGCGGGTAGGGAAG
>JBCCIW010000216.1:0-5570 GCA_039028055.1 Pseudomonadota bacterium | reverse complement strand
GGCGAATATGGCTTTCGGCATGTATCCGGGGCTGACGCGCGGTGCCTATGAGGCGCTGATGGAAGGCGGTTCGCCCGAGCAGAAAGCGAAGTATGGTCCGAAGATGGCTGCTGGCGAATGGGCCGGGACCATGAACCTCACCGAGCCCCATTGCGGGACAGATCTCGGAATGATGAAGACCAAGGCTGTGCCTCAGCCCGATGGGTCCTACAAGATCACGGGCTCGAAGATCTGGATTTCCGGCGGTGAGCAGGATCTGACGGACAATATCATCCATCTTGTTCTGGCTAAAATCGAGGGTGCTCCGGATTCGATCAAGGGCGTCTCTCTGTTTGTGGTGCCAAAGTACATTGTGAACGAGGATGGCTCGCTTGGTGAGCGCAATGCCTGTTCCTGCGGTGGCCTGGAGGAGAAGATGGGTATCCATGGCAACGCCACCTGCGTGATGAACTATGATGGTGCGACCGGCTGGCTCGTGGGGGAAGAGAACAAGGGCATGCGGACCATGTTCGTGATGATGAACGAGGCGCGCCTCGGCGTCGGTATGCAAGGGCTCGCCCAGGCGGAAGTCGCTTATCAGAACGCAGCCGATTTCGCGCGCGATCGTCTTCAGGGGCGGTCTCTGACGGGGGCGAAGAACCCGGACGGTCCTGCCGATCCGATCATTGTGCATCCGGATGTGCGTCGCATGTTGATGGACAGCCGCGCATTCATCGAAGGCGCGCGCGCATTCGTGCTCTGGACCGCGCTGCACGGCGATCTGCAGAACAAGTCACCAGATGAAAAAGTACGTGAAAAAGCGAATGATTACATGGCGTTGATGACGCCAGTGATCAAAGCTTTCCTGACCGATCGCGGTCTGAAATCATGTAATGACAGCCTGCAGCTCCATGGCGGGTCGGGCTTTACCCGTGAGTGGGGGCTGGAGCAGATCGTACGGGACGTACGCATTGCGCTCATCTACGAAGGCACGAATGGCATTCAGGCGCTTGATCTTGTCGGCCGCAAGCTTTCGGCGAATGGCGGTCGCGCGGTCTTCAGCTTCTTTGCCGAACTCGATGATTTCCTCGGTGAGAACCAGGAAAATGCCGAGCTTGCTCCATTCATTGAGGGGCTGACAGAGGCAAAAGAGAAGCTGCAGGACGGCACGACCTGGCTGATGCAGAACGGCATGACCGATTTCAACAATGCCGGTGCCGCTTCCATGGATTACCTGCAGCTCTTCGGCTTTACAGCGCTCGCCTATATGTGGGCGAAGATGGCCAAAACCTCGCTGGAGAAAGCGGCGGAGGGTACAAGCGATCCTTACTATGCGAACAAGCTGGTGACGGCGCGCTACTACTTCGAGCGGCTCCTTCCGGAAGCGGATTCGCACCTGACGAAGCTGAAGACTGGTGCCGCCACGATGATGGCGTTGGAGGCTTCGGCATTTTAAAGGTCTAAGGTGCTCATCTGCCGTAGGGAGATGGGTGCCTGAACGCTAGAAATGCGCTATGAAAGTTGACGCGAACGTAAACGAGAGCGCCCGCCCGTAAAAAGGGCCCAAGATGAGGAAACGACATGCAACTTAGCCCGCTTGATGTGAAGCCGTCCGCCTGGCGCGATGATGAGGAGATGAACATCTTCTCCGATGCAGTCGGTCAGTTCTTCGAGCGGGAATGCGCTCCCCACGTTCAGGACTGGCGCAAGGCTGGCATTGTTCCGCGTGATGTCTGGTACAAGGCCGGAGAAGCAGGGCTTCTCTGTGCGTCCATGCCTGAGGAGTATGGCGGGGCCGGCGGCGACTTTCGTCATGAGGCCATCATCATCGAGCAGCAGCAGTGGAAGGGCATCGACGGGTTCGGCATCTCGCTGCACAATGCCATCGTTGCTCCCTATATCCACCATTATGGCTCGGAAGAGCAGAAGCAGCGCTGGCTGCCTAAGCTCGCGACCGGGGAGCTAGTCTGCGCGATTGCCATGACGGAGCCGGGGACCGGTTCCGACCTGCAGGCGATCAAGACGACGGCGATCAAGGACGGCAATGGTTACACGATTAACGGGTCCAAGACGTTTATCACGAACGGACAGACGGCTGACCTTATTCTTGTTTGCGCCAAGACCGACCCGAATGAGGGTGCGAAAGGCATCTCCATAATGGTTGTGGAGACCGAAGAGGTTGAGGGCTTCGAGCGTGGCAAGAACCTCGAAAAAGTTGGTCAGCATGCGGCTGACACGTCGGAACTGTTCTTCAATGATGTGAAAGTGCCCGCCTCGGCGCTTCTAGGCCCGGAAGAGGGGCAGGGCTTTATACAGCTGATGCAGCAGCTTCCGCAGGAACGCCATATCATTGGATTGCAGGGGATCGGCATGATCGAACGGGCGATCAATGAGACGGTCGCATACGTCAAACAGCGCAAGGCGTTTGGTGGCACGATCATGGACTTCCAGAACACCCAATTCAAACTGGCTGAGTGCAAGACCGAAGCGACTGTTGCAAAAGTGTTCGCTGATCACTGTACGGAGCTTTTGCTGAAGGGTGAGCTTGATGCCTCAACAGCATCGATGTCGAAATACTGGATCTCCGATCTCCAGTGCAAGATCATCGATGAGTGCCTGCAGCTGCATGGCGGCTGGGGCTACATGGACGAATATCCAATCGCCCAGATGTATGCGGATGCCCGCGTCCAGCGTATCTATGGCGGCGCGAACGAAGTGATGAAACTCCTGATCGCGAGGACGCTCTGATTGCCTGACGCTGCCCGTATCACCGATGTCTTCCCCGAGCCGAGCCCAAGCTCGTCAACCCTCGGATTCGAAATTCTGTCCCTTGATATGACGGCATGGACGACGCGTGTGCGGTTTGCCGGAAAACCCGAATTCAGAAATCCCGCCGGTTACATTCAGGGCGGGTTTCTCGCCGCCATGCTTGACGACACAATCGGCTTTCTTGCTGGCATGAAGACCGCACCGAAGGCTTTGCCATCTACCGTTGACCTGCACACGACATTTTTACGCCCTGTGCGCGTTGGCGCGATTGAGGTGGCAGCGCGGCTTTCCAATATTGGCCGAGCCATGATTTTTGCCGAAGCGACACTTCATGATGCGCGCGGGAAAGAAGCGGCGCGGTCTTCGGCGACGCTCACTGTGAATCCGGTTCAGAAGAAACCCCCGAATCTGTGAAATTATAAAAGGAGTCCCACCCATGTCCGAAGCCTATATCTACGATGCTGTGCGCACGCCGCGCGGCAAGGGAAAGAAATCTGGATCTTTGCATGAGATTACTGCTCTGAGCCTTGCCACCCAATCCCTGGAAGCTGTCCGTGACCGGAACGATCTTGATACATCAATTGTCGATGACGTTGTGCTGGGCTGCGTGTCTCCCGTCGGTGAGCAGGGCGCGGATATTGCGCGTGTCGCCGTGCTGAATGCGGAGTATGCCGAGACGACTGCTGGTGTGCAGATCGACCGGTTCTGTGCGTCTGGTCTCGAAGCCTGCAATATGGCGGCGTCCAAGGTGATCACTGGTGAAGCTGATATGGCGATCGGCGGCGGCGTTGAGGCGATGTCTCGCGTGCCCATGGGCGCATCCGGCGGGGCCTGGTCAGCTGATCCATCTGTGGCGATGAAAACCTATTTTGCGCCGCAAGGCATTGGCGCGGACACGATCGCGACGAAGTATGGCATGAGCCGCGACGATGTGGATGCCTACGCTGTTGAATCCCAAAAGCGGGCTGCCAAGGCGTGGGAAGAAAAGCGTTTCGAGAAGTCCATCATCCCTGTCAAAGATCAGATGGGCGGCACGATCCTCGACCATGACGAGCACATGCGTCCGGACGCCGACATGCAGTCGCTTGCAGGCCTTAACCCGAGCTTTGCCGGCATGGGCGGCATGGGCTTCGATGAAGTGATCAAGCAGCGCTATCCGGAGCTTGAGAAGATCGATCACGTTCACCATGCGGGTAATTCGTCAGGTATTGTTGACGGATCTGCTGCTGTTCTCTTTGGCTCCAAGGAAGCTGGTGAGAAGACCGGCATGAAGCCGCGGGCGCGCATCAAGGCGATGGCGTCGATCGGATCCGAGCCGGGCATCATGTTGACCGGTCCGACCTATGTGACCCAGAAGGTCCTGAAAAAGGCCGGCATGGACGTCAACGACATTGATATCTATGAGCTGAACGAGGCGTTCGCATCCGTCCCTATGCTGATGATGCAGCTGCTTGACATTGACCACGAGAAAATGAACGTGAATGGCGGCGCGATCGCCATGGGACATCCGCTCGGTGCGACGGGCGCGATGCTACTCGGCACCATGGTCGACGAGCTGGAGCGGACCGGCAAGGAAACTGCTCTGGTCACGCTTTGCGTTGGGGCCGGCATGGGCACCGCGACCATTATCGAGCGCGTTTAACGGACAACAGTTAGAAGTACGGAATTACAAGATGAATCTAGAAACATTTGGTTGGGAGGTCGACGCTGACGGTGTCGCCCATGCCGTATTTGACGTCCCCGGACGCTCAATGAACACGCTCACCGGCAAGGCCATCGCGGACATTATCGCGATTTCGAAGGAAGTCGCAGAGAATGACGCGATCAAGGGTCTCGTTATCTCTTCCGGAAAGCCGTCGGGCTTCTGCGCAGGGGCTGATCTCGGTGAAATGAACGAAAGTGCTGGCGGTGGCAAATCGCCGGAGGACATGACCGAAGCGGAATTAAAAGCCATGCAGTTCGAGCGCGGCTTTGCGCTCAACAAAACGCTGCGCGAGCTGGAGACCTGCGGCAAGCCGGTCGCTTGTGCGCTCAACGGTCTGGCGCTCGGTGGCGGTCTCGAAGTGGCGCTGGCCTGTCACTATCGCGTTGCGGCGAATGACAATCTGAAGATCCAATTCGGCCTGCCCGAGGCGAAAATCGGCCTTCTGCCTGGTGCTGGCGGCACACAGCGTCTGCCGCGCTTGATCGGTGTTCAGGCGGCGCTGGAGTACATTCTTCAGGGCAAGCCCATGAAGGCGGACAAAGCTGCTGCGCTCGGCGTTGTGAATGAGCTGGCCGCTGGTGAAGAGACTGTCGCGAAAGCCAAGGAGTGGGTGCTTGCCAACCCGAATGCAAAGGCTCCCTGGGATATGGATGGGTTCAAGATTCCGGGCGGCGTGGTTCACAAGTCTCCTGGCGCTGGTCAAGTTGCGACGATGGCGAATGCCATGCTCGCGGCGCAGTCCTACGGCAACTATCCGGCGCAGAAGAACATTCTGTCGTGCGTATACGAAGGATTGCAGGTGCCGATCGATGCCGGTCTCCGGATAGAGACGCGCTATTTCATCAATACCCAGCAGCGCCCTGAAGCGAAGGCAATGATCCGCTCTCTCTTCCTCAATATGCAGGCGCTTTCCAAGGGGGGTAACCGCCCTGCCGGCTTTGAGAAGACCGAGTTCAAGAAGGTCGCTGTGATCGGTGCAGGCCTGATGGGCGCAGGCATTGCCTACGTTCAGGCGAAGGCTGGTATTCCGACGGTCCTGCTCGATATCTCCAAAGAGAATGCGGAGAAGGGTAAGGACTATTCCCGCAGGCTGGTCGAGAAGGACGTGTCTCGCGGC
>JBCCIW010000215.1:0-5603 GCA_039028055.1 Pseudomonadota bacterium | reverse complement strand
TAACGTCTGTGCGTTCATCAATGGGTGTTTCGATGTTGCCGCAGCCGTCCATATTCAGCTACTCCCTGACAGATTCGCTCGAGCCTGAGCGTTTAACCACGCATCGGCTGTCGCTGCAAAATCCTTTTCACTACTCTTCCACCCATAACTGGTGCGGATAGCAGCTGATGCAAGTGCGTCATCAACGCCCATGGCTCCCAAAACGAGGGACCGCGAAACCTTTCCTGAAGAGCACGCAGCGCCCGCACTGACGCAGATTCCAGCGAGATCCATCGCCATGACCTGGGTTTCCGATTTAAACCCTTGCAGGGCGAAATTGGAGGTGTTGGGCAAGCGCTCAGCTCCGCGCCCGAATACGGTGACACCACCCTCGGAGATGAGCTTGTCTTCCATGGCATCTCGCCGGGACGCGAGTTTGGCGAAATCTGAGAGACCGGCGGCGCTGCTTTCGGCGGCTGCTCCAAATCCAGCGATCCCGGCGAGGTTTTCAGTGCCCGAGCGAAGACTGCGCTCCTGCCCGCCGCCGAGCTGTACCGGCTTCAAGGGTGCTCCTGCCCTGACCCAAAGCGCACCGACACCCTGGGGGCCGCCGCATTTATGGGCTGACAGGGCAATATAGTCCGCACCGAGGAGGAGCGCGTTCACCTGGATCTTGCCGAGGGACTGGACGGCATCGCAATGCACAAGGCCGCCCGCGTTACGCACAAGCGCTGACGCTTCGCCGACGGGCTGGATGACGCCGGTTTCATTGTTGGCCTGCATCAAGGCGAGAATGGGCGTGCCGTCAGCCTCGCTATGGACGTCGAGAAGTGATTTCAGAGCATCGAGATCGAGCGTGCCGACAGGTGTGACGGGCACGGAGCGCACAGGTGCCCCAACGAGACCGGAATTCTGGGTGACGGCTTCATGCTCAATTGCGGAAACGTAGAGCGTGGCCTTGCCGTCGAGCGCCCGGACGGCTCCGTGCAATGCGAGGGCATTCGCTTCCGTGCCACCGCTCGTGAAGACAATATCTTTCGCGGCCGCGCCGATGGCATTACCGATTTGCCCGCGGGCCCTTTCCAGCACTTTACGCGCCGCTCGGCCAGCCCCGTGCACCGACGACGGATTGGCCTGCACGTCCATTGCTGCGAGCATGGCGTCGCGCGCCTCGGGACGCAGCGGTGCGGTAGCATTGTAGTCGGCGTAGATCATGGGGAGGCATGTAGCGCAGCAAGACCGGCTTTGACAGGGGCACGGAATGTCGCGCGCGACTGCACAAAAACTTGCAATTTGCCCACCATATCTCCTATGTCCGCGTCTTCGAGATTTCACAAAGGTGGTGATGGCCGACAAGAGGCCGAGGGTGAAGACACATGGCAGAACTGATTATTCCGGGGCCAGCTGGCCGTATTGAAGCGCGCTACACGGAGCCGCCAGTGGAAGGCGCGCCGCTCGCGCTAATCCTTCATGCCCATCCCAGGGCGGGCGGGACAATGCAGGATCCGGTGGCGATCACGCTCTACAAGATGTTCGAGCGAAAGGGCTTCGGTGTTCTCCGCTACAATTCCCGCGGTGTGGGGCGGTCCCAAGGTCAGTATGATGCGGGCGTCGGCGAGTTGTCCGATGCCGCCTATATTCTCGACTATATCGAGTCCCTCTCTGAAAGCCCGCGCTATGTGTGGGTGGCTGGATATTCCTTTGGAGCGTGGATCACGCTGCAGCTCCTGATGCGCCGGCCGGAGATAGACGGGTTCCTTGCCCTCTCACCGCCTGCGAACCACTACGATCTGTCTTTCCTTGCGCCCTGCCCGGCGTCCGGTCTTATCCTATGCGGTGACAACGATCAGGTCTGTGCGCCGCAGGACATTGAGCGGGCGCTTTCAAAGGTGCGCGTGCAGACCGGCGAAGTGATCGAGCGCGGTGTGATTTCCGGTGCCAACCATTTCTACGAGAACAAACTCGGTGAGATGGAGGAAGCTTGTGAGACCTATCTCGATCGCCGTCTGGAAGAGGCCGAGCAGAAGCTGCGCGCCGAGGCGGAGAATGATCGGTGAGAGTGTAACTTCAAGAGTCGACTTTAAAACGGTAGCCGCGGAAACCGTCTACGCATACCTGTTTCAAGATAGTGCCCTGCCAGAAGTTCTTCATACTTGGGATCCCAAGCGTCTCTTGTGAAATATGCTTTGGTAGCCATCTCTAAGCGGACGGGTGCGACAACAGTTCTGTACCTAAGCCGCGCAGCATCATCTTTCGACGCTGCTCGAACGCGTTTGTCTTCAAATGATACGATAACGGTTTTACTCAGAGTATCCACTTTGTAAATCGGCGTGGGGAACGCACCTAGATTGTTCCTGCGATTGCCTACCAGTGGCCAATCACCATGCCATAGCTTTGCATCGAGTGTATTTGCGCAAAGGACTAAACTGCTGGGATTCAATTCGTCCGTAACCGCGCTACTTTCACTGACGAGCACGTCAAAGATACCACAAAACAATTCGCCATTGTGTTCTCTGATTACTTGGCCGACAGCACTTTGCTGCGAGTCAAGTGGGATAAGAAATACGTCTCCAACTCTAGCTTTCACACCCATAGCGTAGCTTACTCGCTGAATGATACTCGTGCGCTAAGTTCAATCGATCCCCTCCTTCTTCGCCACTGCGGCCTGCCATGGGATGAACAGGATCGCAGCGAGCTCGAGGACCATGCCAGCGAACTGCTCCGGCTGGCCAGGGCCGACCGTAAGGTGAGACAGGAGGCGGGCAAGCCCGCCGAGAAAGATACACCCGGCAATGATCCGCACCGGCACTTTATGCCTTTCGATATTCGGGATCGCCCACCAGATGGTAAAGGTCACGACCAGATATATCGCGGAGAAATACCTGTACTGATTGTCGAGGGCTGGGGGTGCGCCGTCGGGAAGGAAGCGGCCAGCTCCTTCGACGAGTCCCAAACCAGCAAAAAAAAGCGGGATGAGCGACAGCACTCCCAAGGCGATTTGTAATCCGCGTTTCATATGTTTCCTCCCTAAACGTCGATAAAGGCGTCGGCGATTTGTCTTGCCCGTTCCGCATTCACGTCACGGACGGCCCCTTCCGTATTGCAGACAAGGTAGCCCCCGCCGGACGCGATGGTAGATTCGATGTGGGGCCACATGACATCCGGCGTCTTGGCCTCGTCCCAGCGCTTCGAGATTGATGGGTCCATGGGGCGAGGGCCGCCGAAACGCTCTGGCCGGGCGCGGGCACCGTCCCAGATTTTCGTGTTGAGCAGGCCGGGGCAGAGAATTGTCGTGCCGATGCCGTCCTCAGCGACTTCATTGCGAAGCCCTTCTGCTACCGCGAAGGATGCCTGTTTGGTGGCACCGTAGAGCGTGAGTGGCATGTCCGGGTCTCGAAGGCTGGCTGTAGATGCCGTAACGCCGAGATGGCGCGCGCCTTCTGTCTCCCGCACGAGCGGCATGAAAGCCTGAGCTGTCCAGATGACGCCGAGCACATTGACCGAATAGGCCCACTCAATGGCGGAAGGTTTGCCCTCTATGAGGTTTGCGCCGACGCCCGCCCCCGCATTGATCCATAGAAGAGACAGACCCCCGCCGCGAGCCTTTACGGTTTCCGCAGCGGCCATCAAGGCATCGCGGTCGCTCACATCGGCAATAAGTGGGAAAGCGCCGCCTCCGATGTCGCCGGCGACGCGGGTCGCCGCGTCCTCTCGGATGTCGAGCACACCGACCGACATGCCGAGCCCGGCCAAGCCTCTGGCGAGCATTTCGCCAATGCCGTCACCCGCGCCAGTGACGACAGCGGTTTTTCCCTTGAGCGCCTCTATTGAGATCATTCAGTGACCGGCGACTGATCGAGAAGATCGATCTCTTCCTCGAGCATCAGCGTACGGAAGGCGACAAGATCGCGACCAAGAATTGTATTCAGATCACTGATGGCCGCGTCCAGCGTCGCCCGGGCTTCGGCAAGCTCAGCACGCGCCGCAGCCGAAGGAGCGTCATAACTCGAAGCCGTGTAGAAGTCCGCGAAGCCGATGAGAGATCCTGCCTTATCTGCGTCGAAGACGATGCCCTTGGTTTCGTCAGGTACGCGGAAGCGCTTCTCGGAATCATCGAGGGCGGTTTTCAGCTCACTTGCCTGCTCGCTGAGCACGTTTAGCGGGTGCGCTTCATCCTCGCCGTCGACAGACTGAAGCCGTTTCTTTTCGGAAATCAATGTTTCGATACTGGCAATGTCGCGCCGCGCGGCGTTTATCTGTAGAAGGGCGTTATTCATGCGCGATTGCATTGCCTGAACCTCTCCGCGGAAGACATCGTTTGCGAGGCGATCTTCGGCTGAGTAAGGGCTGCGGGGATCAGCGGCGATGGTCGTCTCCCCGGATGCGCTGGCACCCTCGAAGCTGACGCTGATCTGGTAGGTGCCGGGGATAACCTCACGGCCGGCTGGCAGTGTGCCGTCCTCTGGCGCATCGTCAGCGTCGATGGGCATCAGCCCGTCACGTGACAGATCCCACATCACACGGTTGATGCCTTGATGGACATCCGACTTGAAGGTGCGGATGAGCGCGCCTGAGCTGTCGCGCACTTCGACTGTGAGCTTTGGGGTTTCGGGAGCATCTTCCTCTTCAGTCGCGTTTGTACGTGCAGTGATTTTCCGTTCACGCTCTGCTACTTCATCCGGATGGGGCAGATCACTTCCGCTCGCGACGAAAGTGATCATCGCTCCGTATGGGGCATTGTCCGCGCGGAATTCACCGCTTCCGGGGAAACGGATCGACGGCGTTTGCGATGGTCGATACTGCTGGGCATCGGACACGTCGAGCAGCTGGAAACGCTGATTGAACGCAGTGGCGGAGAGGCCACGAAGGGCCGATACATCCTCGATTACGAACGCTGCACGGCCATGGGTCCCAAGAATAACATCGCTTTCCCGCGTCTGCTGAACGATATCGGCGATCTGGACGGTGGGGACACCTTCGGTCCATTTGGTCCAGCTGCGTCCGCCATTAAGGCTGACATACAGGCCGAATTCGGTCCCGAGGAAAAGGAGATCTGGATCCTCGGCGTCCTGAAGGATGGAGGCGGCGTAGCCGTTCATGTCGTCCGTCGTGATGGACTGCCAGTTACGACCGTAATTCGAGACGCGATAGACATAGGTGCCCATGTCGCCGTTGCGGTGATTGTCCAGCGTCACATAGGCGACCGAGGCATCATGGGGTGACGCAAAAATCGTGGAGACCCACGGGTTATCCGGTCCGCCGCGGACACGGCCTTCAACGCTCGACCAGCTGGCACCACCATCGCGGGTGACATGGATGCGACCGTCGTCTGTGCCGACCCAGATCACGCCCTGCTCGATGCGGCTCGGGACAATCATCGTGATCGAATTGTAGTTTTCGGCCGCGGTAACATCCGGGGTTAGCCCGCCACTTGTCGTGAAGGTCTGGGTGTCCGGATTATTGGTGGTCAGATCGCCGCTAACCGCCTGCCAGGTCAGTCCGCGATCGGTGGATTTATGCACGAACTGGCTCCCGAGGTAGATCGTTGACGGATCAAAGGGATCCAGCGCAAACCCGGAATTCCAGTTGAAACGAAGATCAACACCAGGAACGCGGTCGGGCTT
>JBCCIW010000214.1:0-5618 GCA_039028055.1 Pseudomonadota bacterium | reverse complement strand
GGGCGCAGGCATTGCCTACGTTCAGGCGAAGGCTGGTATTCCGACGGTCCTGCTCGATATCTCCAAAGAGAATGCGGAGAAGGGTAAGGACTATTCCCGCAGGCTGGTCGAGAAGGACGTGTCTCGCGGCAAGTCCACGCAGGAGAAGGGCGACAAGTTGCTCGATCTCATCACGACCACCGACAATTACGACGACATCAAGGGTGCCGACCTCGTTGTCGAGGCGGTGTTCGAAAACCCTGAACTGAAGGCGAAGATCACAGCACAGGCAGAAGAGCAGCTGGAAGAAACCTCTGTTTTCGGATCGAACACGTCGACGCTACCGATCACCGGCCTTGCGGAGGCGTCGTCGCGTCCTGCCAACTTTATCGGCATCCATTTCTTCTCCCCCGTGGAGCGGATGGGTCTTGTCGAGATCATCATGGGCGAGAAGACGAGCCAGGAAACGCTAGCGAAGTCTGTCGATTATGTGCTTGCGATCCGCAAGACGCCGATCGTCGTCAATGACAGCCGCGGATTCTATACGTCCCGCTGCTTCGGCACCTATACTCAGGAAGGCATGGCCATGCTCGCCGAGGGCATTAAGCCTGCGATCATCGAAAATGTCGGCCGCCAGTCGGGCATGCCGATGGGGCCGCTGGAAGTCTCCGACAGTGTTGGCCTCGACACGGCTCTGAAGGTCGGTCGCCAGATGGCGGAAGCCGCTGGCATGGACTATTCCGGAAACGAGCTTGGCCAATTGATGGCCTGGATCGTCGAGGACAAAGGCCGCGTCGGTCGTAAAGCCGGTAAAGGTTTCTATGACTATAACGAGAAGGGTAAGCCGGATCGTCTGTGGCCGGATCTAAATTCCCAGATCGAAGTTAAAGTGGACGAGTGTCCGCCGGACATGAAGGATGAGATCAAGAATCGCTTCCTGGTACGCCAGGCGATTGAGGTCGCTCGCTGCTTCGAAGAAGGCGTCATCACCGATGCCCGCGACGGCGACATCGGCTCCATCCTCGCCTGGGGATTTGCTCCGTATACGGGCGGGTGCTGCTCCTATGTCGATCTGATCTGGGGGATCGACAAATTCGTCGAGGAGGCGGACCGCCTCGCTGGCAAGTTCGGCGATCGCTTTGCGCCGCCGGAGCTTCTCCGCGATATGGCCTCAAAAGGGGAAGGGTTCTACGATCGCTTCCCGCCGGCTGAGGCAGCTGCGTAGAGCACTAGCTTTGTTATGAGATAGAAAAAGCCCGCATCATCATGGTGCGGGCTTTTGCTTTTGCCTGCTTCCTTGCCATGGCAAATAGACGCTGACATGGATTGAGCGAATTGAGGCGCGGCCGCGCGATTTTGTTTGGAGAGTGACCAATCGGGACTGTTGTTATTACTGGAGCCAATCGCGGTATTGGCCTCGAACTTGTGCGCCGGTTTGGGGCCAATGGTTGGCGTGTGGTCGCCGGCTGCCGGACGCCCGATCACGCTTCCGATCTCTCCCGTTTGGCTGAAACCCATAACGTTGAGATCAAAATGCTTGATGTTGCCAGTGCGGAGAATGTTGAAACTTTCGCACGTGAACTAGGCGATCAGACAATAGATATCCTGATTAATAATGCCGGTGTTTTTGGCGGTGATCACCAGAGCCAGCATAATATGAATTATGACGCCTGGCTCGAAGCGTTTGAGGTGAATACGCTTGCCCCGTTTCGGTTGGCAGCGGCATTGAAGTCCAACCTTTTGCGATCTGGCAGACCGAGGATCGTGACCGTTTCCAGTCAGATGGGTGCTCTAAGTCGGAAGAGCACGGGATCCTTCGCCTATAGGAGCAGCAAGGCCGCTGTGAACAAAGTGATGCAGGTTTTGGCGCTCGAGCTGGAAGCAGATGGTATTATCGTATGCCCGGTTCATCCCGGTTGGGTCCAAACTGATATGGGAGGGGCGTCTGCGGAGATATCTGCCTCGGAGAGCGCCGCGGGGTTGTTTCAACTGATCACGAATCTAACGATGGGGCAGTCAGGCCGATTCTGGACCTGGGAGGGCAAAGAGCATGAGTGGTAGTCGATTCATAAGGTGGATTTAGGAGGGTGTGAATGACCGATACTGTTCTCATTGAAAAATCTGGCCCCGCCCAGATCATCACTATAAACCGTCCTCAGGCTCGCAACGCCGTTGATCCGGATACGGCAGAACAGTTGAAGGCGGCGTTCGAGGCAGGTGAGGCAGATGATGATGTCGCTGTCCACATACTTACCGGTGCTGATGGGACCTTCTGTGCTGGAGCGGACCTCAAAGCGGTCGCTTCTGGCGGCAACTACAAGCGGACGGCACCGATGGGGCCGACCTGGCTTGAACTGACAAAACCGTCCATTGCAGCCGTCGAAGGATACGCTGTTGCCGGAGGATTGGAGCTTGCGATCATGTGCGACCTCCGGATTGCTGGCGAGAGCGCAACTTTTGGCGTGTTTTGCCGCCGTTGGGGCGTGCCATTGATTGACGGTGGAACGGTTCGTTTGCCTCGCATGATCGGCCAGTCCCGCGCCATGGATATGATCCTGACAGGGCGGCCGGTGGGAGCGGGGGAGGCGCTTTCATTTGGTCTCGCCAACAGAGTTGTGCCCGATGGGCAAGCACTCTCAGCTGCCCTGGAGATGGCCCAGCAACTCTCCGAATTCCCCCAAGCCTGCATGCGGAATGACAGGCTGAGCGCAATCGGCCAATGGGGTATGCCGATTGATAAGGCGCTTGAATTCGAAGCGGAGATCGGTCGGGAGTCCCTGCAGGCCGGGGCAGCATCGGGGGCGTCCCGTTTTGCAGGCGGTAAGGGCCGAGGCGGCGATTTCGACAGTATCTGATGAATTTCGCTCTTGGACTTTTGCGGGGGGCTGCGCTACCACGCGACTGTGTGCTGCATGGATATCAAAGGATAACTCCATGATCAGATCAGCATGTATTTCTCTCAGCATCATCGCGTGTTCCACGTCCAGTCTCGCTGCGGCGGATACTCTTTCCGCGGCCCAGGCGGAGACAATCATCGATGGGTGCCAGGCCTTTGCCGAGGAAAATCACCGTATCCATGGCATCGCGGTTTACGACTCGTCTGCCAACCTTCTTGCCTTTCTGCGCATGGATGGCGCGAGTGTCGGGGCCGCAGCGTTTGCCATGGATAAGGCGAAAGCCGTTGCCATGTGGAGGTTTCCCACATCCGGAATGGAGGAAGCCGTGCAGGGTACGCCGGGATTTGCGAACGCTCCGGGTGTTGTAACCGTGGCAGGCGGTGTGCCCGTGTTTACAGCGGATGGTCAGTCGTTCCTTGGATCGGTAGCGACGTCCGGTGAGCCTCCCCTGCAGGATGTGGAATGCGCCGAGGCCGGCATTGCCGCTGCCGGGCTTTCGGCGACGCGGCAGTAGGTCCAGCAGTCGTCGGCTAGACGTCTTCAGGAACCCTTCATAAGGTCAAGGCTGGCCAGTTTTCGAAGGGATTCAAAATGAAGTATCTCGCTACCGTATCCGTTGCTGCGATCGCGGCGTGTGCCGTGCTGCCGTCCGCGACCGCCGATAATGATCTGCGGGCATCGATTGCAGCTGACTATGATGAGAACCTGGAGGCCCTTTTTCAGCACTTCCATGCCAACCCGGAACTGTCTCATCGGGAGTTTGAGACGGCAGCTCGCCTGGCAGATGAAATTGGCGCATTCGGCTTCGACGTGACGACGGGTGTCGGGGGCACAGGTGTCGTCGCGGTCATGGAAAACGGGGATGGTCCGACCATCATGATCCGTGCGGATATGGACGGGCTGCCCGTGCCGGAAATAAATGATCTGCCTTATCGCTCGACTGCGACCCAGGAAGACATAGACGGCATTGTGAAGCCTGTGATGCACGCCTGTGGCCATGACACCCATATCACGTCGCTTGTCGGAACGGCGCGTCAGATGGTTCAACGTAGCGATCAATGGTCGGGAACGCTTGTGCTGATTGGTCAGCCTGCTGAAGAACGGATTTCCGGTGCTCGGGAAATGCTGGAAGATGGACTTTACGAGCGTTTTCCGAAACCGGACTATGCGCTTGCATTCCATGTGTCTGCGGATACGCCGACGGGTCGGATAGAGGTTCCGCTCGACAAGGCGTATTCGAGCTCCGACAGCGTCGATATTATTGTGCGCGGGGTCGGGGCGCACGGAGCATCGCCGCACAGGGGCGTCGATCCGGTGTTGGTGGCATCGCAGATTGTTGTTTCCCTTCAGTCGATTGTCTCGCGTACGATCGCGCCGCTCGAGGCCGGAGTCATTACCGTCGGGTCGATCCATGGCGGTACAAAGCACAATATTATCGGCGATGAAGTGCGGCTTCAGCTGACTGTGCGGTCCGACAATCCCGAGGTGCGCACGCAGTTACTTGACGGTATCGACCGGGTGGCTCGCGGCGTTGCGGTATCGCTTGGCGTGCCGGAGGACCTGTATCCGACTGTGATCCGATCCGAATCTGAAACAACACCACCCACGATCAATGATCCGGATACGGCAGAGCTAGTGCGAGCTGCGATCACCGAGCAATTTGGTGCAGAAGTATTGTTGGAGAAGCCGCGGCAAGGCATGGGCGCGGAGGATTTCTCATATTTTGTGACGCCGGAGTCCGGCGTGAAGGGCGTTTATTTCTCGGTGGGTGGGACGCCTGCGGACCTCGTGGCTGATGCGCCATCCCACCATTCGCCGTTTTTCCGGATAGAGCCAGAGCCAGCGATTACGGTGGCCACGGAGGCGATGGTCGCAAGTGCGATTTCACTTTTCGCGGAGTGAACTTGCTTCTGGTAGGTGAGTGGTGGGCTGCATGATGTGATCGGAGCCAGAGAACAAGTCTCTCTTTTTTGCACTGCGTGCCGGCGAGGGGCGAAGGTTTAGCGGTTTCGATCTTCCAGCAGGCGACGGGCAATAACCATGGCCTGGACTTCGCCAGCCCCCTCGAAAATATTCAGGATACGAGCGTCCTGAAGCACGCGGCTGATTGGATATTCTAGGGCGAAGCCGTTGCCACCATGTATCTGTACCGCGTTATCAGCGGCGGCCCACGCGGCGCGGGCACCCAGAAGTTTTGCCATGCCGGCTTCGAGGTCGCAGCGTTTGCCCGAGTCTTTCTGTCGGGCAGAGAAGTAGGTCAGTTGGCGAACGCCGATGAGTTCGGCGGCCATCATCACAAGCTTATTGGCCACGCGGGGGAACTTGAAGATTGGCTGACCAAATTGTACGCGGTCGAGAGAGTATTGAAGTCCAAGTTCAAAGGCGTTTTGCGCTACGCCAACTGCGCGGGCAGCCGTCTGGATGCGGGCGCTTTCGAAGGTTGCCATCAGATGCCGGAAGCCCTGGCCTTCCTCACCGCCCAGTAGGTTGGCGGTGTCCACCCGGAAATCGTCGAAAGCGATTTCGTATTCTTTCATGCCGCGGTAGCCGAGCACTTCGATTTCACCGCCGGTCATTCCTTCGGCGGGGAAAGGCGTGTCATCGTCGCCGCGCGGCTTCTCCGCCAGGAACATGGACAAGCCGGAGAAGTTGTTCGTGTCGGGATCGGTCCGCGCAAGAAGTGTCATCAGATCGGCGCGAACGGGATGGGTGATCCACGTCTTGTTGCCAGTGATGGAGTAT
>JBCCIW010000213.1:0-5619 GCA_039028055.1 Pseudomonadota bacterium | reverse complement strand
GGTCGCACGCTCGATCTCCCTTGATCAGAACGTTATCACCTATCTGGAAAACCTCTGCACACGAAGTTATTTCTTCGTCTACGGCACCCGAACCACACTGGGCGAACGATTGGCGCAGTTCTTCAGGCACGATTGGCCTACAGCCGTTCGCTCAGCCTGGCGACCAACGCTTCTGTCCGCCGTCTGTCTTTTCGGGGGAGCCCTCGCCGCCTTCGTGCTCTGCATGATCGACATGGAGTGGTTCTGGTCACTTCAAGCCAGCGGACTTGCGGGTGACAGAAATCCCAACGCCACAACCGAATATCTACAGTCGACGCTCTACAGCGACACAACCGATGCCGACGGACTTCTGAGCGCATTTTCGGCGCAGCTCTTCTCGAACAATTCAGGCGTCGCGCTCTTTGCCTTTGCACTTGGATTCATGTTCGGCGTCCCCACAGCCCTGCTAATTGCTTATAATGGCGTGATCCTCGGGGCCTTTTACGCATTGTTCTGGAGCCGGGGCCTCGGATTTGAAGTCACGGGCTGGCTCCTGATTCACGGCGTCACGGAACTCTTCGGGATTGTGCTGGCAGGCGCTGCCGGATTCATGATCGGCGGCGCTGTGGCGTTTCCAGGTGACAAGGATCGCCTAGCATCGGCAAGAGACCGCGGCCAGTCAGCAGCGATGGTCGCCGTTGGTGTGGTCGTGATGATGTTCATCGCGGCGATCCTGGAGGGGTTTGGCCGTCAGCTCATAAATTCAGATCTCATTCGCTATGCGATCGCTGGCACTTCAGCCGTTCTTTGGGGAACGTACTTTTATCTCCCTAAGCGGAGGCATGTGATCGATGACTGACACCGTAGCAGCGCGACCCGAAAATGTGCAGCGCGTACAACGCCGCCGGGCCCGCATGGCACAACGCGCCCGCGACCAGAAAACCATCCGTGAACTCATCACACCGGAAGGAGCAGTGCTGAAGCTTCGCATAGCTTCGGCATCAGAACGCGCGGGTGCGTTCATAATCGATTTTATCATTCTGATTGTCACCCTCATCCTCGGGCTCATCGCAATCGGCTACCTGGCGGTCGAACTTGGTTTTGCTGGCTGGAACATTGCCGGTGCCATTGCGATGCTGTTCGCATTCACACTCCGGAACTTCTATTTCATCTTCTTCGAAATGGGACGTCGCGCAGCGACACCGGGCAAGAGATTGCTCGGCCTCCGCGTCGCCGCACGTAATGGTGGGCGTTTGACGGCAAACGCGGTGTTCGCCCGGAACTTCTTGCGGGAGATAGAGGTTTTCCTGCCACTCTCATTTCTTCTTGGTATCGATCAAAGCGTGAATGGCTGGATCGCTTTGATGGGGCTGATCTGGTCAGGCCTTTTTCTTCTGTTTCCCATGTTTAATCGGGACAAATTGAGGAGCGGAGACATTATCGCCGGAACATGGGTTATCCATGCTCCCAAAGTCACATTAGAGAAAGATGTCACCACCGATCGCAAGCAGGCACCAGATGATGCCAAGCAGCTCACGTTCACAGCGGAACAACTGAGCACATACGGCGTGTACGAGTTGCAGGTGCTCGAGGGCGTTTTGAGACAGTCCAATGACCGAACCAAAAAAGATGTCGCAAGTGAAATCAGAAAGAAGATAAGCTGGTCACCGAGCAGCGGCGAAACAGACATCGCATTTCTGAACGCGTTCTACGCCGCCTTGAGGAGACACCTGGAGCAACGGCTCCTCATGGGAGATAGAAAGCAGGATCAGTTCGACGGCTGACACGGGAGGTGTAACACCAATGAAAACAGAAGTACTCGCCGACGGCTTTGCGTTCCTCGAAGGTCCAAGATGGCGCGATGGCGCATTATGGATGTCGGACATGCATGGTGATGCGGTTTATCGACTGACACTCGATGGAGACGCCGAAAAGGTAATGGACGTCCCCCAACAACCCTCTGGGTTGGGCTGGTTGCCAAATGGCGACATGCTCGTTGTCTCGATGCTCGACAAGAAGCTCTTGCGCAGAACGCCATCTGGCGAATTCTCCGAACATGCTGATATTAGCGCACTGGTTCCCAAGCGTATCAATGACATGGTTGTGGATAGCCAAGGGCGAGCCTGGGTCGGAAACTTCGGTTTTATCTTTGATGAAGGCGAGACGCCGGTGCCGACGGTCCTCGTTCGCGTGGACCCAGACGGGTCAGCCGAGGTCGCCGCCTCGGACCTTTTCTTCCCGAATGGGACGGTTGTAACGGACGGGGGTAGCACTCTGGTGGTCGCCGAGACCTATGGGCGGAAGCTCACAGCATTCGATATTGGTCCTGACAGCAAGCTCTCAAATCGACGGGATTGGGGCGTTCTGGAGAACAATGAATTTCCGGACGGAATCTGTCTGGATGCTGAGGGTGGCATTTGGATCGCGTCTCCCACAACCGGAGAAGCCGTTCGGATGATCGAAGGCGGTGAAATTACGGACCGAATTGAAACAGGCCGAATGGCCATCGCAACGGCGCTCGGGGGCAATGACGGCAAAACCCTGTTCGTTCTCACATCGGAATCTACGTCAAGACAGCCCTGCCGCGAGTTAATGAGTGCGCGAGTGGAGTTCGTAACGGTTTCCATTCCCGGTGCGTGAGGCGACGGTGCCCCCTCCATCGGCGAATTATTGCCAACTCACTAACAACCGTTGCCAAATTACCAGCCTCAAGGAAATTCACCGATATTCGGTAAAAATAGACTTCCCCATGGTAACGCATCCTGCAAGATAGCAGAGCGTCGACGCAGTTGATTTGTGTAATGGCTGCGTACGATTCGATCCGCGGAGAGAGGGAAAATCTGCGGGAATAAAAAAACAAACGGAGGTAGTGTCCATGAAAAATCCAAAACTTGCATTTCGAACGTCCTGTGCTGCAACGGCACTGGCGTTCGCCGCGCCAGCGCTGGCGCAAGACCCGGTTACCGTTCCTGAAGAAACCGGAGAAGAACGCACCCTGAACCAGGTTGTTGTCACGGGCTCATTCATCAGACGACAGTCACAGGCTGATCTTGCTTCACCGCTCGACACCGTCAGCAGCGTCGATATTGGAAACATCGGTGCCCAAAATATCGCCGATCTGACGCAAACACTTACGATCAATACGGGTGCGCAAAACAACCCTGACGCTTTTACCCAGGGCGGAACAACCGGCACATCGAACATCAACCTCCGTGGCCTCGGTGTTGCATCCACGCTGATCCTTCTCAACGGTAAACGCCAAACGCTGTCTTCCGCACCAACCAATGACGGTATCAATTTCGTGGATACGAGTTCCCTCGTTCCGCTGATCGCTGTCGAGCGCGTGGAAATTCTGAAAGACGGTGCTTCGTCACTCTACGGATCGGATGCGGTCGCAGGCGTTGTGAACTTCATCACCCGTAAAGAGTACGAAGGCGCTCTCTTTTCAGCCGAATATACAAATCACCTCAGCCAGGGCGAGTACGACGAATTCAACATTCAGGGTCTCGTCGGCGGAGCTATTGGTGACCTGAACCTGATTGGGGCATTTAGCTATCTTGATCGCTCGGCGCTCACAACAGAAGAACGACGCCTTTCCACTGGCCCGATCTTTGGCCCGAATGGCGAGACACTATTCGCAGGTGACGACACATCAAACCTCGGTAATCCGGGCTCGTTTTTCGGCGTTCCAGGTTTCCCTGCAACAGCTCCTGTGATTGATCCAGGCTGTGCGGCAGCAGGTGGCGTCCCCAATGTTATCTCGGCCACACCGGCAGGCGTGCCGGACGTTGGGCTATGCGGATTTGACTTCGGTGAATTCTTTAACCTCGTCCCCGATGAGCAGCGAATTACGCTCTTCACGTCGGCAAATTACGACATCACGGACAACATCCGGATCGAGGCCGAGTTTGGCTACGCTGACAATGAAGCAGTGCGTGGAAACTCACCAACCTTCCCGGTTCTCCAGACTGCGAATGCGATCGTACCAACTTTCAATCCGAACAATATCTTCGGTGCAGATGTTGCCTTCTTTGGCCGAGCGATCGGTAATGGTGGTAGCGTTTCTCCAGCCAGCTTCGATTCAGAAACATGGAGGTTTGCAACAACGGTAGAGGGCGATTTCAGCCTCGACTTCTTCTCAAATGCACGCTGGAACTTGAACTTTACGCGTGCGCAAAACGATTTCGTTGGAATGACAGAAGACACGGTCACCGACCGGTTCGCTTGTTCGCTGCGTGGCTTTAACGCTGTACCGGCATTCAATGCAGCCACGGGCCTCGACTGTACAGCGTCTAACCCGTTTTTGACGGCAAATGGCAGAACGATCCCTGCTGACGGGACGTTCTTCAACCCATTCTCGTCATCATTAATTGGTGGAGCGCCAAATGATCCAGCTCTACTTGATTATCTTATCGAGTTTAGCTCTTCGGATCGCGAATCCGAACTAACGGTCGTTGAAGGATTTGTTTCCGGCGATCTCTTTGAGCTTCCAGCGGGACCAATTGGTCTGGCTGTAGGAGCTCAGTACCGTCGTCAGGACATTTCAGCATCTTTCGACGAGATCACAGAGAATGACGGTTTTGCCTTCCTGATCGGTGAACAACCCTTCGACGGCAGCCAGGACGTATATGCGTTCTTCGGTGAACTGGCTGTACCTCTGACAGAATGGGCTGATCTGCAGGTAGCGCTTCGTTACGAAGACTATGGCGAAGATGGCGGCGACACACTTGATCCAAAAGTCGCGCTCCTGCTACGGCCGACGGATTGGTTGTCCCTGCGTGGTTCATACTCAACCTCGTTCCGCGCACCGTCGACCTTCCAGCTGGTTGGTCAGTCGACCACCCTGCAACAGGTAACCGACCCAAACCCGGCCACCGCGGGTAACGCATTTGTTGCGGTTCGGGCGTTGGGTAATCCGGACCTTGTTCCGGAAGACTCCCAGGCGTTCAACGTTGGCGGCACCGTCTCCCCAATCGACGGCCTGGAGCTCAATGTTGATTACTTCAACTTCGAGTTTGATGACGCGATCATTCAGACATCGCCGCAAGCGATCGTGGATGCTGATCCGCTAGGGCCGAATGTCATTCGGAGCCCCGCCGGAACAATCATCCAGGTCAACAATGGCTTTGCGAACGCGGCGACTGTTGAAACGTCGGGCATCGACTTCTCGATCCGTTACACAGCCGATACGCCGATCGGGTCATTCACGCCGACCTTCATCGGTACCTACATCATCGACTACACCCTCGAGGATCCACTCGCAGGTGAAGTCAGTGGTGAAGGCAATCGGAACTTCACAAACTTCGGGTCACCGACACCCGAACTACGCTTCAATGCCGGCGTGGAGTACACGAATAGCGCACACTCATTCAACATCTTCGGTCGCTACATTGATAGCTACACCGACGACCAGAATGGCGGCGTGACGATCGAAGACGACTTCCGTGTTGATCTGCAATACGGTGTAGCGGTCAACGAATATCTGAACCGCGACAAGATCGCTCAGTTCACGGTTGGTGTTCGGAATGTCTTCGGTGCGCGTCCACCGTCCGTGAACACCAATGGCGGTTTCGACAGCCGGGTTCACGACCCACGCGGTGCACTGCTGACAGTGGGCCTCGACGTCGAGTTCTAAACTCG
>JBCCIW010000212.1:0-5660 GCA_039028055.1 Pseudomonadota bacterium | reverse complement strand
GGCCAATTCCTGCTATACTGTCCAAACTGAAGGCAAGATCCTTCACAGGTGCGTCATAGGACATGCCAGGGTCTCCAAATAACTTGCAATGTCGGATATTACACTATTTCTCGACTCGTCACCTAAAACCACACACTGCCGACACTGGAGATAAAAAAATGAAACGTTTACTCGTCGCAACGCTGAGCGCTGCTTCTCTTGTCGCGTGTGCCACTGCAGGCGAGCAGACTTTTGAGGAAGCGGCGGCGGGGACGTATAACCTTGAAAAGAGCCATGCATCCCTCACCTGGCGGATAAGCCATAATGGGCTTTCTCAATACACAGCTCGCTTCACCGAATTTGATGCAAGCATCGATTTCAATCCTGAAGATCCAGTTTCATCAACCGTTACGGCGAGCATCAATCCGCTTTCGGTTGAGACCGACCACCCCACAGAGCGGGAAAAGTGGAACGGTGAACTCGCCACCGACGATAGATTCCTGAATGGCGACGAGTTTCCTGAAATTACCTTCGTATCGACCGGTGTTGAAGCAACAGGTGATTTCACGGGAGTCATCACAGGCGACCTCACCATGCTGGGTGTAACAGTTCCGGTCTCCCTGGAGGCAACATATAACGGAACCGGCAACGCGCCATGGTTTGGCACCAAGGATCTAATCGGTTTTTCGGCTCGCGGCGTACTGAATCGCTCTGACTTCGGAATGACAGCGTTGCTTCCAAACATTGGAGACGAGGTCGAGATCATCATTGAAGCAGAATTCCTGCAGGAGTAACTGAGTATGATACGAACGCAGACAGTATTCACGGCGACAGCGACCGCTCTTCTTACTTTAACTGTCGCAGCATGTGGGGGCGACTCTGGCGATACGTCCGCTGACGCGGCAGCAACTGACAACGCAGAAACAGAAGTCGCAGCCGAGGTGCCAAGCGCCTTTGCTGATGTTAATCCAGGCTCATACGAGCTCGAGAACACGCATGCATCGCTTCTATGGAAAATCAGCCACAACGGACTCTCTTATTACACGGCGCGCTTTACGAGTTTCGATGCAACCCTGGAACTTGCTGCCGAAGATCCGACCGCTTCGTCTGTGAGCGTATCGATCGACCCGACATCGGTTCGCACCGATCACCCAGACGGAGACGAATGGGACGCGGAACTGGCGAACGGCGCTCAGTTCTTCAACGCGGGCTCATTTCCTGAAATAACATTTGTGTCCACGGACATTACGGCGACGGGGGATACGAACGGCCTCATCATAGGCGACCTGACAATGCTCGGAACAACGCTTCCGGTAACACTGGAAGCGAACTTCAACGGGGTTGCGAGCCCGCCCTGGTATGAAGGTCGAAATGTGATCGGGTTTTCCGCAGTGGGTACGATCAAACGCTCGGATTTCGGGATGGACGCACTAATTCCAAACATAGGGGACGAGGTAGAGATTATTGTTGAAGCCGAATTCCTCGAGTCTGCAAGCTGATCCAGTAGTAATTGGAGATCAGTCGCCTCGCTACACAGGCGTGGCGATCGCTTTTCATTGGCTGCTCGCGCTCGCCCTTGGCGGTATGATCGCCATCGGAAAGAACATGAAAGACAGTGATGGTGTGCCAATCGAATGGCTTTACCAGCTGCACAAGTCTGTCGGGATCACTATCCTCGTGCTGGTCATCGCCCGGGTTATCTGGCGGTACCTTAATCCTCCGCCAGCTCTTCCCGATGGAATGACACCGCTTGAGGAAAAGGCAGCGCATTACGTCCATATTGGTCTTTACGCACTCATGATCCTGTTGCCACTCAGCGGGTGGGTTATGGTGTCCATCTCACCTTTTTCCATTGCTACGGTGCTTTATGGAGCCGTCGGCTGGCCGCATATCGTGGGACTACCAACCTTAGCAATTGAAACACGGGAAGCCATCTATCCCGGTATTGAAGAAATGCACGCGATTCTTTCATGGATACTGATTGCCTTGTTCGTGATGCATGTTGCAGGGGCTGTGAAACATGAACTGTCGGACGAAGAAGGCGTGATCAAGCGCATGATCCCACGACTATTCGGAGAAACTTCACCTCCTCGCGCACCAGCCCGAGGAGCATCAATCGCCTTTGGAAGCGCAGCTGCATTCTTTGGTATCATCGCAGGCGGTCCGGTTATCGCGCAGTCTTTTTCGAGCACTTCAAACAGTGTCGCTGATGCATCGGGCATCGCCGCCAATTGGTTGGTAGATTACGAAACGTCCGAGATTGCTTTCTCGGGGGTTTACAACGGCAATCCCTATTCAGGGATATTTTCCAGCTGGACGGCAGATATTGCATTCGATGAAAATTCGCTCGGCGACAGCGCCGCATCAGTCTCGGTGCAAACCGATACTGCGACAACCGGAACGTCGCTCTACGACAATACACTCAAAGGCGGTGAATGGTTTGGCGTCAGCAACTTTCCGCTGGCGAGTGTCGCCCTTTCGGAATTTGAAGAAACGGCGGAGGGGTACGCTGCAACTGCAGCAATTACGATCAAGGACCTGACCGTTGATGTACCCTTTGCTTTCTCGCTCGAGATTGAGGGCGATAAGGCGCTGATGGTCGGGCAGGTTTTGCTATCGCGGACCGATCTCAATCTGGGCCTGCAAAGCGATGCGAGTGGTGATTGGGTAGCAGATGCGGTCACGGTAGACGTCACCGTTAATGCGACAAGCTCACCCTCGTAGCCGGTCTAGGTAACTGCTAAAGCGCATCCAATGACCAGCAAAATCGTTCCTGCTTCGAACGAAGCCATCTCTTCAGCCGTCGATATCCTGCGTGGAGGAGGACTCGTCGCAATGCCGACCGAAACGGTATACGGGCTCGCATGCGACGCCGGGAACTCGAAAGCCGTGGCGCGCCTTTATGCGGCCAAGGGGCGACCGAGCTTTAATCCTCTCATCGCACATGTGTCGGATATCGGAGGAGCCGCACAGGAGGGCGTTTTCTCAGCTACATCTAGCTCGCTCGCTATGAGGCATTGGCCAGGACCGCTAACCTTGGTGGTCCCTTTGGCAGAAACGCATACCGTATGCGATCTTGCACGTGCTGGCCTCGATACCATCGCTTTGCGATCGCCAGCACACCTAGTCGCCCGGCAATTGTTGAAAGCTTTCGGTAAACCCGTTGTCGCGCCATCCGCCAATCCGTCTGGGCGCATCAGTCCCACACGAGCCGAGCATGTGCAGGACGACATGGGCGGTTTGGTGGATCTCATTATTGATGGCGGAAAATGCGAGGTCGGGATCGAGTCGACTATTCTGTCCTGTGTGACAGACACTCCAACGGTACTGCGAGCCGGGAGCATCGACTTCGAAGGATATATGCGAGGCGAACAAAGCGAGACCGGGCCAAGTTCACCGGGCCAAATGTCCAAACACTATGCACCAAAGGCCAAGCTTCGGCTGAACGTCGAAAACCCAAGCCAAGATGAAGCCTATCTCGGTTTTGGTGACCGCAAAGGTATGCATAGCCTTTCCATGTCTGGAGATCTGATCGAGGCAGCTTCAAATCTCTTTTCCATGCTTCGCGAGTTGGACAAATCATATGACCGCATCGCTGTGGCCCCGATCCCGGATCGCGGCATTGGACTTGCGATCAATGACCGACTCGCAAGAGCCGCGAAACGGGACTAGTTTTGACCATATGACAGGCGACCTCACTTCAGCGTTCTTATCTTCAGCCAAAGATCTCCTCGGCTCATCTGGATGGAGCGAGGACGCTGATAAGCTTGCGGACGTAGCAAAGCCGTGGCGAAAAGGAAAATCAGGGCATACGCCATTTCTGGCACGGCCCGCTAGCACCGAAGAAGCAGCTGCGCTGGTGACGCTTTGCAGCGAGCACCGCGTTGCCATAACTCCCCAAGGTGGAAATACTGGCCTCGTCGACGGTGGCATTCCCCACGGCGAAATCTGCGTATCGATGACGCGAATGAACCGTGTTCGGTCGTTAGATGTGTTGAATAATTCACTCGTTATTGAAGCAGGAGCAACTCTGTTCACCGCCCAAACAGAAGCTGCCAAAGTCGATCGATTGTTTCCCCTGTCCCTTGGTTCTGAAGGCATAGCGACTATTGGCGGGCTTATTTCTACGAATGCGGGCGGTGTCGCCGTTCTTCGCTACGGTATGATGCGGGACCTTATACTCGGTTTGGAAGTCGTTCTGCCATCAGGCAAAATATGGGACGGCCTATCAGGCCTGCGGAAGAACAATACAGGATACGATCTCAAACATCTCTTCGCAGGAGCTGAAGGGACTCTCGGCCTCATAACGGCGGCAACGTTGAAACTGTTTCCGGCGGTCCAGACGGCGACGGCATGGATTACGTGCAAAAGCGCCGAGCAGGTCACGGAGTTGCTATCGCATGTTCGGTCTAGCGCCGGAGATACAGTGACAAGCTTTGAGATAATCCCCAAGAATGCGGTCGAGATGGTTTGCAGCGAGGAACCGGACATCCGTGATCCTCTCAAAAGTGACCTGCCATGGCGCGTACTAGCCGAGATTTCGACGAGCGATGCGATGGACTCACAGGAAAGGCTGGAAAAGGCGCTTTCCTCAGCAGCGGAGGAAAAGCTTGCTGAAGACGTGCTCATCGCAATGAATGAGGCACAGGCTAAAGATTTCTGGAAAATCCGAGAAACTATCCCGCTTGTGAAACGCGCTTTTGTAAAGGCGATCGCCCACGACGTATCTGTCCCGGTATCGGCAATTCCAGCGTTTCTGGAGGCTTGCGAGGTCGCAGTGCTGGACGTTCTACCAAAGGGCGAAGTCGTTGCCTTCGGTCATGTCGGAGACGGTAACCTCCACTATTCCGTCTGCGAAGCCAAGGACGCTGAGCCTCCTCAGCTCTTCGACAAGTCTAATGAGATTACCACGGCGGTCCATCGCGTGGCACTGGAATATGGCGGATCTATTTCCGCTGAACATGGAGTAGGACGTTTGAAGCGAGACGAATTGGTGAACCTAAGGTCGCCCGCAGCTACGGAATCCATGATCGCAATCAAGGCCGCATTAGACCCTCTAGGGATCATGAATCCTGGTCGTGTGGTGCCTTACCCCGAGCAGTAATATTCGCCTCACGCAATTGCTTGCTTTTCCTTTGAAGAAGCTCGCGTCATTATAAACAAATGTCGGATACAGAATCGTTTGAAGCGCTGCAGAAAGCCGAATCAACGCGGGAGCAAATTCTCAACGCAACGATGCTTTGCATCATCCAGTTAGGCCCTGGCCGAACCAATATTTCCAATATTGCAACACAAGCTGGTGTTAGCCGCCCAACGGTTTACGCCCACTTCGAAAATCTCGATGACCTGATCATTGAGGCAGTTCAGAAGGGTACCGGTCTTCTATGCGCGTCCATCGCAAGCTCCGCGCAGAAGCACGCAACCCAGGCCGAGCGGATTATTGCCGCATATGAGCACACACTCAATCTTGCAGGCCAGGTAGATGTGCTACGGACACCTATGTCATTTTCAATTGCCGAGGGTGATCGGGACATAATTCCGGAAGAAGGAATCGTGGCAGCGAAGCGTGTTCTCGCAGAATTACTCGACGAAGCGCCCCAAACCGAAGCAGAGGCAAACGAACAGGCAGAGACAGCCGTCAGATTTTTTCTGTCCTTGGCAGCTTTCCGAAGGCCTGACTC
>JBCCIW010000211.1:0-5679 GCA_039028055.1 Pseudomonadota bacterium | reverse complement strand
CAGAATCTCCGCGCTGCCTTCACCCGCGGCGGCTGGACCAGCCAGGAAATCCGCACGTTCCGGGGTGCGATCAAGGCACTTGCGATTGGCCGTGGAAAGGCTCGCGTGGAACGCGAGTAGGAGCGGCCGGGCAACGCCACGAAACCTGCTCGGTCCTTGTCTCTTAAACGGAGAGACCTTACCCAAACGAGTGTGACGAATTCATCAGCCTTGGAAGATCGACTAGCCTCCGCTGCCGACTCATTATGGGTTCTGCCGGTTCTGCTCGCGATTGAGATTGTCGAGACAACGGTTTTCCCTCTTCCTTACGAGGCCCTGTTTCTAGCATTGTGCGCTGCGTCGAAGAACAGAATATGGCTATTCGTTCTAATCACTGGCGTCGGCAGTGCGATAGCTGGCGCGATCATGTATGGGCTTGGGGCATCGTTTGCCGAATCGGTGGCGACGTGGTTTGGAGCCGAGAAAACGCTTGTTGAGCTCACGCTGGTTATTCAAGAACGCGGAGCGTCTTTTATCCTTCTTGGTGGAACAACACCCGCGCCGTCCTATTTAATTAATCTGGCTGCTGGAGCTGCGGGCTTCCCGTTCTGGCAATTCCTGTCGATTTTCTTTTTCAGCCGAACACTCCGCTTCGCAATTCTTGGAGCCGTAGTCTTCTTTTTTGGCGACTCCATCGCGTCCTATTGGCGGCGCTTGCCGATCTGGCTTCGTCGCGGGCTTTGGACTCTGCTCATCGCAGGGTTGGTCTACTGGTTTTTATCGGGATTTCTGTGAGGGCTACTCGACTTCGTCCTTCTGATACCTCGCCCTGATGCTCTCCGACGTTGCAACCGCGTCATAGCCGTCAGTGCCCACTGGCATGTCGCCGTAATGGACGATGATTTCGAGAGACTGGGTTACAAAGGGCTGACTCTCACGCACGCGCTCGATATCGCCTGACCCTTCCTCGGGCGTTGCGGAGGTGGTGCACCCCAGAACGCCGCAATTGGCTGTCTGCTGAACACGGCGCGCAAACGGATCGGCTTGGAACGCCGTCTGTTTTCTCGTGTCAGTGCGAGAATAGTCAGTAACGACTTCGAACCAGTCGCCATCTTTCTGAAGCGTAATGGCCGACGCGCGCAACAAAGCGAGATCTAGCACCTCAGACGCTGGCATGTCGGGGGACCCCCGATACACTACGGTATAGCGGTCATCGGGCGCACGTTCTGAGGCTGAAACGGCATCATAGTTTGCCGGAAATGGCGTGAGGTCCTGTGAGACACAAGCGGATAAAGCGAAGGCTGCCGCAGCAACGGCGAGATGAGGGCGCATGGGACGTTCCGTCCTTTCTGAATATCACCCGCCCCCCCCCGAGCACACTAAAATAGCCTAAACAGTACGTTTGGCTTTGTCCTTATCATTCGTGGCCATGATTGCAGCCTTCGCTGCTTCCCACTCCGTGTCTCCCCATGCGGCAAGCATACTGAAATTACCGCCGGAGGCATTGTACATTGCTCCATCAATGGCAATCGTTTGGCCATTCACGTATTCGGCACCCGGGCCCATGAGAAATGTCGCCAGGTTCACGAGTTCATGCATCTTGCCTATGCGGCCCATGGGGTTCTCTACCCCTCGGCCAGACCCCATCTCTTCAGTGGAATCTGCTTGCGGGGCGAGACGCTTTGTCATGCCATCGGTCGGGAAGGGGCCAGGAGCGATGGCATTAAACCGGAGACCGTAACGACCCCACTCCACGGCGAGGGACTGGGTCATAACATTCACACCGGCCTTTGACATGGCTGAGGGGACGACGAACGGTCCGCCATTCCAGATCCACGTTGTCAGGATGGAGCAAACATTGCCCTTGTTGCCGGCTTTTATCCACCGCGTGCCGATATCGTGCGTCATGTAGAAGGTGCCGCGGAAGACGATGTTGGCGATGGCGTCGAAACCTCGAATGGAAAGATCTTCTGTTCGGGCAATGAAGTTACCCGCCGCATTGTTCACGAGGCCCGTCAGCGCACCGTGCTCGGTCCAGATTTTATCGTTAATGTCGGAGATGGCTTCGGCGACCCTAATATCGCAGGCATGGGCCACAACTTTCCCGCCATGGGCTTCCATCAATTCTGCTGCTGTCTCTTCACAGACACCGCCTCGCCGGCCACAAATGTGGACTTCGGCTCCGAGTTTCAGAAATCCCTCTGCCATCTCCTTGCCGAGACCCGTACCGCCGCCGGTGACGAGAATCCGCTCACCATCCATAAGTCCGTCGCGAAACATGAGTTGTGAAGTGTCCATGGAAGCCCCTCCGTTTTGTTGTCTGGGATGTACCATGGATATGGGGTCAGCCCGTTTATGGGCAACATACCAGCCCATTATCTGTGCGCGCGCTACTTACGAAACGGCAAGGTGGCGAGCCGCCACAGAACCCAAATAGGTAAGACAATGCTCGCTCCGGTAAGGGCAGGCTTCCAGAAATTGGTCACTGCCCAACGGGTCGATGCCACAGCATTTCGAACGAGCTCGGAGATGGCTGCGCTGGCATCGAAAGCTGGGTCGGCTGGATCAAACTGCATCGTCAGCATGACGAAACCAACGAGAATACAGACAAGTAAGAGTTTTACGCCGCCCCAAAGGGAAATACCGAAGAGCCGAATTAAGAGTGGTCGCTTGGGTTTCTTTTCGCGACGCCAGAATTGCCAACCTGGTGGGCGCTTTTTCGGGACGTCCGCGGCAGATTCAGGGTAGTCAGGCACATCCATCATGGTGATATGAAACTACTGTCTTTCAAACATGGATGCCATGGCCAAGGCGTGGCATGGAACGGCCATGAGGGCCAACCGGTTTGATTTCCTGCGCCTAGTGTTCGCGTCGACGGTGTTTATCTACCACCTGATTGTGCTCGCTGTGTTGGACGTCAACGGCCTTTGGGAGCCGCGTCTCGCGGCGCTCGCTGAACTGTCAATACAAGGTTTCTTTATTATCTCCGGAGCGCTTGTCTATGGCTCCTGGGAGCGGTCGCACTCAATCGCTGACTATGCCGGCAAGCGCTTTCGACGCCTCTATCCGGCCTATGCCGTAATAATAGTGTTTCCATCATTGATCGCGCTGGCACAGGGCGGTGCAGTTGACGCGGTGATGCGATACCTGGGGGCGAACCTCGTCTTTGCGAATTTTCTTGCCCCGACATTGCCCGGTTTATTCGAAAGCCAGCGCTTTGAAGAAGTGAACGGTGCACTCTGGACGTTGAAGATCGAGGTGATGTTTTATGTTTCTCTGGTAATTCTCGGTCCCGTAACAATTTGGCTCAAGAGGCGAAGTCCGCGCATTCTGTTCGCGTTTTTTATAGCGATCTACTTCGCCAGTGAGCTCTGGCGGTTGGTATTCGAAACCATGGCAGTGGAACGCGGCGAGCTTTTCTTTGCTCAAATCGCACGGCAGCTTCCTGGGCAAGCAGCCTTCTTTACAACTGGTATTGCGCTATGGATTTGGCGCGATTGGACCCTACAGAACCTTAGAGCAGTCAGTAGACTGGGCCTCGTGCTGCTGGCAGTTTCCCTGACTGTGCCGGAGTTGGATTTCCTCTGCGCAGTCGGATTAACGGGCGCTATCGCAGGTTTGGCCTGGGGGAGGGGGCCGGCGATCCCGGCTGCGAAGTTCGGCGATATTTCCTACGGGCTCTACATCTGCCACTTTCCAATCGTGCAGGCGCTTATTGCCGCGGGGTTGTTTGCCGCTAACCCCATCTTAGGCGCCGCGCTATCGGTAACACTCGTCCTTCTGGCAAGCTTTGCACTTTGGTATTTTGTCGAACGTCCTTCGCTTCGACCGGATAGCCACTATCGCAGTGGTTAGATCTACTCCGCGGCCTTCTGAACCATTACCGTATGGGGGTACGGGATGGTTATGCCCGCCGAGTCCAGCGCTTCCTTGCCCTTTTTCGTGAGATCGAAGCGAACGTCCCAATATTCCTTCGTCGTTGTCCATGCGCGAACGGTAATATCGACAGAACTTGCGCCGAGATTTGTGACTTTTACAAACGGCTCAGGGTCTCGATGAATTCTGGTATCCGCATCGACAAGCGCTGAAATTGTAGACACCGCGAGGTCCATATTGTCGTCGTAATCGATGTTGAACACGACATCGACGCGGCGGGTGTCGAAACCTGTATAGTTCTTGATAATGCCATCGATTGCCTGACTGTTCGGAACCATAATCTTGATATTGTCGACGGTGGCCAGAACAGTCTGAAAGAGATTGATCTCCTTTACGGTTCCCGCTGCGGCAGCGACCTCCACATAGTCACCGAGCTTATATGGCCGGAAAATCATGATCATGACGCCCGAGGCGATGTTTCCCAGTGCGCCCTGGAGAGACAGGCCAATTGCAAGTGTAAGAGCACCGAGTACCGCAACGAAACTGGTTGCCTGGACGCCGAATACCTGTAGCACCGCGATAATAACCGCGGCGGTGGTGAACCAGCGAACGAGTGATCCAAAGAAGCTGCCAAGCGTATCGTCGATTGCTTCTTGCTGCATGGCGACGGCCTTAACGCGCCGTCCTAGCCAGCCGGCAACGCGAAGACCGATGATCAGAACGATCAGCGCTCCGACGACTTTCAAAGCGCCTGAAAGTAGAACCGGCCAGTACTGCTCCATCAGAGCATTGTAATCTATATTCGAGAGATCCATTATTTTCCCCAGATGCTGTGAATCGCTAATTCGTCAGAGGCATAGCGCCGTTCGCGCCTTGCGTCAGCCGCCGATACACAAGCCATAATCCGAAAAACAATGCGATCCAGCCGAAATAGCCAAATCCTGTCCGGGTCCAGTTATTGACGAGAATTCCCAGAAGACCCCAGCATCCAGCAATGTAAAACCACCAGCTGCGACTGATCCGTCTTTTGAAAATGTAGCTCCCGATACTGATCACAGCGAGAACAGACCATAATGTGATCCATTCCGCATCGGTCGGCCCCTGATCGAGGAGATATCTGCTGGCCCGCGGCACTGAAATCGCTGTGGCAACTGTCAACCAGCCTGCGAGCAACCCGGTAAGAACATCGGCAGTCCACTTGATACTGCTTCCACCGAGGCCGCGCATGCGATCAAACCTGTACGCCGCCGCCCAAGCAGCGATCGCGGGTGGAACGATTAGAACAAAATCGAGAACTGGATTACCGATAAACTCGGCAGAGAGTATCCATATTGAGTTCAAGATACCGACAGCGACGAGTGGCGCTGAAAGTTGACGTGTCAGTTCATTGGAATTGCGCAAGGCGTAAATTCCTACGGCCGAATAAGCGAGGAAGATCACACCCCAAATCGCGAAGAAGTATCCTGGTGGAAGTTCTGGCGGGATGCCATCAGCAACAGTTCGGTCACCGATTGACTCTCCCAAGCCGAGTTGACGCGGGACATATCCCGCAAGCCACTGTAACAGCGATGCCGGCAGTATGAGATATCGAAGTGGATTGGTCATATTCGTCTGCCTCTCCGGCGATGGAAATAGAAGATTCCAATTAAAGTCCTGTCATCGTGCCGTGTACTGATGACAGACGATGTTCGGTCCATCTTTCGAATTCCCGCTTGCTTTGTAGGCAGCAGTCCTCAACCGAAAGGCCCTGGAGATAGTTGCAGGGTAGGAAGACGTCGCTTGTATCGAGTGTCCGTTCAATCTCCTTGATAATATCAAGCTTGT
>JBCCIW010000210.1:0-5703 GCA_039028055.1 Pseudomonadota bacterium | reverse complement strand
GTAATCGTGCGCCTGACAGGCTTGAACACGCTGTTCTGCCTGAAAGCAACCCCGTGCGCCTGCCTAAATCGGTCGTAGCGCCCGGCGAAGGGGCAACCTTTCTTTTCGCCCTGTCAATTTGTCTCGGTGCGCTGCTCTATCATCAGCTACCCATCGAGCCATCCACTGTAATGATCGCAGCAGGTTTCGGAGTTATGTCGATCGCTGCAATAGGGGCGCAGCGCGTCGGCCTACCGGCATCATTAAAAGTCATTGTCATCTTGCTGGCCGGAACCATGACCGGCCTCGCCGCTGGAAAAATGAGAACCGAAACCTCGGGTACAAACGTCATTCCGCAGCTGACCGGGCCCGTCATGGTCGAAGGTTGGATTTCCAACATTGAGCCTGCATCCACCGGCGTCCGCCTGCGCATCAGGCCCCATGCCGTCGCCCGCTTCGACAGCACACAATTGCCGAAGGCAATCCGTCTGACCCACCGTCTGGACCTACGTGTTTCTTCCGGCCGCTTCGTCCGCTGTTGGGCGGTCCTCCGTCCACCGCCCGGTCCCGCCATCCCGGGCGACTATGACTTCCGCCGAGCGGCATGGTTCGATGGGCTTGGCGGCGTTGGTTATGTTCAGGGCCGATGCCGCGGAGGTGTGCTTGGACGCCCGCCAGGCCTTAGTCAGCGCTTCGAGCTCTACGTCGCTGCCAAGCGCCGCCAGCTCGCAAACTATGTGAACACGGTCGCCGGTGAGCGGGCAGGCGGGTTCGCGGCTGCCCTTGTCTCCGGGGATCGCTCCTACATGCCCGAGGCCGACCAGACGGCTCTCCGCGCCTCAGGGCTTGCGCATCTGCTCGCCATATCAGGCCTTCACCTCGGCATTGTCGGAGGGCTCATCTACTTTATCGTCCGGCGCAGCCTCGCCGTCATCGAGCCATTGAGCATTCGCTACCCCGTCCAGAAAGCTGCCGCGCTCGCCGCCATCATCGCAACCCTCGTTTATCTCATTCTGTCCGGGGCGAGTGTCTCCACCCAGCGCGCTTTCATCATGTCGACGGTCTTCTTCGGCGCGATCCTGTTTGATCGGCCAGCCCTCAGCCTTCGCTCATTCTCCATCGCGCTCATGGCCGTAGCATTACTCAAGCCTGAGAGCGTCGTCTCGCCCGGCTTCCAGATGTCCTTCGCCGCGACGGGCGTGCTGATAGCCATCTACGATGCCTGGAACCGGTCCCGCCCTTACCGCGAACGCACTCTGTTCGGTCGTCTCCGCTTCGGAGCCACATCCCTCGCGGTCACCTCCGTCGCTGCCTCAGCCGCCACAGCCCCCTTTGCCTTCTTCCACTTTGAACGCCTCGCCCCCCTCGGCCTGGTTGCTAACCTCATCGCCATGCCCATCGTCAGTGTGGCGACCGTTCCCGCCGCAGGTCTGGCCATCGTTCTCGCACCCTTTGGTCTATCAGAATGGGGCCTGCGCGCTTTCGGTGCCTCCCTCGAGCTGATCCTCGCCGTCGCCCATCGCGCCGCAGACGAGGGCGCAAGCCTCGCTCACCCCATCCGGGCCATGCCTCCCAATGTGCTCATTGGCTTTACGATCACAATCGCTCTGTTCGTCATCCTTCAAGGCTGGGCGCGCCTGACAGCCACCGCGCTCGCTGCCGCATCTGCCACTGCCCTCTGGATCACCACACCGCAGGCACAGGTCTACTGGTCCCCCTCCGGCGAGGTTTACCTCAATACCGGCGGGCCGGCTTACTCCCAGATCCCGTTTCTCGAAGCAGACGCCCTCGGTCCACTACGCCTGGAAAATACCATTCCGGGCAGTGCTTGCACCCGCGCGCGATGTCTCTACGAGTTGGACGAGGGCGAGACGGTCCTGCTGCTGAACGCAAACGCCAGCATCTCCTGCGCCGAGATCGCATCCGTCGACATCGCCCTCTCCGCCGATGACCTCCAATGCCCGAACGCCATCCCCTGGAGCCAGATCGAACAGCGCGGCGGCGCAAAAATCCGCCTGACCGACACCGGCCGACACATCACCCATCCGCCCCGGTGCAGCCCGCGGCCATGGCGGCAATGCCCATGAAGCACCTCGCTAGAACGGGTTCAGCGTATAGCCGTCCTGCTGCAACAGTGCATGCGCCGTCATCGCCGACAGTGACATATGCACCCCGGGCAACAGCTCACTTGCCTCAACGCTGTGATACCGCGCGCTCTGCCCGCAGACATAAATCTCCACACCATTCGCCATCAACTTCTCAATCAAGTCGCGATTGGGATTTGCCTCGCCTGAATCCTCGCCATAATGCGCATCCGTTGATACGTCGTGCACGGCCTTCCCATGTACCACAAAGGCAAGCTTCATATTCTCTGTCGGAACGCCCGCTTCGGCACGCATGTTCAGGAACCGCGCACCTGAAACGAGAGATCTGTTCAGTTCGCCAATCGCGGCAGGCTCATAGAGATCGAAACTGACCTTGAATTCGGTATCCGCCGGAAGCGGGTCGCGATCGGGCACGATGGCCACAAGGCCGTACTCTTCAATCACAGGGCCGAGGTGAAAGCCTTCCGGCTGCGCGCTCGCGACAAGCGCAGACGACGTAATAGCGGCGGTTATTAAAGCTGCAATTTTGGATGCCATAGCGATGCTCCTCCATCATCGATCGACGGAAAAGGTAGGGCAGTTTCGCGAAGAGTGGAATGCCTGGTTTTGGTCATGCTCCGGTAGGAGCTTCGCAATATCTCCTTTTGGTCAAGGAGAGATCTAGTGAATTCCGTGGCCTTTGTCGTAAAGATATAGAGTTACTTTTCCTGTGGCTTGTTCAGCCCAGACAATGGCGTCGTGCAAAAGAATATTCTTGCGTTGTTCGTAGGTCACAGCATCTTCTTGAGGCTCGCAAAAATCGGTGTCTTCGCACGTGTTATCATGCTCTGTGTTCTCGATAACAGCGTTGATTTCTACCCAACGGTATTTTCGCTTTCTGTTATCGACAATGTTCCAAATCATAGTCGGTGTTCTCGCAATCTGTTTAGATTTGCCGTCTAACATCTTAGGTTACTTACGTCTCCTCCGCCGCCGAGAGCAGACCTGAAAAACCTACCCGCACCCCTCCGCTTTTACCACGCGCTTTGTCGACGCCGGATACTTTTCCAGCAACGCCGTATCCCGCGTCGGTCGCGGTGAGAAGCCGCCGCCGCAATTCGGGCAGACGCCGGCGAGCACACCCTCGGCGCAGCCAAAGCAGAACGTGCATTCAAAAGAGCAGATCACGGCTTCCAGGCTCTCCGGCGGCAGATCCTTGTCGCAACATTCGCAGCTCGGGCGCATTTCCAGCATGAAACTCTCCTTTCGCGGGTAATCCGGACACGATACTAGCCCATAGACATGGGGAAATCTCCCCAAATTTGCCCTCTCAGCCGGACACATCCGGACATGTCGTGACAAATTCCGGACGGATAGTAGGGTGGAGAGATTGAAAAGTATCCCCGGATTGAGCGACACCCCGCACGCCATCTATCCACGGGAAAGAAAGGGCTGGTCGAGACCTCACGCCATGAAACTACGCATTCTGATGCGCCAAATTCACAACTGGTCGTCCATCGTTGTCGCCCTGCCGCTGATCATCATGATTGGTGCAGGTGTTATCCTGATGCTGAAGAAAGAGATCGCCTGGATCCAGCCACCAACGGAGCGGGGTATCTCGGCCGAAGGGCCTATGCTCGCGCTCGAAGATTTGCTTGCCGCAGCGATGACTGCCGAGGACGCAGGCTTTCAGAGCTGGGACGATATCGATCGCATTGATGTTCGGCCCGGCAAGGGCGTCGCCAAGTTTCGCGGCGAAAACCACTGGGAGGTTCAGGTCGATACCAGCAACGGCGAGGTCATCCACGTCGCTTTCCGCCGCTCCGACATCATCGAAAGCATCCACGATGGCAGTTTTTTCGCCCCATGGGCGAAGCTCTTCATCTTTCTTCCCGCCGGACTTGTTCTGTTCGGGCTTTGGTTGACCGGACTTTATCTCTTTGCCTTGCCCCATTTGAAAAAGTGGCAGAAACAGAGGGCGAAACGTGCCGCCGCCATCGAGGCTGCTGAGTAAGACTGCCCGCCCGCGGGCAAGTGGGCTGAGGAGATTTCCATGATCAAACATCTGTTCGGAGCGGTCGTTGTCACCGCATTGGCTTTATCGCCCGTAGCAACGGCCCAGCCCGTAGACGGCGCGCTCTTCTCCGGCATGGAGGCGCGGCTTGTGGGCCCGGCGACGATGAGCGGGCGCATCGCAGCGGTCGACTCCGTGGCCAGCAATCCGAATTTCATTGTCGCGGGTGCCTCCACCGGCGGCGTCTGGATCTCGGAAAATGGCGGCCTCAACTGGACGCCCGTCTTTGACGATCAGCCCGTCGCTTCCATCGGTGCCGTCGCAATAAACCAGCAGAACCCGGATATCATCTGGGTCGGTACAGGTGAGGGCAATGTCCGCAACTCCACGTCTGTCGGCGGCGGTGTCTACAAATCCCTCGATGGCGGCGCGACCTGGAACTATGTGGGCCTCCGCGAAAGCGAGCGCATCCACCGCATTGCCCTGCACCCGACGGATCCGGACATCGCCTATATCGCAGCGCTCGGTCCGCTCTGGGGCGATGGTGAAACCCGCGGCGTGTTCCGCACGGAAGATGGCGGCGAGACCTGGGAGAAGATCCTCTACGTCGATGAGCGCACCGGCGCGACGGACATCCGCATGGTGCCCGGCAATCCGCAGAAGCTGTTCGCGGGCATGTGGGAATTCCGCCGCCAACCTTACTTTTTCAAGTCCGGTGGCCCGGGATCGGGCGTCTACATGTCCCTGGATGGCGGTGACACATGGAGCGAAATCACCGAGGAAGACGGACTTCCAACCGGCGAGCTCGGTCGCTCGGCGTTCGCGATCTCGCCCGCAAACCCTGAACGCATCTACGCGCTGATCGAGGCCGAGGAGAGCGCCCTCGCACGCTCCGACGATGGCGGCTCCAGCTGGTCGCTCGTCAACACTGATTACGATATCAATGACCGTCCGTTCTATTACGGAGATATCTCTGTCGATCCGGTAAACCCGAACCTCGTCTACCGCGTCGGTAGCCGGGTAAAGAAATCCGAGGATGGCGGCAAGACCTTCGAATACATGCCCGCCATAGATTGCTGCGCGGCGTCCAACACGATCCATATCGACACCCATGCCTGGTGGATCAATCCGAATGATCCGGACCACATGATAGATGGCAATGATGGTGGCATCGCCATCACTCGCGACGGTGGGGACACATGGCGCTACATCCGTAATCTTCCGCTTGCCCAATTCTATCACATCTCCGTGGACAATGAGGTGCCCTACAACATCCTTGGGGGTTTACAGGATAATGGTTCCTGGAGGGGGCCATCAGAGGTCTTCGAGAATGGGGGCATACGGAACTTCCACTGGCAGGAAGTCGCCTTCGGGGATGGCTTCGACACCATCGCCGACCCGCAGAACAACCGCCGCGGCTACGCGATGAGCCAGGGCGGGGTATTATACCGCTGGGATCTTGATGTCGGAGAGAGCCGTCTCATCAAGCCCGACCGCGTTCCTGGTGTTGATCTTCGTTTCAACTGGAATTCCGGGTTTGCGCTGGATCCCTTTGATCCGTCAACGATCTACCTCGGGAGCCAGTTCGTGCATAAATCCACCGATCGCGGACTGACCTGGCAGGCG
>JBCCIW010000209.1:0-5714 GCA_039028055.1 Pseudomonadota bacterium | reverse complement strand
GCAGTGAAGTGCAGCGAAACATCATGTCGAAAGTTGTATTAGGCTTATGAACGTCATCAAAAAGATACAGAGTGCCGATCCCGGGGAAGATTTTGCAGAGCAGGCTTTGAAGACTGCAATGTTGCAAATGGAAGCTGAAATAATTCGGCTTGACCCTGACAAAACCGGTGATGATGATGCCAGTTGGCAAGAAAGAAAAAGTGCTCAGACCCGACTGGCTATCCTGGCCGCGGCTGTCGAGTGTTTGGCCAAACATGGCTACGCTAAAACGACGACGCAGCAAGTCGCAGCGACTGCAAAGATCTCGCGCGGCGCGATGTTGCATCACTATGCAACAAAAGCTCACCTGATCTCATCTGTGATTGAATATGTCTTCTATCGTCGAATGAAGCTTTTCTTCGGTGAAATCACGCGCCTGAGTGAGGATCAACGCCGCGATGTAACAGGGGGCGTAGAGGTCTATTGGAACTGGGTGCAAACGCCTGAATTTGACGCATTTCTTGAGCTTTCAATGGCGTCCCGTAAAGACGCTGAATTGGGAGAAATCTTCGAGTCTCGTGCTATTGAATTGGATGCTTATTCATTCGACCAGATCCCGATTTTCTTCCCTGAATGGGCGAATGTACCGAAAGATGTCCTCCGGCTTGCGAATGATTTAATCGTTGCGGCTATTCAAGGGCTTTATACCAATCGCCAAGTTATATCAGACAAAAAACGTCGAACGGCCGTGCGTGACTTGGTCAGTAAGATCGTTTTGATGCTCCGAGAAGGCGAAATTGATCCGGACTAAGCCAGCTCTTTGAGCGCTGTTGAGACATCGCCACTCTTTTCCAAATGCGGCATATGGCCGACCTCTTCGATCCAAACGCTTTTGGTTCCATCTGGAAAGGCGCTGAGATTAGGCGATCCGACGATTTGATCGGTTTTTGAAGCGATCAAGATGATCGGAGCGGCGATTGTGCTTAGCCGGTCTCCGAGACCAGCATAGGCTGGGTCTGCGCCTTTCAAATTGTCTTTGATCAGTGTCAGTGCATCTTGCGCACCGTCCAAACGCTTGGCTTTGATAAGGTCTTCCAGCATATCGCGGGTCACGAAGCTTTCATCTGCAAAGAGGTTTTTGGCTGGTTCGCGGAGGTCTCTGGATCGACGCGCAGAGACAAAGGCGTCAAGATAATCTGCGTTTATTGAACCACCGGGCATCGACGCAGGACAGACCAGTCCAAGACCTTTCACCCGAGAACCAGTGCGTGCTGCCACTTCAGCGGCGATCGCGCCTCCAAGGGAATGTCCGACCAGGGAAAAGGATTCCAATCCAAGAGCATCAATCGCGGCGACGATGCCGGTTGCGATTGTCCCGAGTTTACCATCACCGACATCTTTGGCTGATTGCCCGTGGCCGGGTAACTCAATGGCATAAACGGGGCGTGTTTCGGCAAGACTTGGTTGTACTAACATCCAATTGTTTAAATCCCCACCAAAACCATGAAGTAACACGATTGGTGTACCGGGTAGGTCTTCACCCATGACGCCCACCCTTAGCGTTCGTCCAAAGACTTCAACTGTCCGAATCTCAGGACCTACCGCTTCTCCTGATGCTTCATTTGGGTCAAAACTTGTCTGATACTCTTCCACATAGGCATCGATTTCAGCCTCGCTGACATCGCTCTCTGCCATTACGCCAATCAGAGCCCCGACGGGTAAAGTCTGATCACTTTTGGCAATGATCCGGCGCAGTATGCCATCCTGATGTGCTTCACAGGCATTGATCATCTTAGACGTTTCGATGTCCACCAGATCATCGCCTTCACGGATCTGTTCACCTTCCTGAATATGCCATTCAACGATCTTGCCTTCCTCCATCGCAAGCCCCCATTTGGGCATTTTGATTGGTTCAATAGTCATGACGTCATCCCTCCACTCGCAAAAGTGGCCTCTATAGAATTGCGGTGAAACTAGGCGTTCAGGTATTTATCCAAAGTCTGATGGAAATGACGGATCCTGCTCTCTTGGTAGTTCCCAAGCTCAAGCAGGCCGTTCCCTGACGCTTTCATACCTTCCTGGACATAAGGCAGATTCGCCATGTCTTGGTCGAATACAGTTGCCAAGCCCGTGCCCAGCAAATGCGCGGCAGAGACAAAAGGTTCGTCTTCCGGGATCAAATGCATGGGCGGCGTTTTCGGTGGCTTCTCGCCAACCTTGCCTCTTGTCAGGACACGGATTTCCATCATGCAATGATCAGGGTCCTTCCAAGGCAGCCAGCGATAAACGATATTGGGAATAAAACCGCCCCAAGGCGCAAAATTCGGGAAGATATTATATGTGAAGTTGTCCGTCATCTCACTGTCGGATAGGTCCGAGTAGTCTCGACCTGACATTGCACTGAAAGCCTTCCTATTCGCATCCGCGATGATCTTGCGAGCAAAAACAGGATCATCCGGAGAGATAACATGCTCGTCGCCGAACATGCTAAAACGATCCGGGGCAGCAGGGCGCCGCGGATTAGCGGATGACGTGTCATCTCCGGAGTCCTCAGCAGAATCATCCGCTTTACCCTCACTTGCCTCTTTATTCCCCGCAAATACTGCAAGTTTCTCGAGTATGTACTGCTGATCATACTTATCGGCGATATGCGGGGATAGGACTGCAGACGGCGTAATCGCTCGATTCATGTGATCGCCGTACACATCGTATCGTGTATTGGCATCTCCCGTAAACGGCAGGATTTGAGGGTGCGTTGTTATGGAATGCCAAGCTTCCATAAAGGCTTCGGCCGTTGCCTTCCAATTGGCTGGGATCACGCGTCCGACCCATGCAATTGTGTGGCATTCATCTAGTCGCCAGCGCTCATAGTGCTTTATTGATGGCCCAACCCAGTCTTCGAAGTCTTCGACATCGGGGTCTTCGCAGATCATTATAAAGCCTTGCCACCGGCTAACCCGAAGCTCAGGCAATTTCATTTTTTCATCTTTGAGATGACCAAAGTCCCAACGACAAGGAATCTCCTTTATGGACCCGTCATTGTGCCATTTGAAGCCATGAAACATGCAGGTCAGATCTCTTGAATAGCCTGACTTCGTTCGTAATTTGCGGCCTCGATGGAGACAAACATTGTAGAAGGCTCTGACGCTTCCATCCTCCTGCCTGATGACAAGGAAGGACTTATTACCATTCTCATAGAGGACCGTATCGCCGGGGTCCGGCATGTCTTCTTCACGCGCTGCGAATTGCCAGACCTTTGGCCACATTTTCTCATTCTCAAGGTCCATGAACTCTTTTGACGTATATCGCCGCACATCGAGCGGTTCGCAGCCCATAACTTCATTTGATTCCTCGCGCAGAAAGTCGGGAACCTCTCTCGTGTCCTGATCGAGCAAATCCGTATAACTGGTTCCCGGGCAACGCTCGTAGGAAATCAGTGTTGTTTTACCGATGCCGTCAGCCATCGCTACCTCCCGATTGGTATTCCAATTCTTAGAAACAGTATGACAGGAAATAAAAAACCAGCAAGACTGTTTGTTTTAAGTGCGACGATTTTGCTAGTCCGCACCGCGCCCTCCATCGATGGTCAATTCCGATCCTGTGACGTAGCTGGATTGGTCTGAAGCGAGGTAGGCGATCGCGTCTGCCATATGCTCGGGTCGTCCGATCATTTTAAGCGGTGTTTCATCGATAAAAGCTTGTTGAAGGGCTTCGTCGCCACCAAATTGATCGGTAATCATTTCAGTCCAAATCACACCCGGGTGGAGAGAATTTACCCGGATCGGAGGGGTAATATCAGCCCCTTCCAAAGCCGCTGACTTGGTCAAGCCCGTGATGGCTCCTTTTGTAGCACAATATGCGGAGGCGCCTGGGAACCCGACCTGTCCCATCAAGGACGAGACATTGACAATACGACCGCCCCGACCGGTTTTGCGCATGGCATCGAAGCCGTATTTGATACCAAGAAATGTCCCTTCAACATTGGTTTGGTAGATCCAATCGAAGTCGTCTTCAGACGTTTTTTCAATGGGCTTAACCATGAAAACGCCAGCATTGTTCACAACGATATCCAAGCCCCCGAACCGGGAGAGCGCTGTCTCACATACTTTTTTCCAGTCCGCTTCGGACGTTACATCCTGACGTGTAAATAGTCCCTCGCCGCCTTCAGCCTGGATCATGGCGGCCGTTTTGGCACCGGCATCTTCTGAGCGTCCCGTTGCGATGACTTTCGCGCCGGATCTTGCAAACAGTATTGCTGTGCTCCGCCCGATACCTTTCGTGGCTCCGGTTATAATGGCGACTTTGTCCTTAAGGTCGTCGATAGGGGTCATCTTGCAAGCAGCCCCCCGTCGACAACCAACTCTGTTCCCGTCATGAATTTTGATCGATCTGATGCGGCGAATAGGACGGTATCGGCGATTTCGGACGCGAGTCCAAAACGCTTTACAGGCACAAAGGCTGACGCTGTTTCAGCTTCATCGAGCCATGCGGTCATATCCGAATGAATTAAGCCGGGTAGAACAGCGTTGACCCGAATATTCTCGGCGCCGAGTTCAAGGGCAGCAGCTTTCATCATTAATCGAACACCGGCTTTGGATGCTGAATAATGTGTATTCGCAGGCGCACTGATGCGCCCCATCACAGAAGACATCATGATGATAGAGCCCCCTTTGCCATGGCTCCGCATGGCTTGTGTTGCATGTTTCAGCGATAGGAACGCCCCCTTGAGGTTGATGTTCATCAGTGTGCGGAAGGCTTGTAGATCCATCTGTTCAATGGGAATGAAGTTACTGATCCCGGCGTTCGCGACCATAATATCCAAATCGCCTAACTCAGCCGCTGCCGCCATAACGGTAGGCCAGTCGTCGGGCTTGCCGACATCTTGGCGAACGAAGCGCGTCGATGCTCCGATTGACTGCACGGCGTCTGCACCACGCTCTTCATTCAAGCCGGTTATGATTACGTTCGCCCCAGCGTTTGCGAGACTGTGTGCACACGCCAGTCCAAGACCCCGCGTTCCACCGGTCACGATTGCGACTTTTCCTGCAAGGTCTTGGCTCGCCATGCTGTCCTCTTTGATCGGTGTGGTGTGGGCACTTGCCATACGAGCGCCCACACCAAATTTTGGCAAAGCCTAGAACGTCGCTTCGAGTTCCAGCAGCCAATTGGTACGATTGCCCCAGCCCTGAAAGTAGACGGTTGGGAGGGAATTGATCCGATAATCCTCATCCGTAAGGTTACGGCCTGTCAGGCGGAGTTTGTAATTTCCCCACTCATAGGCAATCGACGCATCGACCAATCCGTATCCGTCCTCGACATCGACCACGCCAAACCCGTTCGCAAGTCCGTGATCATCGATGTAATTGTAACCGCCGCTCAATGAGAGCTCTCCAGGCCCAAGATCAAGTCTATGCGCAGCGCGGATCGCATAGTTGTAATCTGCAACCCGAATGAGATCGACACCCGTCCGATCCGAGATTGAACCCGGTGTTCCAGGCGTAGCACCGGGACCGATTCCAACTCTGCGCCCATCTACTCTTCCGTCGACCACTTCGGCGTCCTGCAGTCCAAGAAGGGCGGTTAGCGTAAATCCATCGAGCGCATCAGGTGCCCAGATCGCCTCGAACTCGAACCCTTCAATCTCGACTTCAGGGAAGTTGTTCGTGTAAGTCGTCGTCCCTGGCCCATAAGTGCCAGTGACAACTACGTCATTGACCTGGAAATCGTCAACTTGC